>NZ_JAUZVI010000012.1:0-130749 GCF_031844485.1 Nocardioides sp. AE5
ACTAGGGTGGTGGGCATGGCGTTCCTGCTGCGAGTCGAACTTCCCGACGTCCCCGGATCCCTGGGTCGCCTGGCCACGGCCATCGGTGAGGCCGGCGGTGACATCGAGGCGATCGAGATCATCGAGCACCGCCACGACGGGACCGCCGTGGACGACGTACTCCTCGAGCTGGCCCCGGGCGTGATGCCCGACTCGATCGTCTCCGCCTGCACGGCGCTCGACGGCGTACAGGTGGTGTGGATCTCCCGCTATGCCGCAGGCGGCAACCTCTTCTATGACCTGGAGGCGGTCGAGGAACTCACCGCGCACCCGGGCCAGGCGATGACCCGGCTGGTCGAATTGTTGCCGCTGACCTTCCGCGCCGACTGGGGCGCGTGGGTACGCCGTGGCGACGGGGGCGCCGAGGTGCTGCACCGGACCTCGGCCGCGCCGGAGGAATTCGCCTGGCACGACCTGAAGGAAGCAACGGTCCTTGAGATCGGCAACGACAACATCTGTGCCGCCGCACCGCTGGGCAGCGACGAACTCGTGCTGCTCGGGCGGCGCGGCGGGCCGGCGATCCTGGACTCCGAACTCGCCCGGTTGCGCCATCTGGTCGGGCTGGCGGTCTCGATCGCCCGCGCTTCCTCCTGACGGAGGTTCAGACGCGCTCGAGGAGGAAGAGCGGGATCTCGCGGTCGGTCTTCTCCTGGTATTCGGCGTACGGCGGGAACGCCTCGACCGCACGCGGCCACCACTCGGTGCGCTCGGCCGGGGTGGCCAACCGGGCGGCGTACGTGTGGGGATCGGGCCCGTCCTGCAGGTCCACGTGCGGGTCGGCAACGAAGTTGTGGAACCACTCGGGGTGCTCGGGGGCACCGCCCTTGGAGGCGACCGCGGCGTACACGCCGTCGTGCTCGACGCGCATCACCGGGTTCTTGCGCAGCTTGCCGGACTTGTGGCCGCGCGAGGTGATCACCACGATCGGGCGGTCCATCACGGTGTTCGCCTCGGCGCCGCCGGAGGCCTCGTACGCCGCGACCTGGTTGCGGACCCACTCGGCGCTGCTCGGTTCGTACTCGCCCTGAAGTGTCATGCCTGCAGAACAACACGACGCGCTGCTTGATTCCAGCGCCCGATAGCCTTCGCGCATGAGCGCGATCAACGGAGTCTCCGAAATCTTCGACGCCGAAGCCTGGGACGTGGTGCCGGGCTTCGAGGACCTGACCGACCTGACCTATCACCGGGCCCGGGAGCACGGCACCGTCCGTGTCGCCTTCGACCGGCCCGACGTGTTGAACGCGTTCCGCCCGCACACGGTGGACGAGTTGCTGCGGGTGCTGGAGCACGCACGTACGTCGGCCGATGTCGGCTGCGTTCTGCTCACCGGGAATGGGCCGAGCGAGAAGAACGGCAAGTGGGCGTTCTGCACAGGTGGTGACCAGCGGATCCGTGGCCGCGCCGGCTATGAGTACGAGGCCGGTGCCGCTGGCAGCACGGACACCGGGGGCGAGGAGCCGAGCCCGATCGACAAGGCCCGGCTGGGGCGGCTGCACATCCTTGAAGTGCAGCGGCTGATCCGCTTCATGCCCAAGGTGGTGATCTGCCTGGTCAACGGTTGGGCCGCGGGTGGTGGCCATTCGCTGCACGTGGTCTGTGACCTGACGCTGGCCTCGCGCGAGCACGCCCGGTTCAAGCAGACCGATGCCGACGTCGGTTCGTTTGACGGCGGGTTCGGGTCGGCGTACCTGGCGCGGCAGGTGGGGCAGAAGTTCGCCCGCGAGATCTTCTTCCTGGGTGACGTGTATTCCGCAGAGGAGATGCACGCGATGGGCGCGGTCAACAAGGTGGTCGACCACGCCGACCTGGAGAAGGAGGCGCTGGAGTGGGGACGCAAGATCAACGGCAAGTCGCCCACCGCGCAACGGATGCTGAAGTACTCGTTCAACCTGATCGACGACGGGCTCGTCGGGCAGCAGCTCTTCGCCGGCGAGACCACCCGGCTTGCCTACATGACCGATGAGGCCGTCGAAGGGCGTGACCAGTTCCTCGAGAAGCGGGACCCGGACTGGTCAGAGTTCCCCTGGTACTACTGAGTCTCAGGCGTCGGCTCGCGCTGCTAGAGTTGGTGATCTGGGCTGACCGAAAGGTCATGGTCCACCCTTTAGGTGGGGATACCCCCCGCCACCCTCTTGAGGCGGGCGATGCCCGCCTCAAGTCGTTTTGTCAGGACGTGACAGTGCGCGAACTGAGCATCTTCATCGATGAGTCTGGCGACTTCGGTCCTTTCGAGAAGCACTCGCCTTGGAGAGCGGCCGCATCCCGGTGGGTCGCGCGTACGCTGAGGTCATGCCGCTGAGCGAGTCGGAGTTCTTTGAGGCGGGGATGAACCTGCCTCCTTCGGTGCGCAAGGACGTCGCCCTTCGTCTGCTCGAATCCCTTGAGGTCGCCGACGATGACTCAGTCCAGGATGCCTGGACGGTCGAGATTGACTCCCGGATCGGCGACATCCTCAGCGGAAAGGTGCAGACCATTCCGCACGCTGAGGTCATGGCCCAGTTGGCGGAGGATCGCGCAGCTCGCCAGCAAGCGTGACGGTGATCCTCAGCTGGCATTCGGAGGCGCAGACCGAGTTCTGTGCTGGCATCCGCTGGCACGACGATGCGAGGTTGGTCTAGGTGACCGGTTCGAGGTTGCGCGCTCCCTGGCCCGGCCTCACTCCCCGTCGTACGGCGTGGCGATGTGCACCAGCGCATCCCCGGCGTTGACGATCGGGGCGCGGGTCAGCCCGACCACGATGCCGGGCCGGTCGGCGTGCACCAGCCGGACGCGGCGTCCGAAGGTGTCGGAGAGGCCGCCGAGTCGCTGGCCCTCCTCGACGCGGTCGCCCAGGTGGGCCTCCATGTGCAGGATGCCGGTGCCGCGGGCGCGGACCCAACCGCTGGCGCGACACTCGACCGGCATCACGCGTTCGCCACCGGCGTCCTCGTCGTCGATCATCCCCATGGTGGCGAGCACGCGGCGTACCCCGGCGACACCGACCGCGATCGGGTCCTCCTCGAAGCGGAGCGCCTCGCCGGCCTCATAGAGCAGCACCCGCGCCCCGGCATCGCGAGCGGCCTGGCGCAGTGACCCGTCGCGCAGCTTGGCGTGCAGCATCACCGGCGCGCCGAACGCCTCGGCGAGTTCCCGGGTGGCCGGGTCGTCGAGGTCGGCCCGGATCTGGGGCAGGTTCGTACGCCGATCGGCCGCGGTGTGCAGGTCGATGCCGACCTCGCACTTGCTGACCACCTCGGTCATGAACAGGTGCGCGATCCGGCTGGCCAGCGAACCGCGCGACGACCCGGGGAAGGACCGGTTGAGGTCGCGCCGGTCCGGCAGGTAGCGGTCACCGGCCAGGAAGCCGAGGACGTTCACCACCGGCACCGCGAGCAGGGTGCCGCGGAAGGTCTTCGGGCTCAGCGTCGCCAGCGCCTGCCGGATCACCTCGACGCCGTTCACCTCGTCGCCGTGGATGGCGGCGTTCACCCAGGCCACCGGGCCCGGTTCGCGCCCGTGCACCACGCGCACCGGCAGGTTGACGTCACCGCCGGTCACCAGCCGAGTGATCGGCAGCTCCACCTCCTTGGCCGAGCCTGCGCGGACCCGGACGTTGCCGATCGCGAATGATTCCCGTGCCACTCCTCATGCCTCCCGGCCGCGGTTGAGCCGCCTGGTACGCCGTGACGGACGCCCGCCCAGATAGGAACGACTGGAGTCGACCAGGAACCCCTGCTCCAGTGCCTGCCGGCCGATCAGCATCCGGAAGCCCATCTCGTCGCGGCGGCTCAGCGTCAGTTCGGTGGTGATGGTGCGGCCGAGGATCTCGATCTCGGTGGTCACGGCGTACCGCTCCTGCTCGTGGCCCGTCGAACTGCGCACCATCCGGCGGTCCAGCACCGGGCACTCCACCAGGACCGCGTCCTCGTCGGAACGCTGCCACGGATGCACGGAGAACCGGACCCACTCGGCGCCGTCGCACTCGAACTCCTCCAGTTCGAAGGCGTGGAGCGAGGAGGTGCGTGCCCCGGTGTCCAGTTTTGCCTTCACCGGGCCAACGCCCATGGCGGGCAGGCGCACCCACTCACGCCAACCGGCGATCACCGTCGGGGTGCTTGAATGGGATTCCGTCACGACAGACATCCAACCAGCCAAGGCAACCAGGTAGGAATGAAGCTCGCCATCCTGTCCCGCGCACCGCGCTCCTACAGCACCCAACGCCTCCGTACGGCGGCGCTCGACCGCGGCCACCAGGTCAAGGTGCTGAACACACTCCGCTTCGCGATCGACCTCTCCGGGGACGATCCGGACCTGCAGTTCCGCGGCAAGCAACTCTCTGACTACGACGCGGTGCTGCCCCGGATCGGCAACTCGATCACCTACTTCGGCACTGCGGTGGTGCGCCAGTTCGAGCAGATGGACGTCTACACGCCCGCCACCGCCACCGGCATCAACAACTCGCGCGACAAGCTGCGTGCCTCGCAGATCCTTTCCCGGCACCAGATCCACATGCCGGCCACCACCTTCGTCCGTGACCGCGCCGACGTGATTCCCGCGATCGAGCGGGTCGGCGGCGCCCCCGTGGTGATCAAGCTGCTGGAGGGCACCCAGGGCATCGGGGTCATCCTGGCGCCTGACATCAAGGTCGCCGAGGCCATCATCGAGACCCTGCAGAGCACCCGGCAGCAGGTGCTGATCCAGCGCTTCGTCTCCGAGTCCAAGGGCCGTGACATCCGGGCCCTGGTGGTCGGCGACCGTGTGGTCGCCGCCATGCGCCGGGTGGCGCACGGTGACGAGTTCCGCTCCAACGTGCACCGCGGCGGCTCGGTGGAGGCCGTGGAGCTGGACCCCGAATACGAACGGGTTGCCGTCCGCGCCTCCCAGATCATGGGCCTGAAGGTCGCTGGCGTCGACATGCTCGAGGGGAACGACGGGCCGCTGGTGATGGAGGTCAACTCCTCGCCGGGCCTGGAGGGCATCGAGACCGCCACCAAGCTCGACGTCGCCGGTGCGATCATCGACTACATCGCCAACCAGGTCGCCTTCCCGCAAATCGACGTCCGCGAACGGTTGAGCATCTCCACCGGGTACGGCGTCGCCGAACTCGTGGTGCACGGTGACGCGGACCTGGTCGGCAAGACGCTCTCCGAATCGGGGCTGCGTGAACGCGACATCACCGTGCTGACCCTGCACCGGGGCACCACGGTGATCCCCAACCCCTTCGGCAAGCACGTGCTCGAGGCGGACGACCGACTGCTCTGCTTCGGCAAGCTCGAGGAGATGCGCTCGATGATCCCGACCCGCAAGAAGCGCCGGGCACGGGTGAAGAAGTTGCCCAAGCAGCCGATCCAGCCCGAGTGAGGGACCGTGCCAGGAAAGCCCCCAACAGAACGGCTCAGTGGTGACCAGATCGGGGCCATGGGTCTCGATGACTGGCGCTCGATCTACCTGACGCTGCGCACTCGTTTCCGCACCGGCGACTTCGCGACCGGCCTGCGGCTGGTCAATGCGATCGGGGAGGCGGCCGAGGCAGCCAACCACCACCCCGACGTCGACCTGCGCTATGGGCACGTCGACGTCACCTTGACGAGCCACGATGTACACGCGAAGACGCAGCGCGACGTGGACCTGGCCCGGCGGATCAGTGGCATCGCCGCGGGCCTCGGTGTCGCCGCCGACCCGGGAGTGGTGCAGGAACTGGAACTCGCGATCGACACGTGGGACATCGCCGAGATCCGCCCGTTCTGGGCGGCCGTGCTCGCCCTGGCAGACTCGCCGCGCCTCGATGACGAACTGGTGGACCCGTCGGGGAACCTCCCTACGATCTGGTTCCAGCACACCGATCGGCACGAGGAGCCGCGGCAACGCTTCCACCTCGACATCCGGGTGCCGCCCGAGGTCGCCGGCCCGCGGATCGCGGCTGCCCTGGCTGCCGGTGGGGTCCTGGCGGATGAGTCCCAGGCGCCGGCGTTCACGGTGCTCGCCGACTCGCAGGGCAACAAGGCGTGCGTCTGCACCCACCTGGGTCGCCCCGACTGAGGGAGGAGTGAGGCGGATGCGGGCCGACGGAGGAGGTCCGGTGGAGCCGAGCCCCGCAGTCTCGGTCGGCAAGGGCACCGACTGAACGGACCTCCCCATCGAGTGGTCACGGGAGAGGAATCTGCCCACCGTTTGTCTCTCCGAGTGACCACTCGATGCCGGGCGCGTCCCCGGCGACGGGGTTCCGCCTAGGGTGTGGGGCGTGAAGATCGTTGTGCTGACCGGTGCCGGCATCTCGGCAGAGAGCGGCGTACCCACGTTCCGCGACGCGGACGGGCTGTGGGAGGGGCATCGCGTCGAGGACGTGGCCACACCGGAGGCGTACGACGCGAAGCCGTCGATGGTGCAGAAGTTCTACGACGCCCGCCGCGCGGCCCTGGCCGGGGTGGAGCCGAACCCGGCCCACGTGGCCCTGGGGCGGCTGGGCGAGGTGCTCGGCAGCGACCTGGGCCTGGTCACCCAGAACATCGACGACCTCCACGAGCGCGGCGGCTCCCACGACGTGATCCACATGCACGGCGAACTGCTCTCCGCGCTGTGCCGCGCCTGCGACCGACGTACGCCGTGGCACGGCGAACTCAGCGACTTCCCGTCGTGCCCGGGGTGCGGCATCCCGGAACTGCGCCCCGACGTGGTCTGGTTCGGTGAGGTGCCCTATCAGATGGACCGGATCCAGGGCATGTTGATGCGGGCCGATCTCTTCGTCTCTATCGGCACCTCGGGCGCGGTCTACCCGGCCGCCGGGTTCGTCCAGTTGGCCCGCGCCTGCGGTGCCCGAACCCTCGAACTCAACCTGGTCCCGAGTGAGGGGTCCGAGCAGTTCCACGAGGCTCGCCAGGGTCCTGCCGGGGAACTGGTGCCGGCCTGGGTCGACGAGGTCCTCGCCGAACTCTGAGACGGGAGCCGGCGACGGCCTCCACACACACGACTCCCACGCATGACACGCACGAAGGCCCGGTCGCCGCAGTGCGACAACCGGGCCCTCGGGGGCTCCGTCGGGCAGGTGCCCGGACGAATCACTTGATCGTGGTGGTTCCCTCAGCCTCGACGCGCTCGTCGTGGATCAGTTCACCTTCGGCGTCCACCGGGGTGTAGCGGACCTCGAAGGTGACCTCCGAGCCCTTCTGATAGAGGAAGTTGTCGCCGAACGACAGGGTCTGGCCGGAGCCCAAGGTGTAGATCGGCGGGTCGGTCCGGGTGCCCGGGACGACGCCGGACTTGTTCACGCCCTGCTCCTCGAAGAGGTCGCTGCTGCTGTCGCTGGGCATGCCGCCGAGGTAGTTCCAGTCGGCGTACTTCGCGTTGACCTGGACCAGGCTGGAGCCGAAGTCGATCGGGTCGCCGTTGTTGGTGACCACGTAGTTGACGAAGACGATCTCGTCGCCCTTCTTCATGATCGACTCCTTGGTCTCGGAGTCGACGAGCATGCCGTCCTTGGTGGCCTCGGCGAGGCCGACCTGGTAGACCTCCACGGTCAGGTCGCCGGCCTCGATGGTGGTCAGCAACTCACCCGGGGTGGTCACCGGGTGCGCCCACTCGGGGTTCTCGCCACTGGCGGTGCCGGCGGGTTCGCTGGACT
Organism: Nocardioides sp. AE5; assembly: GCF_031844485.1. Lineage (NCBI taxonomy): Bacteria > Bacillati > Actinomycetota > Actinomycetes > Propionibacteriales > Nocardioidaceae > Nocardioides > Nocardioides sp. AE5. The sequence goes on from NZ_JAUZVI010000012.1 coordinate 7,637, forward strand.
CGTCCTCGGCAGGCTCCGACTCCTCCTCGGTGGGCTCGTCCTCGGGGGTGGGCGCCTCGTCGGTGGTCTGGGAGGAGTTGTTGTTCTCGTCGGGCTCGTCGTCGGACCCGCATGCAGCGAGGCCGAGGAGCGGGATCAGGACGGCGGCGACAACAGTGGTGCGGCGCATGGATCTCTCTCTCTCGATGGTGGTCTTGGCGGTGCAGCCGATGTCTACCCACCTGTGCGTGGGCCAAACAAACGCCCGCGTCCTGCGCAACGCGACGTGTGTCACCATCCGCATGCTGGGACGAATGCCCGGATATTGGGCAACCGGGTCCTAGATTGCACCCGGACACAAGCATCTTGAATCGGAGTGATCACATGATCATCGGCGTCATCAAGGAGGCGCAGGCGGGCGAGACCCGTGTTGCCGCGACTCCTGCCACCGTGACCCAGCTGTTGAAGCTGGGCTATGAAGTGGTGATCGAGTCCGGCGCGGGGGAGCTTTCCAGCTTCGCCGACGAGGCCTATGTCGAGGCCGGAGCGACGATCGGCGACCCGTTCGACGCCGACATCGTGTTGTCGGTGAACAACCCCGCCGCTGCCCAGCTCGACCAGTTGCGTCAGAACGCGACCCTGATCGGCATCCTGAACGCGCGCCTGGACGAAGCAGTGGTCACTGACCTCACTGCGCGTCCGATCACCGCCCTGTCGATGGACGCGGTGCCGCGCATCTCGCGCGCGCAGTCACTGGACGTGCTCTCCTCGATGGCCAACATCGCGGGTTACCGCGCGGTCGTCGAGGCAGCCCACGTCTTCGGGCGCTTCTTCACCGGCCAGGTCACCGCTGCGGGCAAGGTCCCCCCGGCCCAGGTCCTGGTCGCCGGTGCCGGTGTCGCCGGCCTGGCCGCGATCGGCGCAGCCGGTTCGATGGGTGCCGTGGTCAAGGCCACCGACCCGCGTCCGGAGGTTGCTGACCAGGTCGCCTCCCTCGGTGGTGAATACCTCGCGGTCGAGGACCCCGAGGCCGAGGTGTCCGCGACCGGCTATGCCAAGGAGATGGGCGACGACTACAACGCCCGCGCCGCGGCGCTCTACGCCGAGACCGTGCCCAGCACGGACATCGTGATCACCACCGCGCTGATCCCGGGACGCCCCGCGCCGCGCCTGATCACCGCCGAGATGGTCGCCTCGATGAAGCCCGGTTCGGTCATCGTCGACATGGCTGCCGGCTCCGGCGGCAACGTCGAGGGCTCCGTCCCCGGCGAGGCCATCGAGACCGACAACGGCGTCACGATCATCGGTTACACCGACCTTGCCGGTCGGCTCCCTGCCCAGGCATCGCAGCTCTACGGCACCAACCTGGTCAACCTGTTCAAGTTGATGACGCCCGAGAAGGACGGCCAGCTCGTCCTCGACTTCGACGACGTCGTGCAGCGCTCCATCACCGTGGTCCGCGACGGCGAGTCGACCTGGCCGCCGCCGCCGGTGCAGGTCTCCGCGGCACCCGCTGCTGCGCCCGCGGCTGAGGCTGCTCCGGCCAAGGAGGAGAAGAAGCCGCTGAGCCCCGGCGCAAAGCTGGGCGGCGTGCTCGGTGCCGGTGCCCTGCTTGGCCTGCTGGTCGCTGCCTCCCCGGCCGTGCTCCAGGGCCAGCTGATCATCTTCGCCCTGGCCGTCGTGATCGGCTACTACGTGATCACCGGCGTGCACCACGCGCTGCACACGCCGCTGATGTCGGTGACGAACGCGATCTCCGGGATCATCGTGGTCGGGGCGCTGCTCCAGATCGGCCACGACGGCACCGTGATCACCATCATTGCGGCCGCAGCGATCCTGCTGGCCTCCATCAACATCTTCGGTGGCTTTGCGGTGACGCGCCGCATGCTGTCGATGTTCACCCGTTCCTGAATCGAGGCTGACCCATGGAAATGCTTTCCGTATCCACTGCGGCCTACCTCGTTGCGGGCCTCTTCTTCATCCTGGCCCTGGCCGGTCTCGCCAAGCACGAGTCCGCCAAGCTGGGCAACACCTTCGGTATCGCCGGCATGGCGGTCGCGCTGGTGGCCACCATCGCGCTGGCCTTCGACAACGAGCCCTCGGGCCTCGGCATCGGCCTGATGATCGGTGCCGTCGTCATCGGTGCCCTGATCGGGCTGCAGAAGGCCAGCGTCGTCGAGATGACGGGCATGCCCGAACTGATCGCCCTGCTGCACTCCTTCGTGGGTGCTGCCGCCGTCCTGGTCGGCTGGAACGCCTACCTGCACGCCGAACACAAGGGCGAGGACAGCGCTGCGGTCCAGGCGCTGAAGTTCCAGGACATGCTCGGCATCCACTCGGCCGAGGTCTTCATCGGCGTCTTCGTCGGTGGCGTCACGCTGACCGGCTCCGTGGTCGCCTACCTCAAGCTCTCGGCGAAGATGAAGTCCGCCCCGCTGATGCTGCCGGGCAAGAACTACATCAACCTCGGCACGCTGGTCCTCTTCGTGGCGCTGACCGTCTGGTTCGTCATCGACCCGCAGTTGTGGCTGCTGATCCTGGTCACCATCCTCGCGCTGGCCCTGGGTTGGCACCTGGTCGCCTCCATCGGCGGCGGCGACATGCCGGTCGTGGTCTCGATGCTGAACTCCTACTCCGGCTGGGCCGCAGCGGCCTCGGGCTTCCTGCTCAACAACCCGCTGCTGATCATCACCGGTGCACTGGTCGGTTCCTCGGGTGCCTTCCTCTCCTACGTCATGTGCAAGGCGATGAACCGCTCGTTCATCTCCGTCATCGCCGGTGGCTTCGGGATCGAGGCCGGTCCGGGCGAGGACAAGGACTACGGCGAGCACCGCGAGACCAACGCCGAGGCAGTGGCCGAGATGCTCTCCGAGGCCAGCTCGGTGATCATCACCCCCGGTTACGGCATGGCCGTCGCCCAGGCGCAGTACGGCGTCGCGCAGCTGACCGCCAAGCTGCGGGAGAAGGGCGTCGAGGTCCGCTTCGGCATCCACCCCGTCGCCGGGCGCCTCCCGGGCCACATGAACGTGCTCCTGGCCGAGGCCAAGGTGCCCTACGACGTGGTGCTGGAGATGGACGAGATCAACGATGACTTCGCCGACACCGACGTCGTCTTGGTCATCGGTGCCAACGACACGGTCAACCCGGCTGCCTCGGAGGACCCGGGCAGCCCGATCGCCGGCATGCCGGTGCTGACCGTGTGGGAGGCGAAGAACGTGGTGGTCTTCAAGCGCTCCATGGCCTCGGGCTATGCCGGCGTGCAGAACCCGCTCTTCTTCCGCGAGAACAGCCAGATGCTCTTCGGCGACGCCAAGGACCGGGTGGAGGACATCCTCCGCGCGCTCTGACCCAGCGACGAAGTCCGCGAGACGGCACGTGTTCACGACAACCTGTCGTGAACACGTGCCGTCTCGGCGTCTCAGGGCGTCACCACGTGCCGTCTCGGCGGGGATAGGCTGCGGCCCATGACCAGCAGCCCCGACGCCACCACCGCACTGCACCAGTTGCAGGAGCACCCGGCGTGGGCCGTCATCCGGCAGAAGGACTCCCCGAGCGTGGTCCTGGTCGGCGGCACCCCGGAGACAGTGGAGAGCCTGCTCGACATCCCCCTCGAGGACGGCGTACCTGAGATCGGGCGCCAGTTCGACCGGTTGGTCGCGGTGCCGTTCCGCCAGGTCCGCGAGCGCGGGTTCGAGGCCATCGACGACGGTACGCCGTTGGTCGTCGTGGAGATCGACACCGAGGTGCACCTGCCGGTCGACGAGGTGATCGCGGCACTGCCCGACGTACCGCTGGAGTTCGCCGACCGGGGCGCGTTCGAGCTGAGCGACGAGGAATACACCGCGGTCGTCGAGGAGGTCATCGCCACCGAGATCGGCAACGGCGAGGGCGCGAACCTGGTGGTCGGCCGCAACTACCGCGCCCGGCTGGACCAGTGGGGCGCTGAGCAGGCCCTGACCGTGCTGCGCCGCCTGCTGGAGCGCGAGCGCGGCGCCTACTGGACCTATGCGTTCTTCACCGGCGAGCGGTTCCTGGTCGGCGCCAGCCCCGAGCGCCACGTCAGCGTGCACGGTGGCGACGTTCGGATGAACCCGATCTCGGGGACCTATCACCTGCCGAAGCAGCCGCAGCCGGCCGAGACCACCAAGGCGCAACTGCTCGACTTCCTCGCCGACGAGAAGGAGATCTACGAGCTCTTCATGGTCGTCGACGAAGAGCTGAAGATGATCTGCGACATCTGCACCGAGGGTGGCCAGGTGCTCGGGCCGTTCCTCAAGCCGATGACCCACCTGGTGCACACCGAATACCTCCTCGCCGGCCGGACCAACCGCGACGTACGCGAGGTGCTGCGCGACACCATGTACGCCGCCACCCTCACCGGGTCGCCGGTGGAGAACGCCTGCCGGCTGATCGCCCGCCACGAGAACGAGGGGCGCGCCTACTACGGCGGCGCGCTGGCCCTCTTCGGGCGCGACCGGCAGGGCCAGCCCACCCTGGACAGCCCAATCGTGATCCGCACCGCCGACGTCAGCACAGCAGGCGAACTGCGGGTCGTCGCCGGGGCCACCTTGGTCCGCGACTCGGACCCGGCCACCGAGGTCCGCGAGACCCACGCCAAGGCCGGCGGCATCCTCTCCGCCTTCGGCCTGGTCCCGCCGGCCGCGGCACCCCCAGGCAGCATCGGCGAACTGACCCGCGACGAGGACGTGCTGATCGCCCTCAACGCCCGCAACCAGCGACTCTCCACGTTCTGGCTCACCGACCAGGCCGGCACCACGCCCGACCCGGGGCTCAAGGGCAAGTCCGTGGTCATCCTCGACGGCGAGGACGACTTCGTGAACATGCTGCAGCACGTGCTGCGGGTGATCGGGATGACCTCGACCGTCGTCCGCCACGAGGAGTGGACCCCCGGCGCGCTCGACGGGCACGACCTGGTCATCGTCGGCCCCGGCCCGGGCGACCCCCGCGACGGCGACCACCCCAAGATCGCCACCTTCCGCGCCGCGGTCGACGAACTGCTCGCCACCAGTACGCCGTTCCTCGCCGTCTGCCTGGGCCACCAGACGCTGTGCCAGCGGCTCGGCCTCGATCTCGGCTACAAGGACATCGTCTTCCAGGGCACCCAGTCCCCGGTGGAGATCGACGGCCGCACCGAGCGGGTGGGCTTCTACAACACGTTCGTCGCCCGCGTGGACGGTGCCGCCGCCCTGCCCGAGGGAGTCTCGGTCCAGGCCGACGCAGCCAGTGGTGACGTGCACCTGGTCGCCGGCCCACACTTCCGTGGCATCCAGTTCCACGCCGAGTCGATCCTCACCGAGAACGGCTTCGACCTGATCCACGACCTGGTCCGCGACCTGCTGGTCTGATGGCAGCGGTCCGGGCGGAGCGACCGCTGCGCACCATCGTCGTGGACCACCACGACTCCTACACCTGGAACCTGGTCCACCTGGTCGCCGCCGTCGAGGGGGAAATCCCGCAGGTCGTCCAGCACGACGAGGTCACCGCGGCGTACGCGCTGGGCTTCGACCGGGTGATTCTTTCGCCCGGCCCGGGACACCCGGCGAACCCGTCGGACTTCGCCGTCGGCACCGAGGTGCTGCGCGCCGGTACGACGCCGGTGCTCGGCGTCTGCCTGGGCATGCAGGGCCTGGTCGTCGCGTACGGCGGCACGGTGGACCGGATCGCCCCCGCACACGGCGAGGTGGCCCTGGTCGAGCACGGGCAGGCCTCCGTCTTCGCAGGGATCCCGACCCCATTCGAGGCAGTCCGCTACCACTCCCTGGCCGCCACCGAGGTGCCTGACGTCCTCGAGGTCACCGCGACCTGCGCCGGCGCGGGGGGCGAGCCGGTGGTGATGGGGGTGCGCCACCGGGAACTGCCGCTGCACGGCGTCCAGTTCCATCCGGAGTCGATCCTGTCGCGCCACGGCGCCGACCTGGTCGCCAACTTCCTGGAGCGGCCATGAGCGGGCAGGACCCGGCCGCGCGATTCGCCGAGGTGGCTGCCGCCCACGAGCGGTGCTTCTGGCTCGACGGCGGGGGTTCGCGGCCGTGGTCGGGGCAGCGCTCGCTGATCGGCTGGCTCGACGAGGACGACGTCTCCCTCACCTACGACGCCGCCACCCGCCAGGTGATCCGGCACCGGGGAGGGACGAGCGCGGTGGTCGGGGATGACATCTTCGCCGTCCTCGAGGCGGCGATGGCCGGCGATGACGAGGGTGTGCACTGGGTCGGCTACTTCGGGTATGCCTCGCGGCCCGACCTGCCGGCACTGGTGGATGCCGCGGACCCTGCACCGACGGCGGTCTGGATGCGGACCCGCCACGTCGAGGTCTTCGACCACCCGCACGCCGACGCCACAGCACGATCCGGGCCCCCCGCACCGGCGCTGCACGGTGACGCCGATACGGCCGTGCCCGGCGAGTACGCCGCCGCGTTCGCCCGCGTCACCGAGCACCTGCACGCTGGCAACTCCTACGAGGTGAACCTGACCTACCGGCTCGCCCGCGACGCCGACCTGGACCCGGTCACGGCGTACCTGCGGCTGCGCCAACTGAACCCCGCGCCGTACGCCGGGTTCCTGCAGCACCACGGCACCTGGTTGCTCAGTTCCTCACCCGAGCGTTACGCCACCATCGACCGGCGCCGCACGATCGAGACCAAGCCGATCAAGGGCACCACGCCCCGGGGAGCCACACCAGTTGACGACGAGGAACAACGGCGCCACCTGGCCACCGATGCCAAGTTCCGCGCCGAGAACCTGATGATCGTCGACCTGCTCCGCAACGACCTGGCAATGGTCTGCGTGCCGGGCACGGTGGAGGTGCCGGTGCTGATGGACGTCGAGTCCTATCCCAGCGTGCACCAACTCGTCTCCACCGTCCGCGGCCGCCTGCGCGACGACGTCGGCACCGTCGCCGCGCTGCGTGAGCTCTTCCCGGCCGGCTCGATGACCGGAGCTCCCAAGCGCCGCACCATGGAGATCATCGCCGAGGTGGAGTCCAGCGCTCGCGGTGTCTATGCGGGTGCGTTCGGATGGATCTGCGGTGACGGCCGCGCCGACCTGGGCGTGGTGATCCGGAGCCTGGTCGGTGGCACCGGCCCCGAAGGGCGGCGGGCCTGGCGGCTCGGCACCGGCGGCGGCATCACGGTCGCCTCCGACGTCGCCGAGGAGTACGCCGAGTCGCGCTGGAAGGCGGAACGGCTGCTGGCCCTGGACGACTGAAGGGCTCAGTCCTCCAGACCGGCGATCAGGTCCTCCTGCTCACCCAGGGTGACCGTGACCTCCTCCGTCTTGCCGTCGCGGGTCAGTGTCAGGGTGACCTCGTCGCCCGGGCGGTAGTGCAGCGCAGTGGTGATCAGGGCCAGGCCCTCGGCGACAGGCTGGTCGTCGATGGCGGTGACGATGTCACCACGCTTGACGCCGGCGTCCTCAGCAGGGCTGTTGCTGGTGAAGCCCTCGACCAGGGCGCCCTGGGCGACGCCGGAGTTCTGCGCGTCGCCGGGCTGGATGCCGAGCCAGGCGTGGGTGGCCTTGTCGCCGTTGCGCAACTGCTCGACGATCGGCTCGATCACGTTCACCGGGATCGCCCAGCCGATGCCGATCGAACCGAGGTCGGCGCTGCCGTAGGGGTCGCTGCTCTCGGCCAGCCGGTTGGCCGAGTTCATCCCGACCAGTTCACCCTTGATGTTGACCAGGGCGCCGCCGGAGTTGCCGGGGTTGATCGCGGCGTCGGTCTGCACCGCCGGATAGAGCATCGGCTTGTTCGGCTGATCCATCCCGGGCACTGCGACCGGGCGGTTCAGCGTGGAGATGATGCCGGCGGTGACGGTGGAGTCCAGCCCATAGGGCGAGCCCACCGCAACCACGGCCTGGCCGACCTTGATGTCATCGGCGGACCCGAACTTCAGCGTCGCCAGCCCGGATGCGTCGTCGGCCTTGATCAACGCGATGTCGGTGGCGGGGTCCGCGCCGATCACGCTCGCGGTCAGGGCCGTGCCGTCATTGAAGAAGACCCGCATCTTGCCGCCGGGCTGCATCCCGGCATGCACCACGTGATAGTTCGTCAGGATCTCGCCGTCGTCGGTGAGCACCACGCCGGAGCCGGTGGATCCACTGCGGGAGTTGATCGCCTCGATCTTCACCACGGCCGGCAGCACCCGCTCGGCCACGGTCTGCACCGAGACCAGGTCCTGCAGGTTCACCCCGGTGATGTCGAGCTGGTTGGCGTCCACCTTGCCGCCACCGCCGCCGGAGAGCTTGCCGCCCAACAGGCCGCCGAGCAGCCCGAGGACCAGCGCAGCGACGAGGAGTCCGATGCCGAGGATCGGCGACTTCCTGCCGGAACCCGAGCTGGTCTTCCCGGGCTTGCCCCGGTCACCGTGGGCCGGCGGGTAGCCGTAGGCATGCTGCTGGGTCTGCGCGCCGTACTGCTGGGTCTGCTGGACGCCTTGCGGCTGCTTGGCCTGCTGGTGGGCGGGAGCCGCTGCGGCTGGAGCCGCCCAGGACTGCTCCGGTGCCTGCCACTGCGCCGAGGCTGGTTGTTCCTGCTGCGGGGGACCCCACTGTGGCGACGGCTGGCCGGCGGGCTGCTGGCCAGCGGGCGGCCCCCACTGTCCCGGAGCCGGTTGAGCGGGAGCGGGCTGCTCCGGGGAGGCCTGGTCCGGTGAAGCCTGCTCGGGAGCTGACTTCGGCCGCACGTTGGTCCGGGGGTTCTGGTCGTCGGCATCCCCGTTGATCGCAGGGTGCTGTCCGGGCTGCTGGTCGCTCATGCGCGCCATCATCCCGCGAACCCGGCCAAAGGAAACCCCACGGATCCGTTCGGTGCGGAGAATATCTGGATCGAGTGGTCACGGGGAGACCCGAAATGGCCGCAATCACCTCTCCGAGTGACCACTCGTCGCGGGGCGCGACACGCCTTGCAGGGACCGCGGTCGGCGGGTCAGAACGCTTCCGGCACCAACAGGCGTACGCCGAACCCGAGCGCGGTCAGGGTGGCCACCGCAAAGAAGCCGATCCAGGCCCAGGCGGGCAGGGGAGTGAGCCGGGCCAGTTGGTCGGCATCCGAACCCCGGCGCTCCCGGCGTGGACCGCGGGCCAGTTCCAGGACCGGGCGCGGCGCCGCGAGCAGCAGGGTCCAGGTGAGCACCGCAGCGACGTCCGCCACGACGGCATCGGGCAGGTACCACGCAGCGGCGCCGGCGCCGCCACCGATCACCAGGAGCACCAGGGCGCCGTACCAGTTGCGGATCTGGACCAGCATCAGCACCAGGACCACCACCATCGCCCAGAGCAGGGTCACCGGGCGCCCGGCGGCCAGGACCGCCGCCGCAGCGACACCTGCCGCCGACGGCGCGAGATAGCCGGCGAGGAGCATCGCAACCATGCCCGGCCCGCGGGGCCGACCACGCGAGACGGTGAGCCCGGAGGTGTCGGAGTGGAGCCGAATCCCGCTCAGCCGACGCCCGACCAGCAGCGCGACGAAGGCATGCCCCCCCTCGTGCACCACGGTGACCAGGTGGCGCGTCCAGTGCCAGGTGAGCGGGAGTACGACGAGGAGCAGCGCGACCCCTGCCGGCCAGTGCTGGGCCAGTTCAGCCCTCATGCTGTGCCTTGCTCCTCATGCCTGTTGGATCGTGCGCCCAGGCAGGGCCAGCGTCATCACCGCGCCGCCGTCGGGGGCGTTCGCCGCCGAGACCGTGCCGGAGTGGCGCTGCGCGGTCTGCCACACGATCGCCAGCCCCAGCCCGGAGCCGGGCATCGCCCGCGACTCCTTGGAGCGGTAGAACCTGTCGAACACCTTGGGCAGGTCCTCTTCGGCGATCCCGGGACCCTCGTCACGCACGGTGAGCACACCCTGGTGCAGACCGACCCGCACGGTCGCCCCCGCCGGGCTCCACTTGGCCGCGTTGTCGAGCAGGTTCATCACGGCCCGCTCCAGGGCAGCGGACTCACCGGTCACCCACCAGTCCTCGGCGTCGATGTCGAAGGTGACCGCGGGGGCGCGTCGCCGGGCCCGCGAGACGGCCCGGGAGAGCACCTCGCGCATGTCGACCAGTTCGACCAGGTGCGGCGCGTTCTCCTCGCGGCCGAGTTCGACCAGGTCGCCGATGAGCTGGGTCATCTCGGTGATCTGGGCATCCACGTCACTGAGCAGTTCTGCCCGGGCGTCGGCCGGCATCCCACCGGCGGCATCCGCCTGCAACAGCAGGTCCAGGTTGGTGCGCAGCGAGGTCAACGGCGTACGCAGTTCATGGCCCGCATCCCCGACCAGTTGGCGTTGCCGGGCCCGGGAGGCCTCCAGGGCAGCCAGCATCGTGTTGAACGACGAGCCGAGGCGGGCGATCTCGTCGGTGCCCTCCACCTCGATCGGGCGCAGGTCCTCGGTGCGGGCGATCTCCTCGACCCGACTGGTCAGCCGGCGTACTGGGCGCAGGCCGTTGCGGGCCACGCCCCAGCCGAAGAGGGCGGCCAGGATCACCCCGGCGGCGCCGAAGAGCAGGATGACCAGGCCGAGCCGGCCGAGCACCCGTTCCTGGCCGTCGAGTGACTGGGCGATGAGCAGCGCGACGCCGGGGTCGCTGGTCGGCACGGTGACCACCCGATAGCGGACATCGCCGGCCTCGATGGTGCGGATCGAGTGCTCCCGGCTCCCGTTGGCGACCTCCAGTTCGGGTGAGCCCAGGCGCAGCGTCGGGCCGTCGTCCATGGTGCGGACCAGGCCGTCCTTGTTCAGGAAGGCGATCCGCACGTCGGCCGCGCCGAACGCCCACGACGGGATCCGCAGTTCGGCAGTCAGTTCGGCCAGGGCCCGCCCCTCGGCCGCCCGCTCGGCACGCTCCAGGAGTGCGCTGTCCAGGGTGTCCTGCATCTGCACCCGCACGGTGATGTAGGCGCCGATGGCGACCATGCCGACGGTGAGTGCCACCGCAATGGTGGTCAGCCAGGTGACCCGGCTGGCCAGGCTCCGGCGATAGTGCCAGCCGGCAGGGGTCGCGGCCTTCACCTGCGATGGCCGGTCATGAGGCGGAGTCCTTGAGCACGTAGCCCACCCCGCGCACCGTGTGGATCAGCCGGGGCTCGCCCTCGGCCTCGGTCTTGCGACGCAGGTAGCCGACGTACACCTCGAGCGAGTTGGCGGTGGTCGGGAAGTCGTAGCCCCACACCTCCTCGAGGATGAACGAGCGCTCCAGCACCCGGCGGGGGCGGCGCAGGAACATCTCCAGCAGGGCGAACTCGGTGCGGGTGAACTCGATCGAGCGCTTGCCGCGCAGCACCTCGCGACTGGCCAGGTCCATGGACAGGTCGGAGAAGGCGAGCACCTCGTCGTCGGCATGCTCCTCGCGCGGGATCACCCGGCGCAGCAGGGCGCGCAGTCGGGCCAGCAACTCCTGCAGCGCGAACGGCTTGGTCAGGTAGTCGTCGGCGCCGGCGTCCAGGCCGTCGACCCGGTCACCGACGGCGTCACGCGCGGTGAGCACCAGGATCGGTACGTCGTTGCCTGCGGTGCGCAGGGCCTTGGTGGTCTCGATGCCGTCCAGCCGGGGCATCATCACGTCCATCACCACGGCGTCCGGGCGCAGTGTGCCGATCACGGCGAGCGCCTCGGCGCCGTCGGAGGCCAGCGAGACCTGGAAGTCGTTGAACTCCAGCGAGCGGCGCAGGGACTCCCGCACGGCCCGGTCGTCATCGACGATGAGCACGTGCGGCTTGGCTGCGGTGCCGGGATTGGTCGGTTGCACGGTCCCTACTCTGCCAAAGGGTGCTGAACGTGCGCTGAGAGTTGGCCGTCGTGCCGCTCCAGGACGACGCTGGCCAGTGCGCCACCGGTCACAGCGGCACTGTGGCCTCGAGCAGGTCCTGGGACGCAGTGGAGGTCAGCCGGTGCTCCAGGTCGGCCAGGTCGGCATCGCGCCGGACCGAGTCGGCCAGCAGGCCACGTGGTCCGACCAGGGTGACGGTCAGGTCACCCTCGGGCGTGCCGATGATCGTGATGGTCAGCCCCTGTCCCGCGGGCGTCGTCCGCACGGCATCGTCGAGCATCTGCCCGATCCGGTCCACCACCTCCTGGGCCGACGGTTCCACGTCCCCGCAACGGAGTCGTAGGTCGACGCCGCGCTCGCGGGCGACGTCGAGCGCCCGCGCCAGCCAGGGGCCGAGGCGGACCATTTCCGGGCTCAACTGGACCAGTTGGCGCAGGTGCGACTCCTCCTCGCCACAGGCACGGCGTACCGCGGCGTCAGACGGTTCGAGCGACCCCTCGGCGAGCCCTTGCAGGATGGCCCGGGCGCGGACCAGCCCGGCGTCCTGCCAACGCTGCCGGCTCGCGGCAGTAGCCTCGACCTGGCGTTGCTCGACGCGGATCGCGAGCAGGTGCCGCTCCTGCTCGACGAGGCCCTGCCCGATGCGACGCAGCGCCTCCTCGAACTGTGCCCAGGCCAGGTTGAACAGCGCCGACATCAGTGCGGCGGAGACCACGATGAGGGCCGCATTGGGCGAACTCGCCCAGAGGAAGCTGCTCACCGCGACACCGGTCGCCACCTGTACCGCGACCGCGACGAGTCCGGCCGTGCGTGACGTGGCCCAGACGATGACCACGACGCCGGTCATGGTCAGGACCTTCCACTCGGTGGGCTTGTCGCGGCCGAAGTCGGTGTCCAGGGCGCAGAGCACGAACGCGATCGGGATCAACGCAATGAGCACACCGCTGATCACGCGGCGTACGGACGTGCTGGCACCGCGGGTGAGCCAGGCAAGGAGGACGCCGAGGACACCGAGCCCGATCGCCAGGTAGGTGAGCCGCCACTCGCCCGGGTTGTCCACCAGGCCCTCCAGGCCGGCCGTGACGACCAGGACGCCGATTGCCCACAGCCAGGTCGCCCCGTGCCGGATGGTCGCGACCACCGATTCGAGCTGGTAGCCCGGCGTGGGCCCGTCGACGGGTGTCGACTGCTGGAACTTCCCCGGTGGGGGAAGGAGGAACTGGACGGAGGTGCCGTGGCCCGGACGCGAGGAGAGGTCGACCTCGATGCCCGCCTCGGCAGCCCGGGCGAAGACGGAACTGGCCAGGCCGCGGAACTCGACCGCTGCCGGGTCGAACCCGGCACCCGAGTCGCTGACCGTGACGGCCAGGCGCCCGTCGACCAGCGCCGAGTGGAGGGTGGCCGTGGTGACGCCGGCATGCTTGGCGACGTTCTGGAGCACCTCGAAGACGGCCCGCTCCAGGCTGTCCACGACCAGGTCCGGGCACTGGGCGAGGTGCGCCCGCAGCCCTGCCTCGGCCAGCCCGTCGAGATGAACGGCGATCCCGGTGCGGTCCAGCGAACCGAAGGGACGATCCGCACCGACGATGCCTGCCTGGGAATGCAGAATCTCGTCGATCGTTCGCTGATCGCTCGTGCAGCGCTCGCGGACCAGTTGTCGATCTGCACTGGCGCCGGTCGCGATGGCCGCGAGTGTGTTGATCACGGTGTCGTGCAGGATCCGTGCCCGGTGTGCGGTCTCACGACCCATCTCGCGGATCCAGGCCAGGTGTTCCGCCTGCTCCGCGGCAGCGTCAGCCTGGGCATCGGCACGGTCGGTGACTTCGCCGAGCAGGGCCAGGCTCGTTCGCACCGCGAGGACGATCATGACGCCCGCGACGAGTTGTCCCTGTGGGATGGAGGGCCCCCAGGACGGGTGTGCCAGTGCAACAGCGAGCGAGTAGCCCACGGCCCCCACTGCGTGCACGACGAACGCCCACCAGCTGCGGATCAGGGCCGCGGCCATGGCATTGGCCAGATGCATCAGCCAGATGCTGTTGAAGGTCAACACGTTGGCCGACGAGTCTGAGATGGTCGCCGCGACGATGGCCACGGTGAAGACGCCGAGGACTGGCAACACCGGTGGACAACGGTGCATGAGGGTCAGGCCGGCGACGATCCCGGTTGCCGATGCCGCAACGCTCAAGGCGATGAGCGTGGTGGTCGTCTTGATGTCGACGGCCCCCGCCGCGATGATCAGCAGTTGCATCGCCATGGCACCGATCAGAAACGCATTGCGCACGGAGAGGGCGAACGTCCTCGATGCCCATCCGCGGCCAGTCGAACGATGATCGGCCGTGCCCGCGAAACGTCGGGCGACGGTGGGCCAGTCGATCGCCAATGCGATGCTCCGGCCGGTGGCGGCCCGCGGAATGCGCGGCCCGGCGCCTACGTTCGCCCCGCTGAACACGATGGGGAGCCTATCCCAGACGGTGCGACGCTGCCGTCGTCAATAGCGTCCGGCCACTGCCGCGGCCCTGGCGCCGTACCCGCCGCCGAACATGCAGGCGTGCACCAGCAGCGGGAAGAGTTGGTGGATGCCGAGCCGGTCCTCCCAGCCGTCGGCCAGCGGTGCGGCTTCGTCGTACGCCTCGAGTGCACGTTGCAGGTGGGGCATCCCGAAGAGCGCCAGCATCGCGATGTCGACCTCGCGGTGGCCGCCGTACGCCGCGGGGTCGATGACGTGGCAGGCGCCGTCGCTGCCCCACAGCACATTGCCGTTCCACAGGTCGCCGTGCAGCCGGGCGGCCGGTTCCTCGGGGAGCAGGGTGGTGAGCTTGCCGATGATCCCTTCGACCACACTGGTGTCCTCGGCGCTGATCGCGTCGCGGTCGCGAGCCAGCTTCAGGTAGGGCAGCACCCGCTGGGTGGCATAGAACTCCGGCCAGCTCGCCTTGGGGGTGTTGCGCATCGGCAACCGGCCGATGAAGCCGTCGCTGGCGCCGCCGAAGCCATCCGGAGCGGAGGCGTGGGTGGCGGCCAGTCGGCGCCCGAAGTCCAGCGCCGCGTCCGGGGTCTGCTTGCCCGGCTCGATCCACGGGATCACCAGGCATTCCGCATCGACGCCGAGCACCTCGGGAACCCGTACGCCGTCGTCCCCGACCTCGGCGAGCCAGCGCAGGCCGCGCGCCTCGGCGGCGAAGAAGTCCGCGGGCGGGTTGGTGTGCGTCTTCATCAGCACCGAGCGGCCATCGGAGAGCTTGAGCCGAGTGGCGGTGCTGATGTCGCCGCCGGCAACCGGGGAGGTGGCCACGACGGGGATGCTGAGCAACTCCTCAGCCTTGCGGGCAACGGTGGTGTTGCGGGTCATCGCCTGACCCCCGTCACATGCGCCAGGATCGCGTCGGCGCTCCGCTCGATCATGGCCAACACGTCGTGGAAGCCCTCCTCGCCGCCGTAGTAGGGGTCCGGCACGTTGCCGTCCCCGGGCTCAGGGTCGAAGTCACGGAACCGGCGGAGCCGGTCGGCGGGTACGCCGATCGCCAGCAGGTCGGCATGGTTCGCCTCGTCCATCGCCAGGACCAGGTCGTACGCTCCTGCGTGGGCAGCGGTGAAGTGGCTCGCCCGATGTTGGGTGGCGTCGTACCCACGGGCGGACAGGGTGGCTGCCGACCGCTCGTCCATCGGCTTGCCGACGTGCCAGGAGGCAGTGCCGAAGGAGTGCACCACCACGTCGGCCCCGGCCTCGGCGAGGCGGGCGTTGAGCACCACGTCGGCCATCGGGGAGCGGCAGATGTTGCCCAGGCAGACCACGGCAACCCGTGGTCCGGGCCCGGTGTGCTGCATGGTGTCGTCCATCAGTCGTCCGTCAGTCGTTGTCCAGGACGACCCGCACGGCGCCGCCCACCAAGGAGATGATGATCGAGCCGGCCAGTGCCCACCAGAACCCGTCGACCGCGAACCCGAGGTCGAGCTCGCCGGCGACCCAACCGGTGAGCATCAACATCAGGGCGTTGATCACCAGCAGGAAGAGGCCGATGGTCAGGATGATCACCGGCAGCGACAGGAGCTTTACCACGGGCTCGACGAATGTGGAGACCACGCACATGATCAAGGTGACCAGGATCAGCGGGACGGCCTGCTCCTGCCAGGTGTCACCCTCAAGGGTGAGGCCGTCCAGGAGCCAGACGGCGACAGCGAGTGCGGCAGCGTTCGAGATGACCCAGATGATGAACTTCACGCCCTCAATGTACTCAGCGCAGCGAATTCCTGCCCGCAATCGAGGATTCTCCATCGGCTGATGGGTAGGCTCCGCCTCCGTGGTCGAGTTCGGTGGCATCGGCGTGATGCTCGGTGGGACAGCAGTCGCGGCGGTGGCCTGCCTGGTCCTGGCCCTGATCCTGCTCAGGCCGCTCGGCTGGGTCAGCGCCTTCTCCATTGCCGGCCTGTGCGGCGCCCTGGCCGTGATCGCGCTGGTCACCCTGGTCCCGACCTCGGCGCAGACCGGCTACATCGCGGCCGAGACCCGCTCAGCCACCTGCTCCTGGGACATTGGCGGCCCGGCGCCGGACGGGTTCTGGATCTTCGAGTCCGGGCAACGGACCCTGAACACGGTGCTTTTCGTGCCGGCCGGTGTCCTGCTCGTGCTCACCCTCGCCCGGTGGCGTACCGCTTGGGTGCTCGTGCCGCTCGGCCTGCTGGGGTTGGCGGCGTACTCGGCGCTGATCGAGCGGACCCAACTGGAACTGGCGAGGATCAACCGGGCCTGCGACGTCACCGACGTGATCGACAACGTGACCGGTGCCGTCTTCGGGGCGGGTGCAGGGCTGGTGCTGATCGTCGTCTTCCAGCCCTGGCGCCACAAGCACCGCAAACTGGATGCTCGGTGACGGGCTGGCCGAATTGAAGCGCCGTTCGGCCGAGTTGCACGCCGGACAGGTCGAGCCCGTCCCGTGGATGGAGGTCAAGGCGAGGCCCCGGCTATTGGCTCAACCGGGCATGAACCCAGCGCGGCGCCTACTAACCTGAGCCCATGACCGCGACCCCTGCTCCCCGCGCCCGTGCCAACGTCGCCGCGATCCCGGCGTACGTGCCCGGCAAGCCCCCGGTGCCCCGCGACGGACTCACCACCTTCAAGCTCAGCTCCAACGAGAACCCCTACCCGCCGCTGCCCGGCGTGCTCGAGGTGGCGCAGGCCGCGGCGGAGCAGATGAACCGCTATCCCGACATGGGCAATGCGGGGTTGTACGACGCGCTGGCCCGTCGCTTCGGTGTCGGAGTGGAGAACCTGTCCCTGGCGACCGGGTCCGTGGCGCTGATCTATCAGCTCCTGCAGGCCTTCTGTGACCCGGGCGACGAGGTCGTCTATGCGTGGCGCTCCTTCGAGGCCTACCCGATCGCGGTGGCGGCCGCGGCAGCCACCTCCGTCCAGGTTCCCGTCACAGGGGCCGGTGAGCATGACCTGCCGGCGATGTTGGCCGCGATCACCGACCGGACCAAGGTGGTGATGCTGTGCACGCCGAACAACCCGACCGGGCCGGCGCTCACCCAGTCCGCCCTCGCCGAGTTCATCGCCCAGGTGCCGCCGCACGTGGTGGTCGTGGTGGACGAGGCGTACGTCGAGTTCGTCCGGATGGAGGATGCCTCCGACGCGATCGCGCTGCACCGCCGCTTCGCCAACGTGGTGGTGACCCGCACCTTCTCCAAGGCCTACGGGCTGGCCGGGTTCCGGGTCGGGTACGCCGTGGCCGAGGCGTCGGTGGCCGAGGCGCTGCGAGCCGTCTCGTTGCCGTTCGGCATCTCCCACGTGGCGCACCAGGCCGCGATCGCGTCGCTGGCCGCCGAGGACGCGCTGCTGGAGCGGGTGGAGGCCCTGGTCGCCGAACGGGCCCGGGTGGTCGCGGGGATCCGGGAGGCCGGCTGGGACCTCCCCGAGGCCCAGGGCAACTTCGTTTGGTTCGCCTTGGGCGAGCGGACCGCTGACTTCGCGGCGGCCGCGGACGAGGCCGGGATCGTGGTCCGGCCCTTCGCCGGCGAGGGTGCCCGGGTCAGCATCGGCGAGCCCGAGGCGAACGACCGGGTGATCGCGCTGGCCCACCGCTTCGACCCGTTTGTGTGATTCGGTGTTTCGCCGCGGCGGTGGCGTGGGACGATGGGGCACATGAGCAACACGCCTGCCGGGTGGTACCCGGATGCCAACGGCCAGATCCGGTGGTGGGACGGGAACCAGTGGACCGAGCAGGTCCAGCCGAGTTCTGCGCCGCCGGGGCAGCCGCCCGCCCAGCAGCAGCCCCAGTCAGGCGCCCAGCAGCAGTGGGGGGACACCGCAGCGGGGCCGGCGTACGGCCAACAGCAATACGGCCAACAGCAATATGGGCAGCAGCAGTATGGACAGCCCGGGCCCTACGGGCAGGCGTCCGAGCAGCCGAAGTCCAAGACGCCGCTGATCATCGCGGGCGTGGTCGCGGCGGTGCTCCTGATCGGTGGCGGCATCACCACCGCGATCCTGGTCTCGGGCGACGACGACAAGGATGACAAGAACTCGTCGCAGGTGAAGGACGATCCGAGCAACGAAGCCAGTGAGGATGTCTCGGACGAGCCGTCCGATGATCCGTCGGAGGACCCGAGCGATGAGCCGGTCACCCTGGCAGGCGATCCCGAGGACACGGTCAGCGGATACATCGACGCCGCGATGGCGATCGACTGTCCCGGCATGCAGGCCCACCTGACCGGTGCGCTGAAGAACCAACTCAACTGCGACGGTGCCCAGGCGCCCGAGGACTTCGAGTTCGAGGCCGACTATCGGATCGAGGGCAGCGAGGTCAACGGGAGCAGCGCCACCGTGGACACCTGGGAGGCCTATGCCTTGGCGGGTGAGGAGATGGAAGAGGCCAACTGCACCTATTCCCTGGTCGACGAGGACGGGTCCTGGCTGATCGAGAACGTCACCTGTCAGGACCTGTGATGGCGGACGCGAGCGACGACCAGACCCCCACCTATGTGGAGAAGGGCCAGGAGTTCAACCGGGACATGAACTACATCCCTGACCGCATCCTGGCCGGCACCACCTCGCTGGACCCACGCGACTCCGAGTTCGGTGGCCGCAGCGAGGTGCAGGTGTGGCCGGTCCAACCGGGCCGCTATCGGCTGATCGCGGCGAAGGCCTGCCCATGGGCCAACCGCTCCATCATCGTGCGCAACCTGCTCGGCCTCGGTGACGTGATCTCGCTCGGCATGCCCGGCCCGACCCACGACAAGCGGAGCTGGACCTTCGACCTGGACCCCGAGGGCGTCGATCCGGTGCTCGGCCATGAGCGACTGCAGCAGGCCTACTTCGCCCGCTACCCCGACTATCCGCGCGGGATCACCGTGCCGGCAATGGTCGACGTACCCACGAAGTCCGTCGTCACCAACGACTTCCCACAGATCACCCACGACCTCTTCTTCGAGTGGCGCGACCACCATCGTCCGGACGCCCCGGACCTGTGGCCTGACGACCTCCGCGACGAGATGGAGGCCGTGATGAAGCGCGTCTTCACCGAGGTCAACAACGGTGTCTACCGGTGCGGCTTCGCCGGTTCCCAGGCGGCGTACGACGCGGCGTACGACCGACTCTGGACCGCGCTGGACTGGCTCGAGGAACGGCTCACCGACCGTCGCTACCTGATGGGGGAGCGGATCACCGAGGCCGACGTGCGACTCTTCACCACACTGGCCCGCTTCGACCCCGTCTATCACGGCCACTTCAAGTGCAACCGCAACAAACTCACCGAGATGCCGGCGCTGTGGAGCTATGCCCGCGACCTGTTCCAGACCCCCGGGTTCGGGGAGACGATCGACTTCGACCAGATCAAGGCGCACTACTACGTGGTGCACACCGACGTGAACCCGTCCGGGATCGTCCCGAAGGGGCCCGCGCTGGAGGGGTGGCACAGCCCGCACGGGCGTGAACGCCTGTGAAGCTCGTCATCCACAGGCAACGCTGACGTCTGACCAGGCCGGCCACGTCCGGCGTAGCAGGGATGTGGAGCCGGTGGTCAGGCCCTGGCTGTGGTGGTGAACCTGAGCCGGCCCAGGAGAACCGTGCCGATCAACAGCAGGACCACACCGCCCAGGGCCGCGGGCAGGGTCCATCCGGACAGGCCCGTCGCCGGGAGTGTGGTGTCGCTCTGTCGTGGTGTTTCAGGGGCGTCCACGATCTGGCCGGAGCGCTCCGCCACCACGATCGTCTGCGCCCCGTCGGTCAGGTCGTGGTGGACGGCAACCACCTGACCGTTGCGGGTGACGGTCTCGAAGGCGACCAGGGTGTGTCCAGCCCAGCCGGCGCCGATCTCCATCGCGACATCCACCGTGCCAGTTCCGGACGCAGAGGCCGTGAACACCGTGGAGCCGGTGATGCCGGTGGCCTCGCCGGTCTTGGCGTCGTGCAGTTCCCCACTCACAGTGAACTCGGCACCCGGGAGGAGGTTGGTGTAGCTCACGGTGTCGATCACGGTGCCGCCGCCAGGGGCGATCTCCTTGTCACCGTCCTGCTCATCAACCAAGGTGGTCCGCACGTCTGCGAGATGAACGGTCTGGTCGACGTCGTCGATGTCCTCGTGGGTGGCAACCACAGCGGTGCCGTGCCGCAGGACCTCGAAGGCAGTCAGGGTGTGGCCCGCCCACTGGTCGTCGATGGTGAACTCGACCTCCACAGTGCCCTGGCCGGTCGCCGAGGCAGTGAACGTCGTGGTGCCGACCAGCCCGGTTGCGGCACCGGTGGCCCGATCCATCAGCTCACCAGTGACGGTGTACTCGGTGTTCGGCGTCAAGTCCGTATAGGCGACGGTGTCGATGACCCTGCCACCGGTCTGTGCGACGTACTTGTCGCCGTCGAACGCATCGACCAGCGAGGTGCCAATCCGAGGCTGGGGCGCGGCGGCCCATCGGATGTCTGCGCGAGCGTCCGTCGTGGCGTCGGCCGCCGCCACCAGGATCAGTGACTGGGCGTGGTCCTGTGAGGTCGGCGTGCCGCCGGTGCTGCTGGGGGCGACGGTCACCATGCCCGTGGCCCCCGAACCCCGGACGGTGGCGGTGAGCGTCGCCGATCCGCCGTCGGCGGTCCCGCTCAGGTCGAGGTAGAGCTCTTGGCCGTCAACCACCGCGCTCGCGTCCACGGGTGCTCCCGTCGCGTCGACCAAGGTCAGCGCCGGATCCACCGAAACCTGGGCGGAGGACTTGTTGGTGTGCACCACCCACGGGCCGGCAAGCGTTCCGGCGACCGGGGCGTCAGCGGGTGGGGTGATTGTCACCGTGGTGTCGAAGTGGTCGGCGCTCAGGCCGGTGCTTGCGTTGGCCCCGTTGACCAGGTGCCAGTAGACGTCCTCTGCGTTGTCGCTGATCCAGTGATAGGACGCGTCGTAGTTGACGTCCGTGTAGCGCCAGATCGCGGTTGTCATTCCGCTGATCGCCTCGTCCCGGGTCAGCCCCGGGATGTTGACCTCGGCGGCGAACTCGGCCAGGTCGAGGGCCGGATAGCCGTGAGCGAGCACCCAGAGCACCTTGGCCTGCACAGCCGGATCGGTGAAGTAGTTGGTGCCGATGAAGCTGTCCAATTCACCAACGGTCGCGGTCGTGTCGTCCCTCATGCTGACCGCCTGCTCGATGCAATAGGCCCAGAAGTCGGGCTCCCCCGGATCGTTCGGATCGGAGGGTGCGGTGAGATAGATCGGAAGCAGGAAGGCGGAACCGCTGATGTAGTGGGCTTCGCCGATGTGCACGGTGTCACCGGGTTCGGGGGTGGCGACCGCCTCGGCCCGCGGCACGGACCACAGCACGGTGGCGAGGGTCACGGCAAGACCGAGCAGCACCACCGCGAACTTCCTGGGCGAGAACCGGTTCCACGCGGACGCTCGGGACATGTGGGGCCTCCTCCTTCTACTCCCATGCGATGCCGCGGCCGCCGCCACTGCATCTGCGCAGGAGCTCACCCCCCGATGGCCGCGCATCCATGATCGGTCACCCGGTCCGAATTCGGCAGGGCTTCACTGTCAGATCGATGGAAATGACCTCTGAACAGGGGGCGCCGCGGAGCTGTTGACCACTGAATTCGGGCGGTTCAGGCCTTGAGTCGGTCGACCTGGTCGAGCAGTTTGGGCAGGGAGCGGGCGAAGGTGCCGCGGGACCATTCGCCCGGCACGGCGGAGTGGTGGTAGAGACCCTCGCCGATCAGCATGATCGCCTCGGCAGCGTGCCGGTTGCCGACCTCGCCGCGGATCAGATCGAGCCAGGCCTGGTGCACCCAGGCGAGGGCGTCGATGGCGGGCTGCCAGGACGACTGGGCCAGGCGCAGCATCGCCACGTAGTAGGTGTCCAGGTCGGAGCCGCTGGTCCACGACGTGCGCACGTAGTGACGTGACGGGCCCTCGGGGGCCTCGGCCATGATCACCAGGTCGCGTTCGCACGCGGCCCGGAAGGCGTCCAACGCGGCCTCGGCCAAGGCCTCCTTGCTGGGGAAGTGGTAGAGCACCCCGCCCTTGCTGATCTCGGCGCGGGCAGCGACGGCGTCGACGGTGGTGCCGCGCTCGCCCTCGCTGCGGAGCAGTTCGCAGTACGCCGTGAGCGCCTTCTCGCGTGCCTTCGGTGGGCGGGCCATGGATGAACCCTACGCAATCGGGCGCGGCGTGCCCGTGGAGGCGCAGATCACCCCGGAGCCGGATTGATTACTGCACCGTCTGGCCGGTACAGTTACTCGGTGACCACTTACCACCTCCCTGTCTCCAGCCGCACCCCCGACCAGTTGACCTCGCGCGGTCGCTGGGCGGCGCTGGCCGTGCTGATGCTGCCGGTGTTGCTGGTCTCGATCGACAACACCGCGCTCAGCTTCGCCGTTCCGGCGCTGTCCCGGTCGCTGGCCCCGAGTGGCAACCAACTGCTGTGGATCATCGATGTCTATCCGCTGGTGCTCGCCGCCCTGCTGGTCACCATGGGCAGCCTCGGGGACCGGATCGGGCGGCGCCGGATCCTGCTGCTCGGCGGGGTCGGCTTCGCGGCGGTCTCGGTGCTCGCCGCCTTTGCGCCCAGCGCCGGGTGGCTGGTTGCCGCCCGGGCCCTGCTCGGGGTCTTCGGGGCGATGCTGATGCCGGCCACGATCTCGTTGATCCGCAACATCTTCACCGACGCCGCCGAACGGCGTACTGCGATCGCCATCTGGATGGCCGGCTTCTCCGGTGGCGCCGCACTCGGCCCGATGGTCGGCGGTTGGCTGTTGCAGCACTTCTGGTGGGGTTCCATCTTCCTGATCGCGGTCCCGGTCCTGGTGCCGCTGCTGGTCCTGGCCCCACGGCTGCTGCCCGAGTCGCGCGATCCCGATCCCGGTCCGGTCGACATCCTCGGCATCGCCCTGGTCTCGCTCGCCCTGGCTGCCGTGGTCTACGGGATCAAGGCATTCGCCACCCACGGCCTCGACCAGGTGACCGTCGCGGCCGCGATCGCCGGGGTCGGTGCCGGAGTGCTGTTCGTACGCCGGATGCTGACGCGCCGCAACCCGATGCTCGACGTGCGCCTCTTCGCCAACCCGGTCTTCTCCGTCTCGCTCGTGGTCAACCTGGTCAGCGTCTTCGCGCTGGTGGGCTTCATCTACTTCCTCACCCAGCACCTGCAACTGATTGCCGGTCACTCCCCGCTCGATGCTGCCGTGATGATGATCCCCGGCCTGGTGGTCACCGTCGCGCTCGGCCTCGGTGCGGTGCCGATGGTGCACCGCTTCGGAGCCGTGCCGGTGATGGTGGGCGGTGTGCTGCTGAACGCGTTCGGGTACGTCGTCGTCTCCGCGCTGGGACACACCGGCTCGGGCATCGCCCTGCTGGTCGGCTTCGTCCTGGTCTGTGCCGGGGTCGGGATGTCGGAGACCGTCTCCAACGACCTCGCACTCGGCGCGGTCCCACCGGCCAAGGCCGGGGCGGCCTCGGCGGTGTCGGAGACGGCGTACGAGGTGGGCGCCGTGCTCGGCACCGCCGTCCTGGGCAGCTTGCTCAACCTGGCCTATCGTCAGGGCGTGCAGGTGCCGGTGACCGTGGATCCGGAGTTGGCCGAGCAGGCGCGGGCCACCCTGGGGGCTGCCCACGAGGTCGCGGAGTCGTTGCCGAGCGCCGCCGCCGACGCGCTCTTGGCCTCGGCTGCGCACGCCTTCGACTCCGGGGTGACCGTGACCGCGGCGATCGCCGGGGCGCTCTCCTTCGCGGTGGCGATCGCGGCGCATCGGATCCTGCGCGGACGAATCTGAGGCCCGCCCGCGGCAGTTGACGTGTCGGTTGCTGGCATCCGGTGACTGCAACCGACACCGTTCAGCACCGGGCCCGGGGAAGCCGCGCGGAGGCCCTAGCCGGCGTGTTGCTCTGCGGCCCACGCGGTCACGCGGCGAGCACTCTCCTCCTCGGAGAGATCCTCGACCCGGGTCATGATCGACCAGCGGATCCCGAACGGATCCCGGATCGAGGCGAATCGGTCCCCGGAGACGAAGGTGCTGACCGGCTCCCGGACCACCGCCCCGGCGGCCACGGCGCGTTCCACCACGGTGTCGACGTCGGCACAGTAGAGCCCGATCGAATAGCAGTCCTGGTCGCCGTCGGGGGCCGGGACCAGACCGAAGTCGGGATGGGGCTCGCCGATCTGGAGATGGCCGTTGCCGAAGTCGAGGTCGGCGTGGACCACGACGCCGCCCATCTCCGTCACGTCGACGATGCGCGCCCCGAGGGTCGCGGCATAGAAGTCGATCGCGGCGCGGGCGTTCGGAACCGCCAGGAACGGGGTCAGGCTGGTCGAGCCATGCGGGATGCCGCCGGTGGTGTGGGCGCCGGTGACGCCCTGCTGGGTTGTCATGGTTCGAGGCTAGGAGAGGCGGCGCTGGGCCGGCTTGGAGATTTGCGACAGAATGGGCGCGTGAGCGCTGAGGACGTCGACTCCCGGGGGATCCTCTATCCGGCGCGGTTGCCGACCTTCCACCGGGTGCCTGCGCCACCTGTGCTGTCCGACCGGGTCCGGTGGTTCTGGATCCCGGAGTGGGACCTGGCCCCGGGGCGCACCTCGCGCCAGGAGATCCTGCCGTTCCCCGCCAGCAACCTGGTGGTGCAATCGGACGGGGTCACCGTCGCCGGCCCCTGCACCCGCCGCTCACACCGGGACCTGATCGGCTCGGGCTGGGCCGTCGGTGCCCTCCTCCGGCCTGCGGCGGTGCCGACGGTGCTCCCCGATCCGGGCTTGGTGCGGGATCAGGAGATCGCCTGGCCGGCTCCCGACCTGCACCGAGCGGTCGTGGGGGCCATGGCAGACCGTGGGGCCACCCCGGCCGAGCGGCGCGCCACCGCGGTCGCGGCGTACGTCGCGTGGCTGCTCGATCACCTGCCCCCGGTGGACGATGATGGCGAGCTCGCGAACGCGATGGAGGACGTGGTCGCCGGAGACCGCGCCGTGGTCCGGGTCGAGCAGGTGGCCGCAGCGCTGGGTGTCTCGACCAGGACGCTGCAGCGCCTCGCCCGACGCCACGTCGGCCTGCCGCCGCTGGCGATGATCCGGCGCCATCGCCTGCAGGAGGCCGCGCACCGGCTCCGGGAGGAGCCCGGCCTCGGCTTGGCCAGGGTGGCTGCCGAGTTGGGCTATGCCGACCAGGCGCACCTGGCCCGCGACTTCCGCACCGTGCTCGGCCTGCGGCCCGGTGCCTACCGGAGCGAGGTGACGCTCCCCGAGCCGTGAGTCAAGAAGCGCATCAGGCAAACCTGGACGAGCGCGCACAGCTCGGACACGATGCGGCGGCATTGCGATATTCTTCGGGAGTGGTTGCCAGGGTCAGGAGCAGTCTCGAAGGCGCCATGACTGGTCTTGCTCGCGCGTGGCGGTTGGCGGTCAGCGTGACCGTGGATTCCTCCGACTCAAGTTGGCCATCGCGCAGTCTTCGATCCGCTCAGCTCCGGGGCTGCCGCCAGGGCATGGTCGTCTCGCCGCTCATCCTGTGCTGCATCGCGCTCTTCGCCGACCCGAAGGCTTCCCTCGTGCTGATCGTGGCGGCACATTGCCTGGTCGCGGGCATCGCGTTGCTCGCCGAGATCCGTGACGGGGACGTGACGGCCACCTTCGTGGCCTTCTACGCGCTGCTCCTTTTCGACCTGCTCGCCGCCGACGGCCCTATCGGTCCCTTGGCCGTGGGAGCGGTGTGGTTCGGTTTCATCACCATTCCGACGCCGATCCTCGTGATGGATCTGGGGCGCGCCTTCCTCTTGTTCCTCGGCTCGGTGTCCACGATGGTGCTCGGCGTGTGGTGGTTGCGCCCGGACTGGGGCAACGACGTGCCGGTGGCCTTGCTGCTCGGCACGGCTGGCACCTTGGTCGCGGCCCTCACCATGCGGCTCTCTTGGGATGCGATGGCTTCCCGCGTGGATCATCGAGAGGAGGTTGCGGCCCGCGAGCGCGAACGGGCCGCGGTGTGGCGGGTCACCGCGGCGGAGCTCGCCGAGGACTCGCGTGTCTTGCACGACTCGGTGGTCAACACGCTTGCTGCCCTGGCCGCCGGTGGATCGGTGGTGCAGGCCGGGGCAGAGGTCAGGGCCCGGTGTGCTCGGGATGCGCGCACGGCCAGGGCACTGATGGCCGGCCGCAGTGTGGAATACCGGCCCCTCGACACGGTGGCCGGCTCGGGGCTGGCCGTGGCCCGCACGGGACTCGACGACGAGGAGTTCCGGCGCCTCGCCGACCAACTCGCCCCCAAGCGGCTCCGCGCATTTCTGGGCGCGTTGGACGAACTCACGCGCAACGTGGTCAAACACGCGCGTGCCACGGCCGTCACGGTCGACGTACGCCGCCACGGCAATCAGGTGCGCCTGACCGTCCGCGACGACGGCGTCGGGTTCGTCCCGGCGCCGGTGCCCGGCCGGGGACTGGCCGAGTCCGTCATCTCCCGGGTGGAAGCGGTGGACGGCTGGGTCGAGATCGATACGGCGCCGGGCCGTGGCACCACGGTGCACGTGGAGATGCCGTTGACCCGGGAACCCGTCGTGCGCCGAACCCCCCGCGACCCCGCGGCGATGGTGCACAAGTTGCGGGACTTCGCCTGCTGGTCCTGGGCAGTGGCGATCTGCCTGGCCGGTGCGGTCCTGGAGGCGGGGAGCCGACCCACCAACTTCACCGCCTCGTGGGCGGCGCTGGGTTTCGTCGCCGGGACCTGCGTGGTCGCCTGGGCAGCAACTCGGAACCGTGCCACAGCCCCGATGTGGGTCCTGGTCTTGCTCGTGACGGCGGTGCCGGTGGGATTCCTGCTCGGCTTCGCCGGGGTGGGATACGGCCACGACCAGCCCCATGTGTGGCACCCGCTGGGCTTGACCCCCTTGCTGCTGGCGTTGTTGGTCCTGGGCCGGACCCGATTGCCGATGGTCCTCGGCATGGTCGGCATGTTCCTCGCCGCGGCCGGGGTGATCGCGGTGCGACAGAGCGGCTGGTCGGTGGGATTCCTCTGTGCCACGTTCCTGTTGACCCACCTTGCCCTGATGATCACCTGGTCCGTCATCCACGACCTGATCGGCGAGATCGGGAAGCGCTTGGGGAGCCAGCAGCAGCGAATCGAGGCGCATCGCCGCGAAGCCGCCGCGAGCGAGGCGATCGCTGCCGCCCGGGGCCGCTGGTTGGACGCCGGCATCTCCTCGGTGATCGAGGTCCTGGACGGGGTGGCCGCAGGTGAGCTCGACCCGGCCGACGCCCAGGTACGCCGCCGCTGCGACGAGGAGGAGCGCCACCTGCGCCAACTCGTCATGATCAGCGCCTCCCAGGTGCACTTGGGAGGGTGGTTGGCCCAGGCCCTGGCCACGGCCCGTGGTGCAGGTGTCCGACTGACGTTTGCCCCCGGGGCGGCGATCGTGCGCGACCCCGCCGCTGCCGAGCAACTGGGCAGTCTGCTCGTCGACGTGGTCGAGTCGGCCCCGGCGGGCAGTGAGCTGCGGGTCGGTCTTTTCGACGCGGGCGGCGGAGTGCGGATGTCGCTGCTCGGCAGCGCTGGAGACCACGTGAGCGACAAGCTCGACCAGCCCTGCCGCGACGGGCTGGAGTGGAGGGTCGAACGGCTGCGGCTCGGAGGCCAGGAACTGGTGACGGTCGGCGCGGGGGACACCGCGACCGAGGTGACGGTGCCGGCGCCGCGACGCGCGGAGACGGGTCGCGCCGTGGACACTGCGGGATCGGTCAGCCGGGCTGCTCATCGGCGCCGAGCAGCCCATCCAGGCGTGCGGCGCGGTTCAGGTCGACCTTGGAGTGGACCGGGCGGCCCACCGCGGCGTACTTGACCTTGACCCGGTCCAGGTATTTCTTCGCGGTCGCCGGTTGTACGCCGAGCGCTTGGGCCACGGAGTTGAGGGTGAGCCCAGAGGCATAGAGGATCAGGGCCCGCTCCTCCTGGTCGCTCAGCGCCGGCCGGTCGGCGTCGGTGGCGATCACGCTGGCCAACTCCGGTGTCATCCAGTGGCCGCCGTCGAGCACCGTACGCAGCGCCCGGAGGAAATCCTGTTCGGAGTCGCGCTTGCCGACGATGCCCCCGATGCCCGCCTGGATCACCTTGCGGACCTGCTCAGGCGAGGCCATGGCGGAGAGGACCAACACCCTGATGTCGTTGCGGATCAGGGTGCGCACCTGTTCGGGGGCCACTTGTGGTCCGCGCTCGACCATCAGGTCGAGGACCACCAAGTGCGGCCAGGCTGGCTGGGGTGCGCTGCCGAGCCACCGGATCAGCGAGGGCAGGTCCTCCCCGGACCAGGTGATCGCCAGATCCGGCTGTTGGCGCACCAACTGTTCGGTCCGCGAGCGCTGGAGCACGTGATCCTCCACGATGGCCACGCGTCGCCGGTGTGCGCCGCCACGGGCGCGGGGGGCGGGCGGTCGCGGGTGGTTCATCGGGTTCAGCCTGCTCTTCCGGAGGTTGACTCGGTCGGGGAGGTGGTGCAGCGCGGCCGCACGGGAGCCGGTGCGCGGGGTCGGGGCGCGGCGCCGCTCCACGTCCCCGCGGGCCGCACGGTGGCCAGCGTTCCCAGTGCTCGGTCGACATGGGCCCAACTGGCCAAGAGCGCGAGGGGCGAGGCTACGCCGATGAAAGGCAGGATAGCCGAGGGACCGGTGTCGTCGACCGCCATGGCCCCGGCCATCAGCACGGCGATGCATCCCAGCGCCACCAGCGCGACCCGGAAGGGCGCCGGACTGG
Organism: Nocardioides sp. AE5; assembly: GCF_031844485.1. Classification (NCBI taxonomy): domain Bacteria; kingdom Bacillati; phylum Actinomycetota; class Actinomycetes; order Propionibacteriales; family Nocardioidaceae; genus Nocardioides; species Nocardioides sp. AE5. The sequence goes on from NZ_JAUZVI010000012.1 coordinate 36,566, forward strand.
TTGCATTGGGCAGGAGGAGTGCCGGGGGGACCGTCGCCAGCAAGACCTGCCAGGCCAAGAGGTCACCCCTGCCGAGTTCCACGGCGATGAATCCGAGCACGAAGACGACCGGGGTGCAGGCCATCGTCACCAGCGGGATCACCGGATGGAGTGGTGCCCCGCGCCTATTCCCTGCCCAGGCGAGCAGGCAGAGTCCCGCAAGGGTCGCCAAGGCCGCGTGCACAGCGGTGAGCGCGCCCGGTCGGTGCACGGACTCCACGACGAGACCGAGCAGGATCACGGCCCCGCCCCAAGCCAGGCCCAGCGCGGCCGGCAACTGACGGTGTTCAACAGCGTGACGGACGATCCTCACGCCCACCCGGGCCACTGTGGCAGTGATCAGGCCGACCACGACCATGGCGATCGGGATCCACGTCTCCCACGCCGGGTGGAGCAGTGCGGTGCCGACCGGAACGGCAATGAGGCCGCAGGCGCCCGCCACCAAAGCCGTGGTGGCCCGGGCGAGGACGAGCGGGACCGCGCAGCACAGGAGCCACCACCAAGCTGTGGCCAGCGCCAGTGGTCCCTCGACTTCGGTCAGGGCGCCGACGTCGAGCAGGACCACGGCGGGCGCTGCCAGCGCCACCGCCAGGACCGGCGCTCGGCGCTGCGCCGTGGCCAGGGTGACCAGGGCGAGCAGGGCATGGGCGGTGAGGAGCAGCGGAGCCGGGATGCGGGTTGTGGCGTCGAGGATCGCGATGACCATCACCGCTTGCCACCCGAAGACGCAGCAGAGGAGAGTCCTGACCACGGTGGTGTCGATGCACGCCTGCGCGTCGACATCGTGCGCCACGGTGGCGCACGGACCAGATGTGGGTTGCCGCGGCGTAGGGGTGGGTTCGGACTCCATGCATTCTCCAGGTCGAACGCGCCATGGGCGCTCGGGACACAGCATGGACCGGCGCGTGGACCACAGGCGAACCTTGACCCCTGAATGGGGGTCAGGAGGGTGGGAGGTCTTGGTCGAGATAGCCGTCGGCCCGGGCGACCCGGTGCAGGTCGAGCTTGCTGTGCACCGGGCGACCGACCGCGCCGTACTTCGACTTCACTCGGCCGAGGTACTTCTTGGCGGTGTCGCGTTGTACGCCGAGCGCGTCGGCCACGGCAGCGAGGGTCATCCCCGAGGCGTAGAGCACCAGCGCCCGCCCCTCTTGGTCGCTGAGTCGCGGGCGCGGGATGACCGGCTCGTCGTCCTCGGCCAAGGCGTGCAACCGCCGGTGATGCCGAGCCAGCGCCGTCCACACCGCGGCCACGACACCCTCCTCGGACTCGTGCTTGTCGACGACCCCGGAGGCGCCGGCGCGGAGGAAGGGCTGGGCCATGGAGGGAGAAGCCCGGGCGATCCGGACGAGCACCGGTATGCCGGAGCGGATCAGGGCGCCCACGCGTTCGGCCGCCCCGGCCGGTCCCTGGTCGACGGGCACATCGGCCAGGAGCAGGTCGGGGGCACGTCGTCCGGTCCGGGCCCAGAGCACGAACTCGTGGAGGGAGGCACCACTCCAGATCACCTTGAGCCCGGGCTGGGCGGCCAGCAACTCCTGGGTGCGCTCGCGGTGCAGGAGATGGTCCGTGACCACGGCGACCCTGCGCGTGAAGTGCTTGGCCTCCCGTTCCGAGAGCACAGGGAGCGGTCTCTCTCCGCTGGTCGTCAACCCCTGTTCCTTCCGCTCGGGGACCCGCCGGGGGCCCACGAGGCCCGGACTTTAATGGCTTTCGGATCTTCTTGGGTGCACAGCGGGAATCTGACCCCTATTCAGGGGACAAGACAGATCGATAAACGACGCGCGCACCCCTGTGGGTGCTTGTATTTCCCATTTCCTCCTGCATGGATTGGTTTCCGACACGGGGATGTCCGGCATCAGGCGGCGCAACCCCTGACACCTCAGCACCCGCACTTTTGCTGGACCCTGAGCACGTGACGCCTCGCCAAGAGGGCACCCGAGGGCATGGGGGTCCGGTCTTGACCCCCATGCGGGGGGCATTTCTCGATCTGCCGTTTCATTTCATTCCTGAGGTCGTTTGACCGGTGCTAACTTCGCCGTGCTCAGGCCCGCCCGAATGGCTTGGGGACGTATTCGACAATGAGGAAGTGCAGAGGAATGCTTCATGTCTAAAAAGTCCATCCGGCGCCCACGAGCGTGGCGCAAACCACTCGCAATCACCGCATCGGTGGGCCTGACCGCTGCCGGCCTGGGCATCGTTGCCGCGGGCTCGGCCGCTGCGGCCCCGTCCGTCACCATCACTGTCGACTCGCTGGCCTACGGCGCCAATGCGTTGTCCTACAGCGCGAACCCGTCGGAGTGTCGCGACAAGCAGTCGCCTGCCACGTGTTCCCTGTCGGCAGCCATCGCGTACGCCAACGCCATCCCGGCGGGCTCCGGTGAGATCGCGATCGTCTTCGACGACAGCCTGTCCGGCACGATCGTCGACCCGGGCGGCAGCGCGGGCAAGATGTCGACTGCCAACGGCAGCAACAACCTCACCGGTGGCTATTCGGCCACGTCGTACGTCATCAATGCCTCGAACCCGGTGACGATCGACTTCGGTGGCGACATCGGGTTCGCCAGCGAGCTGACCGACTGGGGTTCCAACGGTTTCGACATCCAGTCCGACAACGTGACGCTGACGAACTTCACCAACATCGCCTCGCCGGAGACGGCGATCGTGATCCGCGATGTCGACGGCACGACCATCAGCAACGGTGCCTGCAACCAGATCAAGGACAGCGGAGGCAACAACACGATCTGGCTCGAGGCCTGCATCGTGATCGACCCGGGCACGTCCGGCGGGGTCACCACCAACACCACGATCACCAACATGGCGTTCGAGGATCCGTGGACCACCGCGATCGGTGTCGACTTCGACGGGCTGGTGGATGGCCTGACCGTCACCAACTCCTCGATGGTCAATGACCGCAACGCCCCCAACTTCCTGCAGCTGGGCCGGGACTCGCTGACCGAGAACGCCGTCCTGTCGGGGATCTCCGTCACGGTTCCCGACGGCAAGTCCGTGGCCGGCTACGCGATCTACCCGCGTGCTCGGGCAAACATGAACTCGTTCACGGTGACCGACTCGACATTCACCGGCATGCGCGGCGCGTTCATCCCAGAACCCGGCGCTCAGGAGTGGAACGACATCACGATCACCAACTCGACCTTCAACAAGGTGGGTCAGATCTGGGATGACGGGCCCGGGCCGGTGAACAACCTCACGTTCACGAACAACCTCGTGACGAACGGCACCGAGAACGGTCCCTACCTGCGGGGCGCGCTGAACATGGACCAGGCGACCTACACCAACACGGTCATCTCGAACAACACGTTCAAGGACAACAACTGGCGCGGTTCGGGCGACATCTACTACCAGCAGGTGGGCGCCAACAACGTCATCGCGAACAACACCTGGTCCCGCACCCAGGCTGGCGATGACGGTTACCAGAACGCGATCCGTGACTGGGTGAGCGCCCCGTCGGCCACCGACAGCACCGGCTGGACGATCCAGTACAACCACATCGAGGACTACGGCCACGCTGCGAACGCCTACGCCCCGATCTGGATCCGCAACCGCGGCATCACCACGGTCGTCGGCAACACCTTCGGGCCGAACACCCGTGGCACCATCGACCCCGTCCAGTCGGAGGGTGGTTCGTTCTGGTTCGTCTCCAACGAGGACAGCGGCACCAACAACAACATCCAGACCTGGCGTCCCGCCAACGCCGTCTTCGACGGCAGCAACGTGACGTTCGACGTGGCCCCGGTCGACCCGGCGGTGGGTGGCAACGCCCACAACCAGCCGACCGCCCCGGTCTCGCTGGGTGTCTTCTGGACCGCTGACGACAACGCCGAGGTCTACCTGGGCCAGATCGACAACGTCAGCCCCGGTTCGGTCTCGATCCCGACCACCGCGACCGGTGGCTTCATCCGGGTCCAGACCATCCAGGCCGATGGCACCACCTCGCAGTACTCGGGCCTGGCCCAGGTCACCACCACGCTGGCCGCCCCGGTGATCACCGGTCCGACCGGTGGTTCGTCCGGTGACGGTGCCACCGAGATCGCCGGCACCGGCGGTCCCGGCAACACCATCACGGTGACCGACAAGAATGACGGTTCCACGGTCTGCACCACCACCGTGGCCGCCGACGGCACCTGGAGCTGCACGCCCGACACGCTGCTGACCCAGGGCGTCCACGCCCTGGTCGCCACGCAGAGCGACGGCACCAACACCTCGCCGGAGTCGAACCAGGTGAACTTCACCTCGGACGGTACGCCGTTGTTCGCCTCGCCCGAGGTCGCCCTGGCTGCTTCGGCAGTGCTCGGCCTGGGCTCCATCGGTGGCCTGCTGCTGATGCGCCGTCGCCGGCAGACCGCCTGATCACCTCAGGCATCAGGTTCCGTGCGGGGTGGGTTCCCGGCCCACTCCGCACGGCCACACCCACAGTTTTCTGATCCAGAAGGAGTTCGTTCGTCATGGCATATGGCGGAACAGGAGTGCAGCCCGGCGCCGGCGGCTTGACGGTCGGTGGCGGTCTGGCCAGCTCGGGGGCCGCGGTCGCCAACGGCGCCCAGACCTTCGGGTGGGTGCTGGCCGCGCTCGTCCTGCTCATCCTCGGCCTGGTCGCCCTGCGGATCTTCCTGCTCAAGCGCTCCGGCCACGAGTCGGGGCTGCGCCCCGGCCTCTCCTGACGGGGAGCGGTCGCGGTGGACACGGGATGGGCGATCGTCAACACGGCGGCAGCCCTGGTGATGGGCTTCGCGGCCGCCTATTTCTTCATCTGTGTCGGCTCCGGCCTGGTGCAACTGCGCCGGGCCGGGGTCCGGTTGGGCGCCCAGAGCAAGGTCAGCTATGGCCGACCCTATGACCCCAAGCACGGCGACCCCCGTGGCAGCGGGTTCGAGATCTACTACCTGATCCCGTGTCTGAACGAGGAAGCCGTGATCGGCGCGACGGTCTCCAGCCTGGCCAGCGCCGAACTCGACTTCCGGATCTTCGTCATCGACGACGCGTCTGACGACGACACCGGCGCGATCGCCTCGGCTGCCGGTGGCGCCCAGGTCACCGTCGTACGCCGGGAACTGCCGATGGCGCGCCTCGGCAAGGGCGCGGCACTCAACGAGGGCTATGCGCACGTCCGCGCGGACGTCGCGGCCCGCGGGTTGGACCCCAGCAAGGTGCTGGTCTGCGTGATGGACGCGGACGGCCGGCTCTCCGACGGTGCGGTCGGTGCGGTCACGGCGCTCTTCGAGGACGACACCGTCGGTGGCGCCCAGCTCTCGGTCCGGATCCGGAACCGCTCCACCAATTTCCTGCTCCGTTTCCAGGACTACCAGTTCTGGACCCAGTCCTCCCTGACCCAGTTGGGCCGGATGAAGACCAGTTCGGTCAGCCTCGGCGGCAACGGCCAGTTCGCCCGGCTCAGCGCCCTGATGGAGTTGGGGGATGCGCCGTGGACCGAGGCCCTCACCGAGGATCTGGACCTCGCGATCAGCCTGGCCGTGCGTGGCTGGAACCTGACCACCACGCCACTCGCCTCGGTCGACCAGCAGGGCATCGAGAGCCTGCGGCCACTGATCCGGCAACGGACGCGGTGGTACCAGGGCCACATGATGGCGATGAAGCGGGCACCCGAGGTGCTCGGCTCGCCCAACGTGAGCCACGGGGCCTCCATCGAGATGCTGCTCTATCTCGCCGTCCCGTGGCTCTTCGACCTGCCCTGGTCGATCCTCTACCACCTGATCCTGATCCAGATCGCGATCACCTTCGCCGGTGTCACCGCGACTGCGGATCCCGTCATCGCCTGGGGGTCGATGGCGGTGGTGATCTATGTGCTCGGCTTCTGGCCGGCCTTGATCACCGCAGTCCTCGCCTATCGCCGTGACCCGGAGATGGGCCGCTTGCGGACGCTGGCCATCGGCCACTCGTTCCTGATCACCAACTACATCTCCTACATCTGCGCCTGGCGGGCGCTGTTCCGCATCATCCTGCGGCGCAACGGCTGGGTGAAGACCAGCCGGGTCACCGAAGTCCCCGCCGCTCCGGCCACCGCCAGCTGAATCGTCAACGGAGGAAAGCACCGTGTCTGACATCCCCCTGTTCGTGTCCAGGTGGACCACCGGGATCGTCCTGTTCATCGCCGGCATCGCCGCGTGGAGCTTCGGGGAGACCTACCGGATGCACGAGGCCCGGCTCGAGGCGGGCGTGGTCAACCTGCTCTCGCCGGTGAAGGCCGTCGCCCAGGACGGCACGGCCGTGGTGTGGACGGGCATGGGCACCTCGGACATCATGGGCTTCAACATCACCTCTGCTTGCAGTTCGGCCGCGCTGATGGGTGGCTTCTGCGTCGTCACCGCCATCCTGCTGGTGGCCTGGCGCAGCCGGACCAAGGCGATCCTGTTCGGGGCGGCGATCGCCCTGACGCTGATCCTGCTGACCAATCTCGTCCGGTTGAGCGTCGTGATCGGCGCGACCCGGGTCTGGGGCCGGGCCGGCTTCGACTGGACCCACATGTACCTCGGCACCATCGTCACCGTGGTCGGCCTCTTCGTGGCCGCCGGGGCCTACCTCTTCCTGCTGATGCGGGAGCCTTCCGGTGCCCCGGCCCGCCGCAAGGCCCATCGGGCGTGAGGGCAGACCTGTGAACGCACGGATCAACCCGGCCCGGGCAGCGATCGTGCTCGGCACCCGGCCCGAGATCATCAAGCTGGCCGGTGTCATCGACGGACTGGGTGAGCGAGGGTACGTCGTACACAGCGGACAGCACTTCGACGACGAACTCTCCGCACAGTTCTTCGCCGATTATGACCTGCCGCCGCCCGAGGTGCGGCTGGCTGGGGTCGGCGGGGTCGACCGCGCCGGGCAGTTCGCCGAGATCCTGCGCCAGTTGACCGCCGCCTTCACCGCGGACCGACCGGGAGCGGTGATCGTGCAGGGTGACACCAACACCGCCGCCGCCGGGGCGATGGCTGCCTCCTTCCTGGACATCCCGACCGTCCATGTCGAGGCGGGGTTGCGTTCCTATGATCGCGCCATGCCCGAGGAGATCAATCGGCAGTTGATCGGCGTGGTGGCCGAGTTGCACTGCGCCCCGACCCCGCTCAGCGGGGCCCAACTGGTGGCCGAGGGTGTCCCGTCGGAGCGGATCCTGCTGACTGGCAACACGGTGGTCGAGGCGACCCGAATGATGCTCCCGGACGATGCGGCGCGCGACGCCGCCCTTGCCGCGCACCAGGTCACCGCGGGTGACTACGTGCTGGCCACCATCCACCGTCCGGAGAACACCGACGACGCCGACCGACTTTCCGTGATCATGACTGCCCTGGCGAACCTGCCGTGCCCGGTGCTGCTCCCGCTGCACCCGCGGACCCGCGCTGCCATCGAGCGTGCTGGGCTGGAGTCCCTGCTCACCGGCATGCGGGTGGTCGCGCCACTGGACCACCCGACCTTCCTGGCCTTGGCCAGCCGGGCGCGTCTGCTGGTCTCCGATTCCGGGGGCGTGCAGGAGGAGTGCACCGTCCTCAAGCGGCCGCTGGTGGTGTTGCGCAACAGCACCGAGCGCCCCGAGGCGATCGACGCCGGCTTCGCCCGCCGCTGGATCCCAGGACCGGACCTGCCCGAGCTGCTCGCCGCTGCCGTGGCTGACCAGGATTGGGGTGACGGTCTGGCGACGGTGTCCTCGCCGTACGGCGACGGCACGGCGAGCGCAGCGATCGTCGCGGCGGTGCTGCGCATGCTGGACACGGCAGAGATTGATTTCTGCGTGGGTGCCCGTGCCCGTTGAGGACGCACCAGTCCCAAGGCGCGGTCACTGGATGTGGGCGATGCTCGCGGCATTGCTCCTGGGCGGCGCCGTGTTCGCCGGATTCGTGGCCTTCCGGAGCGCCACGGCACCCGACCTGCCACCTCCTGCCGCACCGCTGCCCGGAGGTGACCTCTCCGACGTACAACGCCATGTGGCTGCCAGCCCAGGCGGCCCGCTGCCCGAGGAGATGGGGCCGGACACGGTCCTGGTGCCTCAGTTGCGGGTCCAGGCGCCGCTGATGCAGGTCGGGGTCCGCCAGTCCGATGTGGTGGTCCCCTTCGACGCCCAGAAGGTGGGGGTCTACAAGGGCGCGGCGCCGCTCACCGCAGCGCAGGGCACGACGACACTCGTCGGCCACGTCACCAACGGAGCCGAGCTCGGCGCGTTCTATCCGTTGGCCGGTGCCGAGTCGGGCATGAGGATATGGACCCGGGACGGCGCCGGAGCGCCGCAGGAATGGGTGGTGCAGCGCGTGGTGACCTACCCGCGCACCGTGCTGCCCGACGAACTCTTCGCCGTCGACGGCCCGCGGCGCCTGGTGCTGATCACCTGCGGCGGCGAGGTGAGGCGGGTCGGCTCGGCCCGCCACTACGCGGAGAACGTCGTGGTGGAGGCGGTCCCGGCAATCGAACCGACCAGCCACGACTCATGACCGGAGGTCCCATGTCCCACGTCTCCCTTCCCCTGCGGCGCCTGCTCGGCCTGGCCGCGGCTCTCGTGCTCGGCCTGACGCTGACGGCCTGTGGTGGCGACGACCCGGCACCGGAGCCGGGACCGCCTAGCGTCGGAGCCGAGCCGCGCACGGAGTTGATGGACCAGTGGCGTTATGCCGCGGTGCTCACCCCCGACGGCGACGAGGTGGATCTGGCTCCCACCAACGCTTGGCTCGTGCTGAATGCCGGTGGCAACGCTCAGGGCCAGGACGGACGGCCATGGCAGGCCACCTACCAGAGCGACGAGGAGTCGATCACCTTCGAGGTGACCAACCGCGCGACGGTGCCACTCGACGCGAGTGAACCGGAGGCCGCCGCCCTGGCCGCAGAGGTCACCACCGAACTGCTCGCCGGTGGGCCGGTCGACCTCGAGATGGTCGACGAGGACACCTTGGAACTCAGCGTCGATGAGTGGGTACTCACCCTCGAGCGCTGGCGCTGAGGGCGGCCCTCGTCGACGGCCCGTGGACGCACGTGATGATCCGGGAAGTCCAGCTTCAGCCGTGACTCCTAGGATGAGGGGCGCATGGTGACTGCTGGGTGGCTGCGGTCGCTGTTTCGAAAGGTGGGCACCGTGGACTTCCGGGCTTCTCTCCGCCGCGCGGCCACCGACCTCTATGACAACGGGCTCCCCCACGGCTGGGCCACTCACAGCCTGCAGCGTTCGATGCGGAGCGTGGTCTTCAACGCGCTCGCCGTCTGGCAGTTGATCATGGCCTGGGCGGCGGTGAACAGCGCTGCGGCACCTGGCTCACGCCTTCTGCTGGTTGCGGCGCACCTCTCGCTGGCCGCACTGCTCCTCGTCGCCAACGCGGGCCGCTTGGCACCGGGGATCCTGCACGTCTTCGTCTGGGGCATGACGGTGGTCCAAGTTGCCGTGGCTGACTCGATCGAGAGCGTCCTGGCCTTCTCGGCGTGCTGGAACTCCCATGTCGCTGCGCTCACCGCGTCCTTCTTCATGCGGAGCCGTGGAGCGTTCTACGAGTCGTTGGCGATGGCTCTCGTGGGTCCGCTCAGCATCGTGGTGTTGCATCCCGAATGGGGAGTGCAGATGCCGCTTGCGCTGGGCGTGGCGACGTTCTCGATCATCGTGGCGACCCGGTTCGGCCTGCAGGTGCTCATCGACTTTGCGGGGCGGGCCGACGAAACTGCCGTGAAGGCGGCGTATGAGGCGGAGCGTGCGGTGGCAGTGCGCGTTGCGAGTGCCGAGGCGGCTGAAGATGCGCGCAGGCTGCACGACACCGTGATCAACACCTTGGGAGCAATCGCCCGTGGTGGCGCAGCGACCGCTGATTCGGCCGCGGTGCGGAGCCGATGTGACCACGATGCCGACGTCATCGCAGAGATCGGCACGGGCGAACGCGGCGAGGTCAGCCTGGCCGACAGCATCGCGGCCATTGCCGATCGGACGGGCCACCCGATCATCTGCACCGGCATGGATCACCTTGCAGTGGAGCAGATGGCGGCTGCGCACCCGGAGATGCCCTGGAGCATGATCGCCGGGATCGTGCAGGAGTTGGTGCAGAACGCGGTCAAGCATGCGCGCGCGACGTCGATCGGAGTCGATGTCGCTCGCATCGGCAATGACGTCCTGATCAGCGTGCGTGACGATGGCATCGGCTTCGACGGAGTCATCCCTGCCGGGCGTGGGCTGGAACGGTCGGTGCTGGCCCGTGCCCGAGGTGTTGGTGGTCAGGTCGAACTCGAAACGGCGCCCGGCGACGGGACCGCCGTCACGCTGCGGGTGCCACTGGTGATGACCGAAGACCTGGGCGAAACGGTGGATCCGACCTTGGACGTCGAGAAGACCCTTCCTCGCCTCCGGGCTCGTGCGGGGTGGTTGTGGGCCGTGGGCCTGACGCTCGTGGGTCTGGTTCTGTCGATCCTCAACCGCTTCGGCATGTGGACCGAGCACTATCTGATGACCGGGGTCGCCGCGGTCGCGGCGGCGTACGCATGGTGGCGCACCCGGGACGGCCGGGTCCTGCCAGTCGATGCCCTGGTCATACTGGTCGCCGGCGCCTGTGCAGCGTTCCTCTTCTCCATGATGGCGATCGATTTCGGGCGGTCCGAGGTGGTCTACGGCCAGGCGCTGGGCCCCTCGGTGGCCTTGATCGTCCTGGTCGCGGCGCGGCGGAGGCGCCACGACTGGGCTTTCGCGGTGATCCTTTATCTCGCCGTCGTCGCTGTCGTCACCGTCCTGGTCTGGCGCTCGGATCCGAATGCGGCGGCCACGGTCCAGGTCAGTGGTGTAGTGGCGCCTTGGATCGCACTCGGTTGGGCCGGGTTCCAACGCAGCATCACCAAGATCGGTAGGCGTACCGCGCAGGAGCAGCGCAAGATCTTCGCCTCGCGGCTCGACTCGGCCGCGCGTCTCTTCGCCGAGCACGCGAAACGCCGATGGCGTGAGGCAGGTCTGCACACCTCGGAAGTGCTCTTGCGCCAGATCGCCGCCGGGACCAGCGACCCCCGCTCGGTGCAGGTGCAGAACCGTTGCGCGAGCGAGGAGGCCTATCTGCGCCAACTGGTGATGCTGGAGCCTGAGCTCGTCTTGATGGGCGAGTGGTTCGCGCAAGCCCTTAAGGTCGGTTACGACCGAGATGTCCAGGTGGTGCTGCGTAGTGGCGGCGTTGACGTCCCGGATCGGGAGACGGCCGCCAGCTTGGGGAGGCTCGTGCTGGGGGTGGTCGAGGCGATGCCGGCCGGCAGTCCCGTGACTGTGTCCCTTTTCCGCACCTCCGGCGGGCTGCAGTTGATGGTCGTCGGACCGTCGCAGGTGCGCGAGGCCGCGAAGAGGAATGCGCTCCGCGCGCCGAACCTGAGCCTGGAGGTGACCACGATCGGGGAGCAGGACGTCATCACTGTCCTCATCGAGGAGGCCGACCGAGTCGGCGCGATGACCGCAGTGGGATGACGCTGGCACCCTGAGTCCGCGGGTTGCTGCGGTGTCGCGCGCGTGCCACTATATGCGCATGCACGCATATACCGATGAAGAGTTGGATGCTCACCTCCCGGTGGCGGTCGAGGTCTTCTCCCTGCTCGCCGACGCCACCCGGGTGCGGATCGTGCTCGCGCTGCGCGAGGGGGAGCAGTCGGTCGGCGTCCTGGCCGATGAGGTCGGCAAGTCTCAGGCCACGGTCTCCCAGCACCTGGCCAAGCTCCGGATGAGCCGGGTGGTGGCAACCCGGCAGGAGGGCAACCGGGTCTTCTACCGCTTGGCCAACCAGCACGCGCTCGAGTTGGTCGAGGTCGCCTTCAACCAGGCAGAGCACGCCGTCGAGGGCGCACTGAGGCACCGGGATCGATGATGGGACACGCACACGGGACCGGTCACGGTGCCGGACGAGCGGCGGACCGCCGACGCCTGAAGATCGTCCTGGCCGTCACCGCCTCGGTGATGGTGGTCGAGATCGTCGGCGCACTGCTCACCGGCTCGCTCGCCCTGCTGGCCGATGCCGGCCACATGGCCACCGACGCCGCGGCCGTCACCCTCGCACTCGGCGCGTCGTACGTCGCGACGCTCCGCCCCGGACCGCGGTCCACGTTCGGCTATCACCGCGCCGAGATCCTGGCCGCGCTGCTCAATGCACTGGTGTTGCTCGGGGTCTGTGGCTACCTCGCGTGGGCGGGCATTTCCCGGCTGGCGGATCCCACCGAGGTCGCCGCCGGCCCGATGATCGGCTTCGCCCTGGTCGGGCTGGGTGCCAACGCGGTGTCGATGGCGATCCTCAACCGCTCGGACACCGGGTCATTGAACATGCGGGGCGCCATCAACGAGGTCTTTGCCGACCTGCTCGGCTCGGTCCTGGCCGTGATGGCCGGGATCGTCATCCTCGCCACGGGGTTCCAGCGCGCCGACCCGATCGCCTCGCTGCTGATCGCGGTGATGATCCTGCCGCGTTCCTTCGTCCTGTTGCGTGACGCGCTGCGGGTCCTGCTCGAGATCGCGCCCAAGGACCTCGACCTGGCCGAGGTCCGCGCGCACCTGATGGGGGTCGAGGGGGTGACCGACGTCCACGATCTGCATGCCTGGACGATCACCAGCGGTCTGCCCAGCCTCTCGGCGCACATCACCGTCACCGACGAGGCCCTGACGCAGGTGGGTGTCGGCGGAATTCTCGACCGGCTCCAGGAGTGCGCAGCCGACCATTTCGAGTTGCACCACGCGACCTTCCAAGTGGAACCCGCCTCGCACCGGGCGCACGAGCACCTCGGTGAGGCCGGCTGCGACTGACCTCGACCCACGCAGATCGGGACGGCTGCGTCCCGCCGTTATTGACGACGCTTCTGGGCAGGCGGACGTCGTTGGGTTCAGCGGAGCTCGATCAGTTTGTCGCCAGCTTCGCCAGCCTCGACGATCTGGGCGATCAGCGGAGTGAACCAGGTCAATAGCTCCGCCTTGCGGGTGTATGCGGTGCGATGTCCACGACGTGCTCTGCCTGATGGCCGTGGGTTTCCGGAAGCCGAGCCAACGCCGGGGGCAACTGGGCATCGACCAAGAAGCGCATCAGGCCGTGAGGACCGTGTGATCCGCTTGGGTTGCGGCGTACTGCAGGCAAGCCTTGATGTCGTCGGACTCAAGATAGGGATAGTCCGCGAGGATCTCCGCCTCATGGGCGCCGGAAGCAAGCAACGCGAGCACGTCGCTGACGCGCATCCGGGTGCCATGAACCGCAGGACGCCCGTGGACGACCTCCGGGTCGATGGTGATGCGGTCGAGCAGGTTCATGGGGCCAATCATACGGACGCGGGTCACCTCGGTCCCTGGGCCGGAGAGCAGTGTGCCGGAGGGCAGGATCGGTGTCGCCGCGGTGCCGAACGAAGGAACTGACCGCCACCTGAGATCAGCCCAGGATCCCCTCGTGGAGCGCCCGCAGCACGGCATGGGTCCGATCCCGGGCGGAGAGCTTGAGCAGCACGGTCGAGACGTGGTTCTTCACCGTGCCCTCCGCGAGGTGCAGGATGCCGGCGACCTCCCGATTGGTGCAACCGGCCGCGACCAGTCGCAGCACTTCCAGTTCGCGGTCGGTCAATACCTGCGCGGTCGGGGCGTCGGCGCCGACCGGGGAGGGCCCTGAGCGGATCGCCCGCAACAGTCGATCGGTGATCGACGGTGAGATCAGCGTCCCACCGTCGGCCAGAGCCCTGATCCCACCGGTCAACCGTTCCAGGGTCACGTCCTTGAGCAGGTAGCCCCGAGCGCCGGCACGGAGCGCGTCGAGCACCAGCTGGTCGTCGTCGAAGGTGGTCAGCACCAGCACCGGCGGTCCCTCGGCCTCCCGCTCCTGCAATGCCTCCAACAGCCACACACCGTCGTGGCGGGGCATCCGCAGGTCGAGGAGGACGACGTCCGGCGCGGTCTCGTCGATGGCGACCAGACCGCTCATCCCGTCCTCGGCCTCGCCGACGACCTCGACGTCGTCGGCGACGCCCAGCAGGCTGCGGATGCCCTGACGGACCAGGGTCTGGTCATCGACCACCAGCACCCGGATCGGCGTACCCCCTGCCGGGCCGCTCACTGCGGCGGCACCAAGGCGCTGACCCGGAATCCATGGCGTCCGTCGAACCGGGCGTGGCCACCGAGCGCCACCACTCGTTCGCGGAGGCCGCGCAGACCATTGCCGAGCTGCAGGTCGGGGGTGCCCCGGCCATCGTCCACGGCGGTCAGCTCGACTCCCTCTGCGGTGGAGCGTACGTCGATCCGCAGCGAGGATGCGGCCGCGTGCCGGATGGTGTTCGTGACGATCTCCTGCACGCTGCGCACCAGGGCCATCGCCTGCTCCTCATAAGCCCGGACGTCGTCGTCGATGTGCAGGCTGATCCGCAGGGACGGTACGTCGCGGACCACCGCCTCCAGCGCCGTACGCAGCTCGATCGGCTCGGTCCGCAGTCCATCGACCGTCCGTCGCACGTCGGCCAGCAGGTCGCGGGCCACCCGGTCGGCGCGCTCCACGTGCTCGCCGGGGTCCTTGTGGTGCCGGGCGGTCTCCAGTTCCAGGGTGAGCACCGTCAACTGGTGTCCGATCAGGTCGTGGAGCTCGCGGGCGATGCGCAGTCGCTCCTCGGAGCGGGTGGACTCGGCCAGCATCACGCTCGCCGCACGGAGCTCGACATGTGCTTCGGCGAGCTCCCGTCGCATCCGTTGCTCGCGGAGGATCGCCGCGCTGCTGAGCACGGAGGCGACCTGGATCAGCAAGTAGAGCACCGTGAGCAGGACGACCTCGCTGTCCGCCACCTGGAGTTGCGCGGTGGTCGCACAGATCACCACGGTGTTGAGCAGCACCACCGCCATCGTGACTCGGAAGGAGACGATGTAGCTGCCCATGGCCGCGGTGAGCACCAGCAGGATCAGGAGCATCCCCGACCTGGCGGCGGTGAAGACCACGGCCCACCCGAGGATCACGCTGGCGGCATAGGTGATGCGCGCCGTCCGTGGACGGGTGACCTCGGTCGAGGCGGCGACCAGAAGGGTCGCGATCATGCCCACGAAGAGGAACCCCCACAGCGCGAGCGGGATCCGGGTCTCGCCATGGCCGAGGAGGACCGGCGTACCGATCGCTGCGCAGAGTGCGAGCATCGTGAAGCCCGCCCACTCCTCCGGTCCGAGTCGACGCATGTCGACAGCGTAGTGGCGGTGCCCGCGGCGGTGCAGGTGCCGAAAGTCATGGGTGCAGGTCCTGACCGTTGGCACAGGTGCGGCGGGGGTGGTGGGCCTAGCGTTCGGGGCATGAGCAGATCACTGGACATGCCCGCGGTCATCGCGGAGGGACTGAGCAAGAGGTACGGCGACAAGGTCGCCGTCGACGGACTCGACCTGAGGGTCGAGAGAGGAGAGGTCTTCGGGATCCTGGGCCGCAACGGCGCCGGCAAGACCACCACCGTGGAGCTGATCGCGGGGCTGCGCAAGGCCGATCGTGGCACGGTCAGTGTGCTCGGTCTCGACCCGGTGCGCGACCGGAGCCGGGTGCGTCAGCTGCTCGGCGTACAACTGCAGGAGAGTCACCTCCACTCCGCCCTCACCGTGACCGAGATGGTCGGTCTCTATCGCAGTTTCTATCCGGAGCCGCGCGATGCGGACGAACTGATCGAGTCCGTCGGTCTCACAGAGAAGGCCGGGACCCGTTTCGAGCGCCTGTCCGGTGGGCAGCAGCAACGGCTCTCCATCGCGCTGGCCCTGGTCGGCCGCCAACGGATGGTGATCCTCGACGAGCTCACCACCGGGCTGGACCCGGAGGCGCGGCGCCAGATGTGGTCGATGATCGAAGAGCTCCGCAACAGCGACGTCACGGTGATCCTGGTCAGCCACTTCATGGAGGAGGTGAAGCGGCTCTGCGACCGGGTGGCGCTGCTCGATGCTGGACGTCTGGTGGCGCTGGACTCCCCGGCCGGTCTGGTGCGCGAGGCGGGCTTTGCGCAGCGGGTGACCTTCCGGGTTGTCGACCCGCTGCCGGCCGGGCTGCTGGAGTCTCTGGACGAGGTGGACCGGGTGGTGGTCGAGGGCGACCGGGCCGTCGTCGAGGGGAGCGGTGACCTGCTCGCCCGGGTGAGCACCGCCCTGGTCTTGGCCGGCGTGGTGGCCACCGAGACCCGAGCCGAGCAGGCCACCCTTGACGACGCCTTCCTGGCGTTGACCGGCCGGCCGATCGGCACGCCCGACGATGACGAGGAGGAGGCGGCATGAGTTCCGTTGTGCAGAGCGCCCCGGCCCGCCCCGGCCTGCGGGCCTGGGGTGAGCTGGTGAAGTGTGAGTCCAAGATGGTCGCCCGCGACACCGCGGGCATCGTGGTCCCGGTGGCCCTGCCGCTGCTGATCTTGGTGATGAACGCGGCAGGCGCCAACGACGAGGTGATCACCCGGGGCCGCACGGCGCTCGACATCCACGTCCTGCCCTTGATCCTGGCGATGGTGGTGGCGATGGTCGGCATCATCAACATGCCGAGCTTCCTCGCCTACTACCGACGGACCGGGATCTTGCGTCGGCTCAGCACGACGCCGGCCTCACCCGCGATGGTGCTGGGCGCCCAGGCGGTGGTGAGCGTCATCCAGGTCACCACCGGTCTCGCGATGGCCCTGGCCGTGGCCGTCCTCGGGTTCGGTGCGAATCTGCCGGTGAACCTTGGCGTGGCACTCGGGGTCCTGGTCCTCTCCATGCTGGCGATGTACGCCGTGGGGATGATGGTCGCCGCCCTGGCGCCCACGCCGAACTCGGCCGTGGCGATCGGACTGGTGGTCTTCTTCGCCCTCGGGGCGTTGGGCGGCATGTTCGGTGGGACCGATGCGCTGCCCGATGCCGTGGCCACCGTAGGTGCGTGGCTGCCGTTCGGTGCCACTGTCGAGGCGCTCTCCGCCTCGTGGGCCGGCGCGGGCGTCGAGGCCTCTCACCTGCTCGCGATGGCGATCACCACTGTGGTCGGGGGCGTGGTCGCCGCGGTCACCTTCCGCTGGGACTGACCCGAGTTCCCGTCCTCCGGCAGATCGGAACATCAGCGTCCCCATCTGTGCGTGGACTGCGGTTCAGGCGAACTCGGCGGCCAGAGAACGCAACGTCGCGATCCGAGAGTCCTCGGGGCCGAGGATCTCGATCAGCCAGCGGACCGCCTCGGCGAGGTCGAAGGAGGGGGGCGCATGGCGGACGACTTCCTCGATGTCGGCCCAGTCCTTGCGCCTGTCGAAGAGCGACTTGAAGACCACCAGGTCGGTCGCGGAGAGGACCTGGATCTGCGCGTCGAGCATCGGGACGGTGATCGTCCGGTCGGCCACCACGTGGTGAAAGGCGTGCTCGGCGAAGAAGAGGTCGAGAGGCATGGGGGGCTCATCGGGGACGGGCCACATGATCCGGACCTGACCGTCCCGCAGGATGGCTTGGAGATGCGGCTGGTCCCAAGGGACGTCCGCTGGTAGCGCTTCGAGTGCTTGAGCGGCTGATTCCTTGGGCAAGGTGATGTTCAGGTCGATGTCTTGCGTGGAGCGTGCATCGTCCACGTGGTAACCCAATGCCAGAGCGCCGCCGATCGCATTGCGGACGCCGGCCCGGGTCAACGCGTGGTGGGTCTCCACGGCACGTTGCAGCACCAGGTGAGCTTGGTTCATGGTTTCCTCCACGTATGGGGTGGCGGGAAGAGCAGTGGCCCACGATCGCGACGAGGCAGGGCCATTCCGATGGCGCAGACCCGCGCGAGGAGTGTTGCCTTCTCGGCTGCGTCCGGGACTCGTAGGTCCAAGGTGGCGGGAACCGGCGTGATGTCGATCCGGAACCCCAACGCCTCGGTGGCTCGGAAGAAGATGTCCACCCGGGGTTCGCGTCGGCCGCGCTCGTAGGCGCTGAGCACGGGCGCTGGGATGCCAATCCGTTCGGCCGCCTCAGTCTGGGAGAGACCGGCTCGGATGCGGAGTCCGCGAAGTTGGGTGCCACGGGTGGCCGCTGCTGTCATGATTCCAAGATAGCGGATTCGCTAAGCCGTAGGACCTGATCTGTCAGAACCACAGGCTCGCCTGTGAAACTGCCCGGGGTCTCCAGCTGTGAAACGAACCCCCGAACCCGCCAGATTGGCGGCCTGCCAGCCCGACCGGTACCGTGGAGACACGATGTGGCGGCCGTCACAGACGGTCCTCACGCGGCACGCCGACACCAGCCCGACCCACGGTGCACCACCCATCGCGCCACGGTCAGGCACAGCCCAAGCCCGGAGCGCGGAGACCCCGCAACCGGTGGAGAGAAGGAGTGGACGCCATGTCCCCGGAGGCAACAACAACGGGCCAGTTCGGACCAGATCTCGTCGAGGTCTTCGGGCCCGCGCAGAAGGACGGCGGACCCGAGCTGGTCCAGTTGCTCACCCCCGAGGGGGAGCGCGTCCATCACCCGGAGTTCGACCGGGACTTCAGCGCCGAGGAGATCCGCGGCTTCTACCGCGACATGGTGCTGACCCGACGCATCGACGTCGAGGCCACCGCCCTGCAGCGCCACGGCGAACTCGGCATCTGGGCCCAGTTGCTCGGCCAAGAGGCTGCTCAGATCGGCGCCGGCCGCGCCCTGCGTCCACAGGACTTCGTCTTCCCGACCTACCGCGAGCACGGCGTCGCCTGGTGCCGCGGCGTCGACCCGCTCGACCTGCTCGGCCTCTTCCGGGGCGTCGACCACGGCCGTTGGGATCCCCACGAGCACAACTTCGGCCAATACACGATCGTCATCGGTGCCCAGGTGCTCCATGCCACCGGCTATGCGATGGGCATGCAGCGTGACGGCGTGGTCGGCACCGGCGAGCCCGACCGCGACGCCGCCGTGATCGCCCACTTCGGCGACGGGGCCTCCTCCCAGGGCGACGTCAACGAGGGCTTCATCTTCGCTGCCTCCTACAACGCGCCGGTCGTCTTCTTCTGCCAGAACAACCAGTGGGCGATCTCCGAGCCGATCGAACGCCAGTCGAGGATCCCGCTCTATCAGCGGGCACTCGGTTTCGGTTTCCCCGGCGTCCGGGTTGACGGCAACGACGTGCTCGCGACGTACGCCGTCACCCAGGCCGCACTGCAGCGCGCTCGCGATGGCCAGGGGCCGACGTTGATCGAGGCCTACACCTATCGGATGGGGGCGCACACCACCACTGACGACCCGACCCGCTATCGGCTCTCGGCAGACGTCGAGCACTGGAAGCTGAAAGACCCGATCGCCCGGCTGGAGGCCTACCTGAAGCGGAACGGTTTGGTCGGGGGCGGCTTCCTGGAGTCCGTGCAGGCCGAGGCGGACGAACTCGGCCACCGACTGCGGGAGGGTTGCAAGGCACTGCCGGATCCCGACCCACGCGGCATCTTCGACCTCGTCTTCGACGAGATCCCCGAGGAGTTGGTCCGCCAGCGCGATGAGTTCGCCGCCTATCACGACAGCTTTGTCGAGGAGGTGTCGGCATGAAGATCACCTTGGCCAAGGGCCTCAACGCAGGACTGCGCAAGGCGATGGAGGACGACCCGAAGGTCCTCGTCATGGGCGAGGACGTCGGCAAGCTCGGCGGCGTCTTCCGGATCACCGACGGGCTGCAGAAGGACTTCGGTGAGGACCGGGTGATCGACTCCCCGCTGGCCGAGTCCGGCATCGTCGGCACCGCGGTCGGCATGGCGATGCGCGGCTATCGCCCGGTGGTCGAGATCCAGTTCGACGGGTTCGTCTACCCGGCCTATGACCAGATCGTCTGCCAGGTCGCCAAGATCCACTTCCGCTCCCGCGGCAAGGTCAAGATGCCGATGGTGATCCGGATCCCGTTCGGCGGCGGGATCGGCGCCGTGGAGCACCACTCGGAGTCGCCGGAGGCGCAGTTCGCGCACACACCCGGGCTCAAGGTGGTCGCCTGCTCCAACCCGGTCGACGGCTATTGGATGATCCAGCAGGCCATCGCCCACGACGACCCGGTGATCTTCCTCGAGCCGAAGCGGCAATACCACGCGGACAAGGCCGAGCTGGACGAGTCCGAGCTCCCCGAGCCCCTCTTCACCTCACGGGTGGTGCGGACCGGGACCGACGCCACGTTGCTCTGCTATGGCCCGACGGTGAAGACCTGCCTCAGGGCCGCCGACGCCGCCGGGGCCGAGGGACGTTCGCTGGAGGTGATCGACCTGCGTACCCTCTCTCCGCTGGACCTGGGTCCGGTGTTGGAGTCGGTACGCCGGACCGGACGGGTGGTGGTGGTGCACGAGGCACACGTGAACCTGGGCATGGGTGCCGAGCTCGCTGCCCGGATCACCGAGGAGTGCTTCTATGCCCTGGAGGCTCCGGTGCTGCGGGTGGGTGGGTTCGACACTCCCTATCCGCCATCGCGGATCGAGGAGGACTTCCTCCCCGACTTGGACCGGGTGCTCGACGCTGTCGACCGTTCGTTCGCGTTCTGAGGAGGGGAGTCAGAGATGGCTGAATTCAAGCTGCCCGACGTCGGTGAAGGCCTCACCGAGGCAGAGATCGTCTCCTGGAAGGTCACGGTCGGCGACACCATCGAGATCAACGACGTGATCGTCGAGATCGAGACCGCGAAATCCCTGGTCGAACTTCCCTCGCCGTACGCCGGCACGGTGCTCGCCCTCCTCGTCGTCGAGGGGGAGACGGTCGAGGTGGGCACCCCGATCATCTCCGTGGGTGACGCCGACTCGGCGGAGGCGGAGATCGACCTCTCCAACCCGGCCGCCTCCGGTGGCGGTGAGGGCGAGAGCCTGGTCGGCCGGATGAAGGCCGAGCGCAGCAGTGCCCGTCGACCACGACGCAAGCTCGCCGATGCCGCTGCGGAGCACACCGCCCGTGCCGAGGTGCACGACGTCTTCAACGCCGGCGCCCCGCCGCAGCGGGAGAAGGTCGAGCGCATCGTCGAGGCGATCACCCCGAGCGGTGCCGATCCGATCAGCCCGGTTCCGGCCCATGCCACACGGGAGTCCGGTCCGCCCGAGCGGTCGACCTCGCCGCGGGCGCTGGCCAAGCCACCGGTGCGCAAGCTCGCACGGGACCTCGGCATCGACCTGGCGAGCCTCACGCCGACCGGCCCGCAGGGCACGGTGACCCGTGACGACGTACAGGCTGCTGCTCAGACTGCGATGCCCGAGCAGTACGCCGGCGCCGAGCATGAAAGGGGGCAGGGCGACGTCGTGGCCGCTGCGGAGCCCGGCCGGCTGCGTGAATGGCGCGAGCCGATCAAGGGCGTGCGCAAGATGATGGGCCAGGCGATGGTCGACTCGGCCTTCAGCGCCCCGCATGTGACCGAATGGATCACCGTCGACGTCACCCGCACCATGGAGTTCGTGGCCCGGCTCAAGGAGCGGCGGGAGTTCGGTGACGTCAAGGTGTCCCCGCTGCTGGTGCTGGCCCGGGCCGTGGTGCTCGCGATGCGGCGTACGCCGGAGATCAACTCGTTCTGGGACGACGCCGCCGGCGAGGTGGTCTTCAAGTCGTATGTGAACCTCGGCATCGCCGCGGCCACCCCGCGGGGACTGGTCGTGCCGAACATCAAGGACGCCGACGCGCTCTCGCTGCTCGAGATGGCCGAAGCGCTCGGGGCCCTGGCTGCCACTGCCCGTGAGGGCAAGACCCAGCCGGCCGAGATGAGCGGCGGCACCTTCACCATCACCAACGTCGGCGTCTTCGGCGTCGATGCCGGGACGCCGATCATCAACCCGGGTGAGTCCGCGATCCTCTGCTTCGGCGCGGTCAACAAGCGGCCGTGGGTGGACGCCGACGGCGAACTATGCGTCCGCGACGTCACCACACTGGCGCTCTCCTTCGACCACCGCCACGTGGACGGCGAGAAGGGGTCGCGCTTCCTGGCCGACGTCGCCAGCATCCTGGAGGATCCGGCGAGCGCGCTGCTCTTCTGAGAGCAGGCCAGCCTCCGCGCGGGTCTCCCCGATGCCCGGGAACTCGACCGAGTCAAATGAGCATCCTCACGACATGAGATGAGTCGCGTCAGGGATGCGCCAAGCCCGGGGGTGGACTGAACTGGTGCCATGCATGCACTGAGGCGATCCTCCACGACCCGGGTTCTCGTCCTGCGCGCCGCGGCAGCTGGCTTTTGTCTGGCGCTTGTGCTGACCGGATGTTCCTCAGGGGAGGAAGCCGGGGGCAACGCCGACGGCGAACAGGACCAGGGCACAACTGGTCAGCAGGCAGGCACGAATCCCGACGGAGGCGGCGCAGGCACCAACGGCGATGGGGCAAACTTCGCCGCGGGTCGGGTCTGTGACGTCATCGAGCCGGCCCTGGAGGAAGTGGCCGCCCGTTTCGGGGAGGATCTCTCGGTCACCATCGACAGTGTCTCCTCGCCGATGGCGTCGATGTGCGCCATCAAGCTGACGGTCGAGTCCGAGAGCGGCCCCCTGGGGGCGGGCTTGGTCGTGAAGCTGCTTCCTTCCCTCTACCGGGATGTGGCTTCTGCGGCCGAGCTGTATGACTACCCCTCCATGGCGGCGCCCGGCACGGGCGACGGGGTCCTGATCGACACCGGGGGGAACGGCGCCACGGTGCTCATGAGTTCCGGGGGCCGGGTGATCGCGGTCGAGGGCAACTACTCGTTCACGGCCGAAGAGCACGGCGTACGCCCGGTCACCTCAGCCACCGCCGAGTCCGCGGCAGTGATCAAGGCGTACGCCGAGTGAGCCGACCGGTCAGAAGCGCATCTTCCCCATCAGGTCCTGGTCGCTGACCGGCAGGCCCTTGGGGCGCATCAACGCGTCGGTGCCGCCGTCCACGAAGATCGTGGTGCCGATCACGAGGGAAGCGGCATCGGAGAGCAGGAACGCGATCACCTCGGCCACCTCCTCGGGGCGTCCCGGACGGTCCAGCGCCGTCGGATAGGCATCGGCGTAGACCCCGAACGTGGGATCCTCCCGCAGCGCGTCCGTCATCGCCGTCTTGGTCACCCCCGGGGCGACCGCATTGAGCCGGATCCCGGCACCGAGCCACTCCGCGGTGATCCCCTCGCGCCGTGCCCACCAGGCGAGTGCCGCCTTGGTCGCCGGATAGACGGCGACGGCGTCGAGTTCTGCCACCGCGGCGCGGGCGGCCTCCTCGTCGTCGGCCAGGAGCAGGTCGGCCAGTCCGTGGTCCCAGGCCGGCTGGCAGGTGACCGAGTTGGAGGAGATCACCACCACCGCGGACGAGCCGGCGGCCACCAGTTGCGGCCGCAGGGCGCGGACCAGTTCCACGGCACCGAAGTAGTTCACCGAGGCGACCAGTTGCGGGTCCACTCCGGTCAGTCCGGCAACCCCGGCGCACGGGACCAGGCCGTGCAGCACCGGTGCAAACTCCTGGATCCCGGCGATCGCCTGGTCCCGCCCCTGCGGGGTGGAGAGGTCGGCGACCACGTCGGCATCGTGGCGGTCCACGGTGACCACGGCATGGCCCTGGTTGCGCAGCAGGGTGGCGGTGGCGGCCCCGATCCCGGAGGCGGCGCCGGTGACGGCGTAGGTCTTCATGCGCCCAAACTAGAGGTAACGGGCGCTCCGCTTCGCCACAGGTCCCGCTCCGTTGGACAGCAGTTCGGCCAGTTCGAACTCGAGCACGGCGCCGACCCGGCGGCAGAATTCCCCGGGCTCGTCGGCGGCGTCGGGTCGTTCGGCCACGATCCGGTCCACGATGCCGCGGGCATGCAGGTCGAGCGCGCGCACCTGCTGGGCCCGGGCCATCTCGGGGGCGTGGTCGAGGTCGCGGTGCACAATCGCGCTGGCACCCTCCGGCGGCAGCGGGGAGAGCCAGGCGTGTTGCGCGGCGATGACCCGGTCCGCGGGCAGGAATGCCAGCGCGCCACCGCCGTTGCCCTCACCCAGCATCAGGCAGAGCGTCGGCGCGTCCAGGGTGACCAGATCGGCCAGGCACCGGGCGATCTCGCCGGCCAGGCCACCCTCCTCGGCCTCCACCGAGAGCGCCGCGCCCTGGGTGTCGATCACGGTGACCAGGGGCAGGCCCAGTTCGGAGGCGAGCCGCATCCCGCGCCGCGCTTCGCGCAGCGCTTCCGGCCCCATCGGGTGGTCGGTGGTCTGGCCGCGGCGGTCCTGGCCGAGGAAGACGCACGGCGCGTCGCCGAAGCGGGCCAGTGCGATCAGCAGGCCCGGGTCGGCCTCGCCCTGGCCGGTGCCGTTGAGGGGGACCACGTCGCTGGCGGCGTACTTGAGCAGGCGACGTACGCCGGGACGGTCCGGGCGCCGTGAGCGGGTCACCGCATCCCACGTGTCGACGTCGGGGATCTCGTCGTCGGCCGGTGGTGCCACTGCGGCGATCCCGGTGCGGGGCGCGAGCAGGATGGCCAGGGCCCGGTCGACGATGTCAGCGATCTCCTCGGGCGGCACGACGGCGTCGATGATGCCGTGCTCGTAGAGGTTCTCCGAGGTCTGCACGCCTTCGGGGAACGGCTTGCCGTAGAGCGCCTCATAGACCCGGGGTCCGAGGAAGCCGGTCAGCGCGTTCGGCTCGGCGACGGTGACGTGGCCCAGTGATCCCCACGAGGCCATCACCCCGCCGGTGGTGGGGTGGCGCAGATAGACCAGATAGGGGAGCCCGACCGCCTTGTGCTGGGCCACGGCGGCACTGATCCGCACCATCTGCACGAAGGCAGGGGTGCCCTCCTGCATCCGGGTGCCGCCACTGATCGGCGCGGCCAGCAACGGGATCTGCTCCGCGGTGGCGCGCTCGATGCCGGCAACGAGCCGGTCCGCGGCATCGCGGCCGATCGAGCCGGCCAGGAAGCCGAACTCACCGAGCAGGATGCCGACCCGCCGGCCCCGGATCCGGCCCTCGCCGGTGATCACGGATTCGTCGACGCCGGACTTCGCGGCCGCCCGCGCCAACTGGGCGGCGTACTCGTCGTCGACGCCGACCCGGGCCGGTGCGGTGTCCCACGAGGTCCAGGAGTCGTCGTCGAGGACGAGGTCGATCAATTGCCGGGAGTTCAAGCGCTCAGTGCTCACCGGATGAGGCTATGCCAGATCGGGAGATCGTTGCGCTCAGGACCGGGGCGGGGTCTCCTCGCCGAGCAGCCAGGCGTCGAAGAAGGCGGTCAGGTCCTCGCCGGTGTATTCCTGGATCCAGGCCAGGTATTCCTCGCGGGTCGGGTTGCCCATCGGGTTGACGGTCGGCCAGGTCCGGACCATGTCCCAGAAGCGGTCGTCGCCGAGCATGCCGCGCAGCTCGTGCCACATCAGCGCGGGCCCGTAGTAGACATTGCTCTCCGCGAACCTGCTCGCGTCGTAGTTGCCCGGCGGCCCGGCGTCGGCGCGGAAGCCGACCTCGTACGTCGCCCAGTTGTCCATCACTGCGTCGATGGTGATGCCGGTGGCCTCGGCCTCGTAGACGCCCTGCAGGTACATCGCCATGCCCTCGTTCATCCACATGTCGCGCCAGTCGCTGGGCGAGACGATGTTGCCGTACCACTGGTGGGCGATCTCATGCACCACCACGTCCGGCGACAGGGTGTACGCCGTGTTGCCGTAGGTGATCATTTGCTGGGTCTCCATGGCGCTCTCCGAGTCCACCACCACGGAGCCGAGCGAACTGAACGGGAACGGCCCCAGATAGCCCTCCAGGAAGTCGAGCGCCTGTGCGGTGTAGCGCATCGCCTCCAGGTGCTCGGGATGGTCCGGGGAGGTCCAGTAGACCAACGGCACCCCGGAACCGCTGGTCTCCTCGGTCATCTCGTATTCCGCGATCGCGATCGTGATCAGGTAGGAGGAGGCGGCCGAGTCGAGGTGGAACTCGGTGACGTTGTTGCCGTCGACCTCCTCGCGGGAGACCAGTTCACCGTTGGCGACGCCGACGCGGGGCGCGGGCGTGGTGATGGTGAAGTCATAGAACGCCTTGTCGGAGGGGTGGTCGTTGACCGGATACCAGGTGAAGGCGCCGTACGGCTCCTGCATCGTCCACGCGTCCCCGCCGTCGGTGATGGTGAAGCCGACCCCGTCGAAGTCGCTGCGGGTGGTCGGCGCCGGGTAGGGCTCGGGGGTGCCGGCGTACTCGATGCGGAGCAGGTGGCGGGCATCCTCGGCGGCGTCGACGTTGATCACGAGGTCCTTGCCGGTGTGCTCGAACTCCACGGCCTGACCGTCCAGTTCCACGGAGCCGACCTCCAGGTGCTCATCGAGGTCGAGTTGCAAGTGGTCGGCATCGGTGGTGGAGCGCAGTGCGATCTCGGCCACGCCGGTGAGGATCCGGTCCTCACCGTCCCAGGCGAGGTCCAGGTGGTAATGGAGTGCGTCCACGCCCGGGTCGCCGACGTCGGGATAGTTGCTGTCCTCGCGCGGTGTGCTCAGGGCCGCGTCGTACGCCGGGTCGTTGGGGTCGATCGAAGGCCGGTGTGGCGCCGTGCCCGGCTCCCCGACGATCGCTCCCGGGGCGTGCGTGGTGTCGTCGGCACGGACGGCGCCGATGACGAACACCGCGGCCACGGCGAGCACCACCAGGCCCACGAGGGCCCCAAGGGCAGGAACGAACGGGCCAGTGGCGCGGCGGTCGGAGGGCTCCGGAGGCATGGAGGGAGGTTACCTGTCCGGACAGGACTTCCGCGGAAGACGAGGTAAGGCTGACAGTGGCGTGCGATTCATCGGCAGGACGTGGTTGGTGACCGCCACCAATCGTGGGTGACCCGCGCCCGCGCCGGGCGGTTCACGCTCCGAGGAGTTGTTCTTCGAGTTCGGCGAGGTGTTCGGGGTCGGGTGGGAGGCCGGGGTAGGTGCTGTCGTAGCCGATGTCGTGGGGGTTGGAGGTGATCCAGATTTCTGCGATGGCGCGTGTGAGTTCGTCCTCGCCGGTGAGTGCTCTGCCCAGGAGGGGGTGGAGGAGATGGGTGCCGGTCTCGTCGACGAGGCGGTACCTGTCGTGTGGGGTGCGCCAGACGTAGGTGCCTGGCTTGAGTTGTCGCACGGTGTGGCCGGCGTGGGTCTTGACCCTGTGGGCGTATCTGCTCAGGGGTGCTGCGTTGTGGGTGCCGGTCTGCCCCGGCGGTGCCTTGCCTGACTGAGCGTGTTGGTAGGGGTTCACGTGGTCGATGTCGGTGCCGGCCCTGCGGTCGCCGCGGGTGGAGTGGGGGAACGGTTCGACGGGGTTGATCAGGTGGATGCGTTCGCGTAGCCACTGCGGGTGTTCGTAGGCGTTGATGTTGAGGTGGTCGTTGAGGTCGATCACTGGCTTGATGGTGACGTGGGCGGCACCGGTGATGTCCTTGACGTGCTCGTAGAGGCGGGGACCGCCGCCGTCTTCGACCCGCACCACCCCCGTACCGGTCCCGTCGAGGGCTGCTTGGTGGAGGTGGAGGTAGACGACGGCTTGGGGGCGGAGCTTGGCCGGGTCGATCCCGCGGAGCACCTCGAGCAGGCGTGCAGGGAAGCCACGCACCCAACCAGCCCCCGGCTCATCACTGGCCTCATCGTCGGGCTCTGCGTCCTCCCCGGGGTCAGCGCCCGTATCTGCGTCAACTGATGCCGACTCGGCGTTCTCGGCGGGGTCCGCAGCGTCGTCGGCGTGTTCGAGGAGCAGTGCCAGGAGTTCTGCGGGGCGGGCGAGCCATCCGAAGGCTTCGGAGCGGCGCAGGTCGACGTCTCGTTCGGGGGCACCGGTGGCGGTGTCGCGTTCGGCGAGGATGTCGGCGATGCGCCCGATCAGCGCATCAACCCAGACCGCGTCCCCGTGCTCCACACGCGCGATCACATGACGTAACCCTGCCTCATCCACCCGCCCCACCGACACATACCGGCGGGCCCTCTCGGTGGCGATGCGCCGCGCGTGCTCCTCAGGGTTCGCCTCGATGACCTTCGCCTCCACCAACGTGAACAACCGACCCGGCTGCTCACCCGCCAACGCATCAGCGACGGCAGCGTCCACGTAGCCCGCTTCGGCGTGGGTGAGGTGGCGGGTCATCCGTGCCACCCGGCGTGCCACCCACACCTCGCATTCAAGTGCTTCGACGACCTGCCAGCAGCGTGGGAGGCGGTGGATCAGGTCGAGCACGTCGGCCATCGTCGACCGGGTCGCCAACACATGCGTGCGCCGCGCCAACGCCAACTCGGCCAGGCTGAGGTCCTGGACCGGTGGCGTACCCGCCCCACCCACCCGCACCAGACGCGGCCCACCGCCGGTCTCGTGGACCGGTGGTTCGCCGTGCAGCGTTCCCCAGTGGGCGCAGGTCTGCAGGTCCTCCACGTCCAGCCCACGACGCCGTTGCAGGGTGGATTCCGCGAGCGCCAACAATGCGCCCGCGTCCATCTCCCACCGCTGCAGATCTTCCATGCCAGCACTCAACCAGAGACCACCGACACAACCTCCCTACACCGGAACCGGACGGCGCGTATTGCGTTCGAGACGGCGCCGCCAGACGTGTGAACGAGGGTTGCCGGCGGGCCGAGCGGCGGCTGGCGTCCCAGCAGGTGACCCAGGCGCCTCGCGCATGTCCTATCGTCAGCAAGCGGGTTCGCGAAGGACAAGGGGGACTGATGGCAGACGTGACTGCACCGTGGGTGAGCTTCACCGATCCCGCTGGCGACACGCTCGTGGTCGATGCCCGGGTCGGGGAGTCGGTGATGCAGGTGGCCCGACGCCATCGCATCCCCGGTGTCCTGGCGGACTGCGGCGGATTCATGCAGTGCGCCACGTGCCATGTGTACGTCGACGAGGCGGACCGGGCCGGCTTGCCGCCCATGAGCGAGGACGAGGACATGATGCTGGAGGGCACCGCCTCGGAACGCCTCGCGGGATCCCGGCTGTCGTGCCAGCTGCCCATCGGCGAGCACACCACCCTGCGCGTCACGCTTCCCGCTCGGCAGCGCTGAGCTGGCTCAGTCGACCGTCCCCAGGTGGGTCAGGCAGAGATCGGGCTCGACGAACGGCTCGAGTCCGACCACGTCGAGCGGGGCTCGCCAACTCTCCAGCGCCCCGCTCATCAGGCCCCAGTGCACCGCGCACACCACCTCGGAGCGATTGCCCGCGAGTTCCAGGAACGGGCAGTGACGCAAGCCGATCACGGGCAGCGACCGGCCACGTTTCCGTCGTACGTCGGGCGCGAAGCCGAGCCGGTCGAGCAGGCCGGCCAGGCGGACCACCGGGTCCTTGTCGGCGGGCTTCGCCTCATCCTCGAGTTCGGCCATGCGCTCCCGGGCCCAGCCTCGGCCCGCGTCGAGGGCGCGGCGTTCCGGCGCCACAGATGCCTGCTCCGCGACCAGGGCCCGGGCCAGGATCTCCGCCAGGAGCCGGTACTGCCGCGGACCGGTCGGGTCCATGCCCGGGGTCGCGCTGAAGAGCAACGGCGGTCTGCCAGGGCCGTGGTCCTCGGCGATGCTCCGCTGTGCCTGCCCGGACGCGACCAGTCGCTCCAGGTGGAACCGGGCCGTGTTGGCATGGATGCCCAAGGCGTCGGCCACCTCGGTGATGGTGGCGGGTAGGTCCAGACTGCGCAGGTGCGTGATGACCTCGCCACGACGTCCTCGCTCGTTCCCGATGTCCGCGGCCATGGTCGAGGAGTCTGTCACGCCTGGCTCTGCGGCGGCAGCGCCCGCACCAGTGGGGCATCGACGTCGAGTGCCCCCATCTTTGCTGCGCCGCCGGGGGAGCCGAGTGCGCCGTCGCGACCGGGCAGGGCCTCGGCGAAGAAGGCCGCGTTGTCCTCTTCGAAGGGTGCCCACTGTGCGGGCAGATCGTCCTCGTAGAAGATCGCCTCCATCGGGCAGACCGGTTCGCACGCCCCGCAGTCGACGCACTCGTCCGGATGGATGTAGAGCGAACGGCCGCCTTCGTAGATGCAGTCCACCGGGCACTCGTCCACACAGGCCCGATCCATCACGTCGACACAGGGCTGGGCAATCACGTAGGTCATGCCCTAGAGTTTATACAACTTCCTGTTGTAATAAATAGCTGGAGGCGATGACAGTGGCGAAGGCGAGCGAACCCGTGGATCCGGACCTGCCTGACGCGGGGCGTGGCGACCAGGCAGCGGCTGGGCACTGGCTGCTGGCCCGGCTGGGCAAGCGGGTGCTCCGCCCGGGCGGCATCGAGCTCACCCGCACCCTGCTCGGTCGGGCGGAGTTGCCGGGCGCCGATGTCGTCGAGCTGGCCCCGGGCCTGGGGCGGACCGCGGCGGAGATCGTGGCTGCCCGGCCACGCTCCTACCGTGGCGTCGACGCGGATCCGGCCGCGGTCAGGGCCACCGGTCCGGTGGTCGCGGCGTACGGCGAAGTCCGGGTCGCCGATGCCGCCGAGACCGGACTGGACGACGCCAGCGCCGACGTGGTGGTGGGCGAGGCGATGCTCACCATGCAGGGGGATAAGACCAAGGACGCGATCATCACCGAAGCCGTGCGCCTGCTGCGCCCCGGTGGCCGCTACGCCATCCACGAGCTCGGGCTGGCCCCCGACGACCTGCCCGACGACGTCAAGACCGACGTACGCCGGGCCTTGGCCCGCTCCATCAAGGTCAACGCTCGACCGCTCACCGTGGCCGAGTGGAGCGACCTGCTCACCGGGCACGGGCTCGTCGTCGACCACGTCGACACCGCCCCGATGGCGCTGTTGCAGCCGCGCCGGCTGGTCAGCGACGAGGGGATCGTCGGTGCCCTGCGGTTCGCACGCAACCTGCTCACCCACCCCGACGCCCGCCGCCGGGTGCTGGCGATGCGCAAGACCTTCCGCACCCACCGCAAGCACCTGCTCGCCGTGGCGGTCACCGCACACAAGCCGACCGGCTGAGGCCCCTCAGGCCGGGTGCGGCCAGGCCCACCCGACCGTGGTCTCGCTGAGCTCCCACATCGCCCGCTGAGCGGCCTCATCGCGGGCCAGCCGCGACGGTTTGACCACCTCGGGCAGGCCCCGGAACCCGCCGAAGCCGCGCGGCCCGACGTACGTACCCCCGGGCAGGTCCGCGGTGGCCGCCATCAGCGTTGGCAGCGCCCCCATCTCGGCGCTCTGGGCACCCACCTTCATCACCGCATCGAGGATGCTGGACGCCGCACCGGATCCCTTGAGCGTCTGGCCGTGAGCAAGCAGGTGGGTCGCCGCATAGCCCGGGTGCGCGGCCAGCGCCTGGACCGGAAGTCCCGCGGCCCGTGCCCGCCGGTCCAGTTCGTAGGTGAAGAGCAGGTTTGCCAGCTTGGAACCGCAGTAGACCGACCAGCGGTTGTAGCCCGGCACCGGCTGGTGCGGGTCGTGCAGCGGAGCCTTGCGGGCCCGCAGGTGCGCGTTCGAGGAGACGGTGACCACCCGGCCAGCGCCCGAGGCGACCAACTGGTCGAGCAACAGGCCGGTGAACAGGAACGGCCCGAAGTGGTTGGTGCCCAACTGCAGGTCCAGCCCATCGACGGTACGCCGCTGCGGTGTTGCCATCACGCCGGCGTTGTTGACCAGGACGTCGATCGGCCCCAGCGTCGCGGCCTCCTTCGCGGCGGCCCGGACCGAGGAGAGGTCGGCCAGGTCCACGAGAAGGTCGGCCAGGTCCGCCCCCGGGACCACACTGGCGATCGCCCGCTGGGTGGTCGCCAGCTTCCCCGGCGACCGGGCGGCCAGCACCACCCGGGCGCCGGCGCGCGCCAATTCGGTGGCGGTGACCTGGCCCAGCCCACTGGTCGCCCCGGTGACCAGGAAGGTCTTGCCCGACTGGTCACCCAGATCGGCCAGGGTCCAGGTCACGGGGTGGTCCGATAACTCTCGACGACCGACTCGGCAAGCGTGGTGTCGCCGTGGTAGGTCACGTCGGCGGGAGTACGACGCCCCCCGGCCATCACGATGAACTCCTCTGGTGCCATCTCGATCGCCGCACTCGGCTCGACCAGTCCGGTCACCGGTCGGGCCCGGCCATCCTCGCCGATCTCCACGCTCCGCTCGCCGAACCCGAGCACCACCAGGCTGACCGTGGTCCCGGGCGGCGGCGCGACCCGCTTGCCGACGATCACCGGCAGGGCGTCGAGCAGGTAGTCGATGGTGTGCTTGGCGCCGGCGGTGTCCAGGTTGCCGGGCCGCCCGACGGCGCGACGGATGTCCTGTTCGTGCATCCACACGTCGAGGGGCCGGTTGCGCAGCAGCGTGTTCCAGTCCCAGTCCACGCCGCCGAAGACGCGCGACGGCTTCGCGGAGCCATCGGTGGGTGGGTCGTCCAGCAGTTCGGTACGCCGCTTGGTCGTGGACTCGCGGATCTCATTGATCAACTCATCAGGAGTGGCCCCGCGCCGAGCCACCACGCCCTGTTCGGTGTAGATGCCCATCGGGTTCGTCACATGGCCGGGCTCGCCGACGTCGACCGTCTCCTCCGGGGCCCCGGCCAACACCGCCTCCAGGTGCGCGGTGTGCGCGGCGATGTCGTGCACGCTCCACCCCGGCAGGTCGGTCGGGTTGGTCCAGTCCGCCTCCGGGATCTCCTCCAGCAGTTGGGTGAAGTCGTCGATGGCGTCCCACCACGTCTCGATCCAGCCGGCCAGCCGCTCTGCGTCGCTCATGGAGGCAGGCTATCCGGCAGCGCGCGGCCTGCCCATCACCCTGGCCACGAAATCGGCCAGGTTCTGTTGCAGTCTGGCCACCCTGGCCTCGGGCGGAAGTGTCTCTCGTACCGCCGCTGCGCTCGGCACCTTCCGTCCGCGCGCATAGAGGGAACAGGCCAGGTCGCGACAGATGTGGATGCCCGTCGAGTCGCCCTTCCGGCCGGACGCACCGGTCTTCGGGGCCACCGCCAGGCAGACCCCGTCCCCGGCGTGCGGGGTGATGCAGAGCTGGCACATCTTGGCGCGGCGTACCGAGGGGTTGCCGGGGGCGGACTGGCGCAGCAGCAGGCCGACCAATCCTCCCTCGTGTGGCACCACCAGGTAGGCGCGCGACGAACCCGATGGGTCCGGCCAGCCGAGGAAGTCCAGGTGCTCCCACGCCACCTCGGCCAGGTCGGGCAGGCCGGCACGCTGGGCCTCGCCCTTCGAGCAGTTCACGAACGACGCCCGGATCTGGTACTCGCTCAATGGCTCCACCCGGGAAGGGTACGCGCCCTGGCCCCACGGGGGAGAATGGTTTTCGTGACCACCTCTGACTCGCGGATCCCCCGGGTCCGGGCCCCCGAACTCCGCGGCCGCGGTTGGCTCAACACCGCGGCGCCGCTGGGGTTGCGGGATCTGCGCGGCAGGTTCGTCCTGCTCGACTTCTGGACGTTCTGCTGCATCAACTGCCTCCACGTCCTCGACGAGCTGCGCGCCGTGGAGGAGGAGTTCGCCGACGAACTGGTGGTGATCGGGGTGCACTCCCCGAAGTTCGTCCACGAGGCCGACCCGGCCGCGCTGCGGGCCGCGGTCGAGCGGTACGCCGTGGCGCACCCGGTCCTGGATGACCCGGAGCTGGTCACCTGGCAGGCGTACGCCGCCCGGGCCTGGCCGACGCTGGTGCTGATCGACCCGGAGGGATACGTCGTCGCGCACTATGCCGGTGAGGGCCACGCCCACGCGATCAGTGCGCTACTCGGCGACCTGGTCCCCCGCCACCGGGAGCAGGGCACGCTGCAACCCGGGGATTCGCCGTACCTGCCGCCCGTGCCGGAAGGCACCGACCTGCGCTTCCCGGCCAAGGCGGTCGCGCTCGCCGATGGTGATCTCCTGGTCGCCGACGCCGGCCACGGCGAGGTCGTCCGGCTCTCCGCGGCGATGGAAGTCCGTGCCCGGCACGGTGGGTTCCGCGAGCCGAACGGACTCTGCCTGCTGCCGGTCGGGGTCGCGGCCGAAGTCGGGTACGACGTGGTGGCCGCCGACACCACCGCGCACCGGTTGATCGGGCTGGACTCCGCGACCGGACGCACGCAGGTGCTCGCCGGGGACGGGACCCAGTGGATGCAGGGCGACGGCACCGACCGCCTCTCCAGCCCGTGGGACGTGGCGTGGTGGCAGGGCCGGGTCTGGATCGCGATGGCCGGGATCCACCAGTTGTGGACCTTCGATCCGCGCACCGGCGCCGTCGAGGTGACCGCGGGCACCACCAACGAGGGCTTGGTGGACGGAGCACTGGAGCAGGTTTGGTTCGCGCAGACCAGCGGACTTGCCGCCGATCCGGCACGCGACTGCCTGTGGCTGGTGGACGCGGAGACAAGTGCGCTGCGCGTGATCCGTGACGGCGCCGTGGAGACCGTGATCGGCGAGGGGCTCTTCGACTTCGGATTCGTCGACGGCGACCGTGCCACGGCCCGGATGCAGCACCCGCTCGGGGTGGCGGTGCTGGGTGACGGCACCATCGCGGTCGCCGACACCTACAACGGAGCGTTGCGCCGCTTCGACCCGGACACCGGCCTGCTCTCCACGATCGCGACCGGACTGGCCGAACCGAGTGGCCTCGTGCTGATTGACGCGGAGGGTGAGCAGGCGGCGTACGTCGTGGAGTCGACGGGCCATGTGCTCACCGAGGTCGACCTCGCCGGCGCGGCCGAACACTCCGGGGAGCAGACCCGCACCCAGCGCCCGGTGGCCGAGGTCGGCGCTCGGCTCGAGCTGCGTACGCCGTTCACCCCGCCGCCCGGGCAGAAGGTCGACGACCGGTTCGGGCCGAGCGCCCAGCTCGTCGTCACCGCGACGCCGCCGGCGCTGATCCGCTCCGGGGACGGCCGCGGCACCGACCTGCACCGGAGTCTGGAGCTGGATCCGGCCGTCGGGGACGGCGTACTCCATGTGGCGGCACGTGCGGCGTCGTGCGACGTGGCCGCAGGCGAGGGTGCCGCCTGCCGGATGCACCAGCAGGACTGGGGCGTGCCAGTGCGCGTGGTGGCCGGAGGCGAGGTCGAACTGGTCCTCCCGCTCGCCGACGCCTGAGGTGCTCACGGGGCGCCGCGGGGCTCCTTCATTTCCGGGAGGACGTCGGAGAGCTCGTCCACGATCAGCCGATCCGGATCGACCTGGCCGGCGCGGAAGGAGGCCCGCCCGACCATGTGGTTGGCCACCGGCGAGGTGACCAACTGGAAGAGGGCCACCAGGGCGAGCAGCCCGATCGCCTCGGGTTCGCGGAGCCGGAAGCCCAGACCCACCAGGACCAGGATCAGCCCGAGCACCTGCGGCTTGGTGGCGGCGTGCATCCGGCTGAGCAGGTCGGGCAGGCGCAGCACGCCGATCCCGGCGATCAGCGCCAGGGATGCCCCGAGCACGAAGCAGACGGCCGCGATGGTGTCGGCGATGGTGGTCCATTCCATCTCAGTGCCCCCGTCCGTGCTCGGATCGACCGGAGTCGATGTGGTCGTTGCCCTTGGTGAAGCGGGCGATGGTCACCGAGCCGACGAAACCGAGCAGGGTCAGCACCAGCAGCAGCGGCAGCGTGGACGTGTGCTGGTTGATCGCTGCCTCCAGGGCGAGCGCACTGATCCCGACCGCGACCATCACGTCGAGCGCGACGGTCCGGTCGAGCACGGTTGGGCCGATGGTCACCCGGATCAGGAGGAACAGGGTGGCCAGGGCGAGCATTCCGGCGCAGACATGGATCACGACCTCCATCAGGTGACTCCCTCCGGGTCCGGGCTGGGGGCTGGAGCGGGCGTGTCGACGGGAGTGGTGTCCACGCCGAAGGCGCGGACCACCCGGGCCTCTTGGTCGAGCACGCGTTGGCGGAACTTCTCCACGCCCGCCTCGTCCTTCACGTCGAAGGCGTGGAAGAAGAGGGTGTGCGTGGAGCGCCGCGCCTCGATGGCCAGGGAGCCGGGGATCAGGCAGATCATCTCGGCGACCACGGTCAACACGAAGTCGGAGTCGGTGCGCAGGTCGACCTCGACCACCGCATTGCGCAGGTTCTTCGTCGATCGCAATGTTGCCCACGCCACCTGGGTGCTGGACACGATGACGTCCACCAGGAACCTCACGAGCAGCCACAGCAGCGGGATCACGCGCACGTGCAGCCGCATCCCGAGGCGGGGCAGTGGGAAGAAGAGGCAGGTGGCGAGCGCAACCACGAAGCCGAACGCAGCCTGTCCGAGGCTGAAGTCGCGCCACAGCATCATCCAGACCAGCGTCAGCCACAGCAGCACGGGCCACTGCACCAGCTTGTGGCGTGGGGTCCTGGGGCTCATCCGTCCTCCCCGAGCACGGCATGGACGTACGGCGTCCGCTCCAGCAGGTCATCCGCCGCGCGGTCGGTGAAGCCGAAGAGGGGGCCGGCGACGACGGTCAGCACCAGGCTGAAGGCGATCAGGGCGGTCGTGGGCAGCACCATCGACAGCGGCAGCCGCTTCGGCAGGCTGTTGTCCGCCAGTCGCTGGTAGAGGTCACGGTCGGGGGCGTCGGAGTCGATCACCCGCCGGGCCTCCTCCAACTCACGGGTGCCGAATGCTGTGCCGGCCATGTGGATGTGCTGGCCGTGCCGGGTGATCTCGTGCTTGTCGTCGCTGGCCTCCTGGCCTTCCTCGAGACCGGGCAGGGCGAGCATCATCTCGTGCGCTTGCTCCGGGGTGCGCCAGAAGGCAAGGCTCCAGGTCTTCGCCACGGCGTACAGGGTGAGCAGGCTGGTGATGGTGCCCCCGGCGACCAGGACGAGGGCGAGCCAGCTGCCGTCGTCGATGCCGGCCTGGAGCAGGCCGACCTTGCCGATGAAGCCGGACATCGGCGGGATCCCGGCCAGGTTCATCGCCGGCACGAAGAAGAGGATCGCCAGCACCGGCGACAGGGCGGCCAGGCCGCCGATCCGGATCAGGCCGGTGCTCCCGGCCCGGCGTTCGATCAGGCCCACCACCAGGAAGAGTGCGGTCTGGATGGTGATGTGGTGCGCGACGTAGAAGATCGCCCCGGAGATGCCTGCGGCGGAGGCCAGCCCGATCCCGAAGATCATGTAGCCGATGTGGCTGACCAGGGTGAACGACAACATACGCTTGATGTCGCTCTGCGCGATCGCGCCCAGGATCCCGATCACCATGGTCAACAGAGCCGCCCACAACAGCAGGTCGGACAGGTGCGAGTCGGGGAAGAGCAGCACCTGCACCCTCAGGATCGCGTAGACGCCGACCTTGGTCAGCAAGCCGGCGAAGACCGCGGTGACCGGTGCCGGGGCGGTCGGATAGCTGTCCGGCAGCCAGAAGGAGAGCGGGAAGACGGCCGCCTTGATCGCGAACGTGGTGAGCAGCAGGAGCTGCAGCATCAGCGAGGTGCCGTCGGAGACCTCGCCGAGCCGCTGTGAGAGCTGGGCCAGGTTGAGGCTTCCGGTGGCGGCATAGACGGCGGCCAGGGAGACCAGGAAGAGCGCCGAGGAGAGCATGTTCACCACGACGTAGATCGTCCCGGCGCGGATCCGGGCCTCGGTGCCGCCGAGGGTCAGCAGCACATAGCTGGCGAAGAGCAGCATCTCGAAGCTGACGAACAGGTTGAACAGGTCGCCGGCCAGGAATGCGTTGGAGACGCCGGCGACCAGGACCAGGAAGGTCGGGTGGTAGACGGACATCGGCGCCTTGCGCGAGTCGCCGGTCATGCCCTGACCGAGTGAGTAGAGCAGGACCAGCAGGGTGACCACGGCGGAGACCAGGAGCATCAGTGCCGCCAGCCGGTCTGCGACCAGGGCGATCCCCAGCGGCGAGGCCCAGCCGCCGACCCAGAGCACCTGCGGGCCGTTGCGGTCGGCCTCGACCAGGAGGATCGCCGCGATGGCCGCGATCGCGGTCAGGATGGAGATCGTTACGAAGCGTTGCGCGCGGGGGCGGCGCGACAGCATCAAGGTCGTGCCGGCCCCGAAGAGCGCCAGCACGACCGGCAGGGGAACGAGTGCGGTCATCGTCACTGTTCGGCCCCCTCTTCCTCGTAGACCTCTTCCTCGGCGTCCTCCTCGGCGGAGGCCTCCTGGGAGAGCTCGTGGCTGTCGGACACGTCGTCGGTGGCGGCCAGTTGGCGGATCGCTGCGTCCTCGAGGTCGTCCTGCACGTCGTCATTGCCGTTGAGTTGCCAACTGCGGTGCGCCATCGCCAGCAGGAAGGCGGTGGTGCCCAGGGCGATCACGATCGCGGTCAGCACGAGCGCCTGCGGCAACGGGTCGGCCATCTCCTCGGTGGGAGCGGTGCCGATGATCGGCGGCTTGCCGGCCGGTCCTCCGGCGACCATGAAGAGCAGGTTCGCGCCGTTGCCGAGCATGATCAGGCCGACCAGCACCCGGGTCAGGCTCCGCTCCAGGATCAGGTAGACCCCGCAGCCGATCATGAAGGACGCGGTGATGATCAGGGTCAGGTTCGCGCTCACGCGGTCCCCCCGATCAGGATCGCCGACCGGACCGGTGCACATGCACCGAAGCGGCCCTGGGTCCGGGTCTGCCGGGGCCGTTCGGGTGCACCTGCACCGTTGCGATCCGGGACGACGGGCACGACGAGGGAACTCACAGTCGGGCACCTCCTGCGGCGGGAGTCTCGGCCTCGCGCTCCTCGCGCAGGATCTGGCGGTCCAGCCGGCTTCCGAAGGTGCGCAGCAGGTCCAGCAACAGGCCGACCACGACCAGGTAGACACCGACGTCGAAGAAGGTCGAGGTGACCAGGTGCGGATCGCCCAGCGGGCCCAGGTGGAAGGTCAGCTCGGCGCTCTGCAGCACCGCCCCACCGAAGGCCATCGGGGCCAGGGCGGAGGCGGTGGCCACGAAGAGGCCGGTCCCCATCAGCATGCCGGCGTCCACCGGTGCCGCCTCGTCGAGCTCATAGCGACCACCGGCCAGGTAGCGAACCACCAGGGCCAGGCCGGTGACCATGCCCGCCGCGAACCCACCGCCGACGTGGTTGTGGCCGGCGAAGAGGAGGTAGATCGAGAGCACGATCATGGTGTGGAACATCAGCCGGGTGATCACCTCGAAGATGATCGAGCGACGGTCCGGGGTCAGCGTCCGTGGTCCCGGCAGCCAGACCCGGCGCCCGGGCGCGGTCGGGATCTTCTCCACGGTCTCGGGGTAGGGGATCTCGAAGACCCGACGGATCCCGGACATCCGGGTGTCGAGGAAGATCAGGCTGGCAACACCGGTGGCGGCCGCGACGAGCACCGAGATCTCGCCCATCGTGTCCCAGGCGCGCATGTCGAGAAGGATCACGCTGATCATGCTGTGCCCGCCACCGAACTCGAGCGCCGGGCCGGGGAAGCCGTCGGAGACTGGCGGCTGGCTGCGGGCGTTGGTGGCCAGGATCATGAAGCCGGCGACGCCCAACCCGACGGCGGCGCCGAGCGCCATCCGGAACCAGCGCCGGTTGCTCAGCGGGCGGTCGGTGAAGTAGTCGGGCAACCGGCGCAGCACGAGGACGAAGACCACCAGGCTGGTCGTCTCCACCAGCACCTGGGTCAGGGCCAGGTCGGGTGCCCCGTGGAGCAGGAAGAGCATCGCCGTGCCATAACCGGTGACGCCGACCAGGAGAACGGCGCGCAGGCGCCGCCGCGACCGGGTGGTGAAGAGCGCGGCCAGGATCACGATCGCGCCGACCACTGCCTGGGCGGGGTGGTCCCAGGCGATCACGTCGACGGAGCCACTGAAGTTGGCGACCATCACCGCTCCGGGCAGGGCCAGGACCACGAGCAGGATGAAGGTCAGGTACGCCGCCACCGAGCCGACCTGAGTGGTTCCGGTGACCTCGACCGCCGCCCGGTCCAGGGAGCGCATCCCGTTGCGGTAGATCCGCTCGGTGCTCCACGTCCAGGAGGTCAGTGCCTGGAACTGGGCGAACACCTTCCGCTTGACGAAGAGGAAGACTCCGATCAGCACCACGATCCCGGAGAGCGCCAGAGGCAGTCCCAGCCCGTGCCACAGGGCCAGTTCGGCGTGGTGCGCCCCTTCGGGATAGAGCGCCAGGTGCGGCTCGAACAGGCGGGTCAACCCCGAGCCGGCGAAGCCCAGTCCCAGGGTGAGTGCGGCAAGCACCACGGGTGCCGCCGCGAAGCCCGCCGGCACCGGCTTGGCCGGGGCCGGGGCGACGCCCTCCTTGGTGGCGAACGCGGCCCACAGAAAGCGCAGTGTGTAGGCCATGGTCAGGACCGAGCCGAGCACGATGCCCACCACGACCAGCCATCCGGCGTACGACGCGATCCCGGTGCCGTCGCCGCCGGTGGTGCTGGCCACGTCCAGGAGTGCCGCGAAGACGCTCTCCTTGCCGACGAAGCCGAGCATCGGGGGGAGCCCGGCCATCGACGCCGCGGCGACCACGGCGGTGGCGAAGACCACGGGCATCCGCCGGGCCAGGCCGGACAGTTCGCGCAGGTCACGGGTGCCGGTGGACTTGTCGATGATGCCGACCACCAGGAAGAGGGTGGCCTTGAAGAGCGCGTGGGCCAGCAGCATGGCCAGTCCGGCCAGGGCCGCGGCGCGGGTGCCGATGGCGAAGATGGTGAGCAGGAAGCCGAGCTGGCTGACCGTGCCGTAGGCGAGCAGCAGCTTGATGTCGTATTGGCGCAGGGCTCGCCAGCCGCCGAGCAGCATGGTGAGTACGCCGAGGGTCAGGATGATGCCGTGCCATCCGGCGGCCAGGGCGAAGCCGGGCGCCAGCAGGGCGACCAGGAAGACGCCGGCCTTCACCATCGAGGCGGCGTGCAGGTAGGCGCTGACCGGGGTCGGGGCGGCCATCGCGCCCGGGAGCCAGAAGTGGAACGGGATCAGTGCGGACTTGCTCAGCGCGCCGACCAGGACCAGGACCAGTGCCGCCGTGGCCATCGCCCCACTGGGCGGGTCGGCGATGAGTTCGCTGGCGCGGTGGGTGCCCGAGAGCTGGCCGAGCATCAGGATCCCGACCAGCATGGCCAGGCCGCCCAGCGTGGTGACCACGAGCGCCTGGGTGGCGGCCAGGCGGCTGGCCCGCTTGGCGGGGTCGTTGCCGATCAGCAGGTAGGAGAAGACCGTGGTCAACTCCCAGAAGACATAGAGCAGCAGGAGGTCGTCGGAGAGGACCAGGCCGAGCATCGCCCCGGCGAACGAGACGAAGACGCCCGCGAACCGGGCCAGCGAGGGATCGTCATTGTCGAAGTACCACGCACAGTAGGCCATCACCAGGACCCCGATGCCGCTGACGATCAGCACCATCAGCCATTGCAGGACGTCCATCCGCAGGGCGATGTCGAAGTCCAGGCTGGGCAGCCAGGAGATGGTGCGGACCACGGAGCCGCCGTCGCGGATCGTGGCGGTCTGCGCCAGGGCCCAGACCAGGGTGGCCAGCGGCACGGTTGCCAGGGCCAGGAAGACGCGCCGCCCGAGCAGTCGGGTCAGGGCAGGGGACAGCCCGGCAATCGCGAAGTGAGCGATGACGAGAGCGAGCAAGCGCGTGGGCCTCAATGCGGGGGGTCCGGGATGAGTTGATTCTAGTGAATCCCCGTGCCGATCTAGACTCGGTCTCAGCAGATTCAGGCTTCTCGGATGTGAAATGGGGTGGACCGCCCATGAAACGGCTCCCCATCAGCGGCGAGTCCTTCGGGCGCTACCGGCTGGCCCGCAAGCTCGGGCAGGGCGGC
Source organism: Nocardioides sp. AE5 (assembly GCF_031844485.1). Classification (NCBI taxonomy): domain Bacteria; kingdom Bacillati; phylum Actinomycetota; class Actinomycetes; order Propionibacteriales; family Nocardioidaceae; genus Nocardioides; species Nocardioides sp. AE5. The sequence continues at coordinate 77,981 of NZ_JAUZVI010000012.1, forward strand.
ATGGGCGTCGTGTACGCCGCACAGGACACCACCCTGGACCGCGAGGTCGCGATCAAGCTGGTCAACCCGCTGCACGCCGACGACCCCGACTTCAGGACCCGGTTCGCCGTCGAGGCGGCAACACTGGCGCGTCTGGACTCGGCCCGGATCGTCAGCATCTATGACCACGGCGAGGTGGACGGCGTCCTCTACATCGTCACCCAGCTCATCGACGGTCCGGACCTGGCCCGGCTGGTCCGGACCGACGGACCGATGCCGCCCGGCCAGGCGCTGGCAGTCCTGGCCCAGGTCGCCGAGGGGCTGCAGGACGCGCACGCGGTCCAGGTGGTGCACCGCGACGTCAAGCCGGCCAATGTGCTGTTGCGCCACCGCGGTGACCTGGTGGAGGCGTTCCTGTGCGACTTCGGGATCGCCGTACTGCCGGACGTGGACCTGTCCCGGACCGGGACCGTGGCCGGGAGCCTGCCCTACATGGCACCCGAACGGCACAGCGGTGCGCCCGCGGGCGTCTCGGGTGACATCTATGCGGTGGGGTGCATGCTCTGGCATGCGCTGACCGGGTCGGCGCCGTACACGGGAACCGACGTCGAAGTCGCGATGGGCCACGTCCAGGGGCCGATCCCGCAACTGCCGGGGCGGGGAGCGTTCACTGCCGCGGTCAATGACCTGCTGAAGCGGACCATGGCCAAGGACCCGGCGAAGCGACCCGCCTCGGCCGCACTGCTGCATGCAGAACTGGTGGCGCTGGCGGCATCGGCGCCGGATGCCGTCACCTTGCCGGGGATGACCAGCATTCGTCATGGCCTTGCCAAGCAGCCCCCACGCCGCGCGGCATGGCGGCAGGCGGTGCTCGCTTCCGCTGCCGTCGCCGCGGTGTTGCTCGGCACGGTGTGGACCACCTCGGATCGCGGTCCGGAGCCCACAGCGTTGGGCGGAACCGCGCCGACGAGCCCTGCCCAGGAATCGTCCGACGGCGGTGACGTGCTCGGCCGGGACGCCAGTGCTCGCCCGACCCGGCCCGGCGATCAGGAGGCAGGTGCCCGGGCGCCGCTCGAGGCTGCTTCCGATGGCCTCGGGCAGGGTGCCGATGCGAGTACGCCGGCGAACCCCCGGACCTCGTCCGCGCCGCCGCCGGCCGTGGTCACGGCCCCTGGGCTTCCTCCGGCGACCACCACGGTGCCGGCGCCAAGGCAGTCCCGGTTCGTCTGCTGGAACGGGGCCAGTGCCAATGCGCTCTCCGAGTGCAGCAACCCGACCGGGCTGAAGGGGGCCCAGTGGGTCTTCGGTGGGATGAGCAACCTGAAGTGCAGCAAGCGCAATCTGGCCTGGACGGACAAGGAGAAGGAAGCCTTCGTCTGCGACCTCGGCAACGGAAACCACGCCTACATCGCGCGGTGGGGCTCGGTGAAGGTGGCCCGCAACCAGCTGGAGAAGCACCTGGGCACCACCAGCAACCCGTGGTCGCCGGGCAACATCGTCTATGGCTGGAAGATGACCAAGAACCAGGCTGCCGGCAAACTTCAGTTCACCGCCCGGATCTATCAGGGGTCGGTGGTCTGGTCGGTGCAGATCTCCGCGAAGAACAAGGATGCACGGGCCAAAGGGCTCGACAAGGTCAAGCCGTTCCGGAACCCGACCTACCTGCGCGGACGACCCCGTTGAGGAAGCCGCCCGCGCAGGTCCGGATCAGAAGGCGTCCTCGTCGAGGTCCATCAGGGACAGGTCGACGTTCTCGGTCAGGAAGCGCTCGGCGCTCAGCTTCGGCAGGTTGTTCTGCGCGAAGAACTGGGCCGCAGCGACCTTGCCCTCGTAGAACGCACGGTCCTTCCCGGAGACGTCCCCGGCCAGCTTGCCCAGGGCGACCTCCGCGCCCTTGAGCAGCAGCCAGCCGCAGACCACGTCGCCCAGCGCCATCAGCAGGCGGCTGGTGTTCAGGCCGACCTTGTAGATGTTGCGGATGTCCCCGCCCTCCGCGGAGGCGTCGGCGGACATCAGGTCGTTGATCATCACGCCGACCATCGCGTTGGCGTCCTCGAGGGCCTTGGCGAGCAGCTCGCGCTCGACCTTGAGCCGACCATCTGCGTCACCCTCGGCGTTCTTGATGAAGCCCTCGATCTCGGCAGCCAGATGGCCCAGGGCGCGGCCCTGGTCCTTGACGATCTTGCGGAAGAAGAAGTCCTGGCCCTGGATCGCGGTGGTGCCCTCGTAGAGGGTGTCGATCTTGGCGTCGCGGACATACTGCTCGATCGGGTATTCCTGCAGGAAGCCGGAGCCGCCGAAGGTCTGCAGCGACTCGGTGCCCAGCAGCACCCAGGAGCGCTCCGAGCCGTAGCCCTTGACGATCGGCAGCAGCAGGTCGTTGACCGCGACGGCCAGCTTCGCCTCGTCGGTGTCTGTGGTGCCTTCGGCCTCGGCGATCATCACCTGGTCCTGCCACGCGGCGGTGTAGAGCACCAGCGCGCGCATGCCCTCGGCGAACGCCTTCTGGGTCATCAGCGAGCGGCGTACGTCGGGGTGGTGGGTGATGGTGACCCGCGGGGCGGTCTTGTCGGCGGCCTGCGTGAGGTCGGAGCCCTGGACCCGCTCCTTGGCATATTCCAGGGCGTTGAGATAGCCGGTCGACAAGGTCGCGATGGCCTTGGTGCCGACCATCATCCGGGCGTTCTCGATGACGTCGAACATCTGCGCGATGCCGTTGTGCACCTCGCCCAGCAGCCAGCCCTTGGCGGGCTCTCCGCCGCCGACCTGCGGGTCGCCGAAGGTCAGCTCGCAGGTGTTGGAGACCTTGATCCCCATCTTGTGCTCGACGTTCGTCACGTAGACGCCGTTGCGCTCGCCGGTCAACTCGCCGGTCTCGTGGTCGAAGTGGTGCTCGGGCATCCAGAAGAGGGAGAGGCCCTTGGTGCCCGGGCCGCCGGCGCCCTCGACACCCTCCGGACGAGCGAGGACCAGGTGCATCACGTTCTCGGTCATGTCGTTGGTGGCCGAGGTGATGAACCGCTTCACGCCGGTGATGTTCCAGGAGCCGTCCTCGTTGGGGACGGCCTTGGCCCGGCCGGCGCCCACGTCGGAGCCGGCGTCGGGCTCGGTCAGCACCATGGTGCAGCCCCACTCGCGCTCGACCATGAGCCGGGCGACCTTCTGGTCGCGCTCGTTGCCGTTGTTGTAGATGACACCGGCGAACGGGGCGCCCGCGGCGTACATGTGGATCGGCGCGTTGGAACCGAGCACCAGCTCGCCGATCGCCCAGTTCAGGGTGGCCGGGGCGGGGGTGCCGCCGAGCTCCTCGCGGATCTGGAGCCGCCAGTATTCAGCGTCCATCCAGGCGCGGTAGGACTTCTTGAACGACTCGGGCAGGGGTGCCGAGTGCGTGGCGGGGTCGAAGACCGGTGGGTTGCGGTCGCTGTCCACGAACGATGCCGCCAGGTCCTCGCGGGCGAGCCGGTCGACCTCCGCCAGGACGGATTTCGCGGTGTCGACGTCCACGTCGGCGAAGGGTCCCTGGCCCAGGATCTCGTCGCGGCCCAAGACCTCGAAGAGGTTGAACTCGATGTCGCGCAGGTTGCTCTTGTAGTGGCTCACAGATCCACCTTTTCCATGTGAGGGGAAACGGGGCGAGGTTGCTACTCGCTAGTAATATAAGTATGAATTGCATCGTCGGCGGATGCAAGACCGCGCGATGGCGAGGTTGGTCACCACGGGTGCCGCGGGGCGGGAGCAGGCATCTGCCAAGATGACTCCATGCGTGTCTCCGCCAAGTCCGACTATGCCTTGCGGGCCCTCATCGAGATGGCTGTCCGCGAGGACAGCACTCCGGTGAGTGCCGAGGAGCTGGGTCGGCTCCAGGAGATCCCGCACGGCTTCCTCCAGGCGATCCTCGCCGACCTGCGTCGCGCCGGCGTGGTTGTCTCCCAGCGGGGCCAGTCCGGGGGGTGGCGACTGGCCGGCAAGGCCGAGGAGATCAGCATCGCCGACGTGATCCGGGCCGTCGACGGTCCCCTGGTCTCGGTCTATGGGCTGCGCCCGGAGTCGGTCAGCTACAACGACCGGGCGGAGGTGCTGCAGCACGTGTGGATCGCGGCCCGGCACTCGCTGCGCGACGTCTTCGAGCAGGTCACCATCGCGCAGCTGGCCGCCAGTGACCTGCCGGACGTGGTGACCTCGCGGACCGCCGACGAGGACGCCTGGAAGTCCCACTGACAGGACACTAGAACACGTTTCAGTTCTGGGTTATCGTGACGGACATGATCGAGTCCGAGTTCATCACCTGGGAAGCGCCCGACGGCGACCATCCGGCACGCCGCGCCTCACAGCGCTCGTACGACGCGGTGTCACGGAAGGCGAAGGACGAATGGCTGGCGCTCTTCGCCGATGATGCCGTCCTGGCCGACCCGGTCGGGCCGTCGTTCTTCGACGAGACCGGTGAGGGCCACAAGGGCAAGGCGGCGATCGCGGGGTTCTGGGAGATGGCCATCGCGCCGGTCGAGCGCTTCCAGTTCACGATCCGCGACTCGTTCGCGAACGGGAACGCCTGCGCCAACATCGGCACCTTCTCCACCCGGATGGCCGATGGCACCCTGGCCGACACGGACCTGATCGCGGTCTACCGGATCAACGACGAGGGCCTGATCACCGCGATGAACGCGCACTGGGAGGTCGAGCGCACGATGGCCACCCTCCGCAAGGAGTGATGGCCGACGCTCACTCCAGCGTGTCGGTGCGCTGGGCGACCCATTCCACGACCGGGCGCAACTCGCGCCAGTCACGGCGTACGACGTCGAGGAACTCCGGCGTGTGGATCACCGGCGCGAACCCGTGGTCGCGGCGCAGCACCAGCGAACGGTGCCGGAGCAACTCGATTCGGGGATGGTCCACGTCATACCCGCGCGGCTTGGTCTTGAGCCGGTTGCCGCCCACCTCCCAGCCAGCCTTGCGGAGCCGGGCCAGGATCTTCTCCAGTTCGCGCCCGGTGCGCTCGTCGTCCATCGCGGCACGGACCGCGGCCAGTCGCTGTGCGGTGGCCTCGTAGAAGCCACCCCCGGTCCGTACGCCGCGGGCGGAGATCTCGACGTACCACCCGGTGGCCGGGGCGACGCCGACGAAGGCGCCCTGGTGGGTCTTGTACGGCGTCTTGTCCTTCGCGAACCGCACGTCGCGATAGGGCCGGAACACCTTCGCCGCACCGAACTCGTCGGCCAGCGCGTCGGTCAATGCCACCATCGGCGTCTTCACCGAAGCGGCATGGATGTGCTTGTTGGCTTCCCAGAACGACTTGGTGTTGTCGACCTCGAGGTCGTCATAGAAGTCGAGTGCTGCCTCGGGGAATCCGGCGAACTGCATGGGGCCATCGTCCCAGAGGTCGCAGCAGCGCTTGCGCGCGGCCGATCAGTTGCCGGTGGCGAGCGCCAGGGCTGCGTCGCAGAACTCTCGCGCGGGAGTTGCAAAGGTCTCGGCAGAGGTGGCGCCCGGGCCGTCATGAGTGGTCATGCAGGTGAAGGCGGTGCCGTCCTTCGACTCGGCGATGAAGTAGAACGAGGAGCCGAAGGTTTCACTGCCACCGCCGCCACCCCATGACCACGGGGCCAGGTCCGCCGCGGCCGACTGCGGGTGCTCGGCGAGATCCTCCTCGTAGTGGACAGGTGCCTCGCCCACTGTCAGTGACACGGACTCGGTGCTGAGGCTGCCGTCGGGCCGGTCATATCCAGGGCTCTGCCACCTGCACTCGACCGTATTGAGTCCCAGGTCCGTCCAGTCGCCCAGAGGCTGTTCGACGCCCAGAGACGCGAGCGACAGCGCCGCAAAGAGATCGCAACCAGGAACGTCGAACTCCACATAGCGGGGTGGTGTGGCACGGACCCGGGTGTCAGCCCGGGAAGCGCCGGCGGTCTGGGTGCAGGTGGAGGACTCGCCTTGGTGGCCGAACCGCCACGTGCCGTCCTCCATCGCGATCAGTTCGAGGTAGAGGTCCTCACTGGTGAAGAGCCGGTCGTAATCGGGGTCCGGTTGCGTGAACGTCACCTCCTGGATCGGCATGGGTGCTTCCGGGGCAGTGACGGCCGCCGTCCCATCCGTGATCTCGGCGATCACCTGTCCGTAGTCCTGGCACAGGAGCACCACGGCATCGTCCGACGGAGTGGTCACGGGGGCCGCGGTCGACGGATCTGCGTCGCGGACGGACGAACTTCCGGGGTCGGACGGCGAGTCACTGGCCTGGTGGGCCGGCTCGTCGCCGCACGCTGCCAGCGCAAGTGCGATCAGCGGCGTGAGTGCCATGGCCACGAGTCGGCGATGCTTCATGTTTCCTCCATCGGTCGGCGGCCGATCCGTCCGGCGCCCGTGCCCGATGATTGCCGGGAGTGATGGTGGATGCGTCGGGTTCGCGTTTCCCGGACAAACGTGGACACTCCTCGCGGCGGATGCGCGCGTCCGGAAACAGCCCGGACAAATCCCGGAATCGCCACCGCAGGCCGTGCTCAGTCAATAGAGTCGGCGCAGCAGGGTGTGGGCGAGGACGATCGGAGTGCGATGTGGTGGGGGTGAGTCCTCGTCCTCGGTGGGATCCGCTCATCATGCAGATGCAGGCACACCGCGACACGATGGCGGGGCCCTCCTATGGCGAGATCGCCGAGCGGATCCGCCGGGCCCGGATCGACCGGGGAGTCCCCGAGCATGCCGCGCGGATTGCCCGGTCGACCGTCTATGACGCCTTCCGGCTCGGCCGCGCCCGGGTGAACCTCGAGTTGATCGGGGAGATCGCGCAGGCGATGGGGATCGATGAGGTGCAGGTGCAGGCCTGGATCGAGGAGTGCGACACGCCGCGCGACCTGGCCGTGGACGCAGCGCCCGAGCCCGCGCCGGTCGAGGCTCCGGGGCGCGCGGCGGTTGCCGGTGTGATCGCGGGCTGCATCGCCCTCAACTTCCTGGGCCGGATCGTCGTGGACGCGACGTCGCTGCCGATCTATCTGGACATGGTCGGCACCTGCCTGGGAGCGATCGCGCTGGGCCCCTGGCGAGGCGCACTGGTCGGCGGATCGACCAATGTCATCGCCGTGGTCACCAGTGGCCTGGTCTCGCTGCCGTTCGCCGTGGTCAACATCGCCGGGGCCCTGGTCTGGGGGTACGGCGTACGCCGTTTCGGCCTGGGCAGGTCGCTGGCCCGCTTCTTCGCCCTCTGCCTCGCTGCCGCCGTGGCCTGCTCGGCGCTGGCCATCCCAGTGCTGCTGCTGGTCTTCGGGGGGTCGGTCGGCCAGGGCCAGGATGCGGTGACCAGGGCGCTGGTCGACCTGGGGCTCCCGCTCTGGTCGGGTGTGATGGGCAGCAACCTGCTCACTTCGGGGGTGGACAAGGTGATCAGTGGCTTCGTCGCCCTGGTCGGGGTCTCGTTGCTCCCCGTGGCGTTCCGGTCGCACGTGCCCTTGGTCACCGGAGCGGTTCCGGACCAGATTTCCTCTGCTGTTCGATGACTTTGTCGGTTCCGGGTGGTCGAATCATGGAGGAGCCGACAACCGATCTGGAGGAACCGACATGACCACCCGACTCACTCCCTACCTGACCTTCCGCGGCGAGGCCCGCGAGGCGCTCGACCACTACCAGTCCATCCTGGGCGGAACCGTCGAGGTGATGACCTACGCCGACATGGGCGGCATGGAGGAGATGGGCATCCCCGCTGATCGTGCCGGCTGGGTGATGCACGGCAGCCTCGACGTCTCCGAGGGCGTCTACCTGATGGCTTCCGATGATGCCCGTCCGGTGGAGGAGGAGATCCACAACGGCCAGGTCGCCCTGGCGGGCTGGGACGCGGCGGACCAACCGCGGATGCGGGAGGCGTTCGACCGCCTGGCCGCCGGCGGCGAGGTGTACATGCCCTTCGAGCAGGCGCCGTGGGGTGACTGGTTCGGGCAACTGCGCGACAAGTACGGCGTGACCTGGATGGTGGACGTCAATGGCGGGGGCGACGACGCGGCCTGAGCGCCGCGCAATCAGTTCGTCGGTCCCGAATCCGCGGCACCATCCGCGGTGAGTTCCGGCAGCAGGTCGTCGCGGTGGACGGAGTCACTGGCCTGGAGCCGCCACAGCGCGTCCTGGTATTCCAGACTGCACGCAGACGTGTCCAGTCGCTCGTGGCTGCGTCGGTCGAAGCAGGCGCCGTCCTCGAGCCCTCGGTCGGGCCCGGCCTGGAACACCCGTTCCTCACTGGTGAAGCTTCCCTGCGGCTGGTAGAAGCGCTTGACGACCAACTCCGGCCCCGCCACGATGCTCCGGCCGAAGAAGAAACCGCCGTCGAGGCCCAGAAGGTCCAACACGGTGGGCGCCACGCCGATCACCGAGGCGACGTCCTCCACCAGGCGCGGCTGCGCGGCGCCGGGCAGCCGGACCAGCAACGGCACGCGGCGGTCCTCCATCTGGTCGACATAGTCGGTGCCCTGCCGTCCCACGAACCGCGCCACGTCGGCATCGTCCCAGCCGGTCCCCCAGTGGTCCCCCCAGATCACGACTAGCGTGTCTTCCAGGAGGCCACGCTCATCGAGGTCGTCGAGGAAGAGACCCAACGAATGGTCCACATAGGCCTGGGCCTGGAGATAGTCCACGAAGGTCTCGCTCCACCCCGCCGAGGTGATCTCCAACTGCTTCAGGTGTTCGGGGACCTGGTAGGGGTGGTGCCCGGACAACGTGACGACGTGCGCGAACCACGGGGCAGGCATGGCCGCGATCTTCTCGGCCGTCTGGGTCAGGAACGACCCGTCGGAGAGCCCCATGCCGAAGCTCTCCGAGAGGTCGTAGTCGTCCTCGGAGCGGAACGCGTGGAACCCCAATGCCGGGTAGGCCTCGGCGCGGTTGTAGTAGGTCGGGTCGTAGCCGTGGAACGCCTCGGTCCGATATCCCTCAGCGGCGAGAGTCCGCGGGAGCGTCCCGGGGTAGTGGTTCTCCGCGCGCCCGATGAACGCGGAGCGGGCCTGATCGGGGTGCAGGGACGTCAGTGCCATCAACTCGGAGTCACTGGTGTTCCCCGGCCCGATCGGGGAGTAGGCATTGTTCGCATGGATCGACTCAGCGACCAAGCGGTTCAGGTTCGGGGTGACGGGCTGCCCGTCGATCTCCCGTCCGATCACGAACGACTGCATCGCCTCGAGCTGGATGGTGAGCACGTTGCTCCCGGAGGCAACCCCGGTCAGGCCGGTGGGCTTCGCCGTCGCCTGCCGGTCGTCGTGCCAACTGCGAAGCGTGCGGGGCTCCAGCGACTCCTGCTCGACGCCGGCCAGGGTGAGCGCGACGTCGTACAGGTGATAGGGCAACGGCGACGTCGAGCGGGCCAGCACTTGGTCGGCGTGCCGGTCCGCGAGTGCGTGGCCCGGCAACAGGGCGCCGATCAACGCCAGCGCCACGGCGGCGCCGACGGCGGCCAGCGCGGCCGCGCGAGTACTGCCCACCACTGGGACCGGCTCGGAGGTACGCCGGCCCGGGCGGTGTGCGGCCAGGACGGCCAGCACCACGACGTCCACGAAGAGGAGGACCACCTGTGGGCTGACCAGACTGGTCACGGTGTCGCGTACGCCGCCGAGTTGACCGGTCTGGGAGAGCATCGGGAGGGGCGGGATCGTGGAGAACCACCGGAAGAACAGCACGTCGCCCACCAGGATGAGCGAGGCGATCAGGTCGGCGACCATCAGGACCACCAGCCGGGCTCGGCCGCCCGCCGCCAGCGCGATGGCCGTCAGCAGCACGCCCGCCGACACGGCGGCGGGGAGTGCGCTCCACCACGTGGACGTCCCCACGGTCGCCCCGGCAACGATCAGGGACTTCACCGCGATCAGGAGAGCCACCGCCGGCTGGGCCCAGCCCACGATGCGGCGTGGGGGTGCAGGAGGCTCGGTGGGCATCAGCCGCAGAATCTGCCACGTGTTCACCCGGCGGACCACGATGTTCACCGAATTGACCCCTGTTCGGGGGTCAGCGGTGGGGGAGAGTGGAGCGGACGACGAGACTCGAACTCGCGACATCGACCTTGGGAAGGTCGCGCTCTACCAACTGAGCTACGTCCGCATGTCCTGCCGCCGCGTGCGCCGCAACGGGACGAGGGAGATGTTACTCGACCGGGGCCAGTTCCGGACGGCGAGGGCTGATCGTGTCGCCCGACGAGGTCCCGGTCAGCCTCCGGTGCACCCAGGGAAGGGCCTCGGTGCGCGCCCAGAGCAGGTTGTCGCGCACCGCCTGCTTGCGGGGCGCCGGCGGCTTCTCGGTGACCACGGGCCGGGCCAGGGTGTGCTCGACGCCGAGCCGTTCGAGCACCTCGATCGCCATCCGCTGGTGGCCGAGGCTGTTCATGTGCAGCCGGTCGTCGGCCCACAGCGCCCAGCCCTGGTATTCGCGCAGTCGCCAGAAGTCGATCAGCGTCGCCCCATGCTTCTCGGCGAGCTCACGGGCCAGCTCGTTGTAGATCGCGAACCGGCCGCGCAGCGGCGCGTACATCCTCGAGGCGCTCGGGTCGTGCGCAGTCCAGATCACCAGGTGAGCCCCGGCCGCTGCCAGCGCACCCAGCGCGGCGTCGTACCGTGCCATCAGGGCATCCAGGTCCACCGTGGGTCGGAGCATGTCGTTGCCGCCGGCATAGATGGTGACCAGGTCGGGGTGCATCGCGAGCGCCGGCTCGAGTTGCTCGGCCAGGATCGGGTCGAGCTTGCGGCCCCGGATGGCCAGGTTCGCATAGCCGAAGTCGTCGCTGTGCCGGGCGAGTTGCTCGGCGACCAGGTCGGCCCACCCGCGCAGCCCGTTCGGCCGGCTCGGGTCGGGGTCACCCACGCCCTCGGTGAAGGAGTCGCCGAGGGCCACGTAGCGCTGGAAGACCATGCGCTCCAATCTAGAGCCTGTCCAACTGTCACCATCGCAAAGGGCGGTGGAGCCGCCCATCCACAGGCACCGAGGCGGTAGGTTGTGGCCGTGCTGCTTTCAGACCGAGACATCCTGGCCGAGATCGACGCGAAGCGGATCGCGCTGGAGCCGTTCGCGCCCGAGATGGTCCAGCCCTCCAGCATCGACTTCCGCCTCGACCGCTTCTTCCGGGTCTTCGAGAACCACCGCTATCCGCACATCGACCCGGCGCAGGACCAGTCCGACCTGACCCGGATGGTGGAGACCGACGGCGACGAGCCGTTCATCCTGCACCCGGGCGAGTTCGTGCTGGGATCGACGTACGAAGTGGTCAGCCTCCCCGACGACATCGCGGCCCGGGTGGAGGGCAAGTCCTCCCTGGGGCGCCTCGGCCTGCTCACCCACGCCACTGCCGGCTTCGTCGACCCCGGATTCAGCGGCCACGTCACCTTGGAGCTGGCCAACGTGGCCACCCTGCCGATCAAGCTCTACCCGGGGATGAAGATCGGGCAGCTCTGCTTCTTCCGGCTCACCTCGCCGGCGCAGCACCCCTACGGCTCGGAGAAGTACGGCTCCCGCTACCAGGGCCAGCGTGGTCCGACGCCGTCCAAGTCCTACGCGAACTTCCACCGCACCCGGATCTGAGTCGCGTCGACATGTGTCGTACGTCGCACATGTCCGCAGTTGCGCGATAGCGGCCGAGTGAGGTTAGCCTAGCCTTCTCAACCCGAAGGAAAGGCTCTCCATGAAGCGTCCCCTCGCGATCATCGCCGCTGGCGCCGTCGCCGTCACCCTCGCCCTTGCCGGCTGTGGCACTGGCTCGTCCGAAGAGGCGAAGGACGTGCCCCGTGCCTTCACCGAGGTTGAGGAAGGCGCCTATCCGGTCACCATCGAGCACGCTTTCGGCGAGACCACCGTCACCGAGGAGCCCAAGCGGGTCGTCACCATCGGCTGGACGGACCAGGACAACGCCCTCTCCCTCGGTGTCATCCCGGTCGGCTCGACCAAGCTCACCTGGGGCGGCAACGACGCCGGCTCGTCCGACTGGTTCGACGCCGAGATCGCGCAGTATCTCGACAAGGGGTCCGAGGCCCCGGTCCGCTTCGACGACACCGACGGGGTGCCGACCACGGAGATCTCCAAGCTGGCGCCGGACCTGATCCTGGCCACCAACTCCGGGCTGACCCAGGAGGACTACGACGACCTGGTCAAGATCGCCCCCGTCGTCGCCTTCCCCGAGGCTCCGTGGGTGACGCCGTGGCAGAAGCAGATGGAGATGGTCTCGGCCGCCCTCGGCCGCCCCGAGCTCGGCAAGCAGGTCATTGCCGAGACCGAGAAGGCGATCCAGGAGGCGTCGGCCGCCCATCCGCAGCTCGAGGGCAAGTCCGTGATCTTCGGCTACCTGACCACCACCGACATGTCCACGATCGGGATCTATGCCCCACAGGATCCGCGGGTCTCGCTGATGCACGACTTCGGCCTGGTGGACGCGCCGATCGTCGCCCAGACGATCAAGGAGGGCGAGTTCTATGGCCAGCTCTCCGCCGAGCGGGCCACCGAGGTCGACTCCGACGTCTTCCTCACCTGGGCCGAGAACGCGGACGACCAGGAGACCTTCGCCGGGCACAACCTGCTCGGGCAGATCCCCGCGATCAAGGCGGGTCACTTCTATGCCGAGGCCGACAAGCACGTCTCGCTCGCCGTGACCAACCCGAGCCCGGTCTCGATCCCCTACATCATCGAGCACTTCGTGCCCGAGATCGCCAAGGCCATCGACGGCTCGTGACGCTGCTCGCTGACGCAACCGGCGCGACCCGGACCACGGGGCCGGGCCGCCGCACTGTCGCCGTCGCCGTGACCCTGGTCGCGGTGGCGGCGACAGCCTGCGTTGCGTCGGTGCTGATCGGCTCGGGGGGCCTGATGCCGTGGGCGGCGCTCAAGGCCGGCCACCCGATGCACGGCGTACTCGAGGCGCGCATCGAGCGGACCGTCCTTGCCCTCGTGGTCGGCGCGGCACTCGGCCTGGTCGGCGCATGCATGCAGGGCCTGACCCGCAACCCGCTCGCCGATCCGGGCATCCTCGGCCTCAATGCCGGGGCCTCCTTCGCGATGGTCATCGCGATCTCCTGGTTCGGCGTCTCCAGCCTCTCGTCGTACCTCTGGTTCGCCTTCGCCGGCGCCGCCGTGGCCGCCGTCCTCGTCCACGCGATTGCCGCCCTCGGCCGCGATGGCGCCACCCCGATGAAGCTCGCCATCGCCGGCGCTGCGCTGACCGCCGCGGTGACCAGCTGGACTTCCGGCGTCCTGCTCATCGACCGCAGCACCGTGGCGAGCTTCCGGCTCTGGCAGGTCGGCACGGTCGGTGGACGCGGCTTCGAGGTGCTGATGATCGGCCTGCCGTTCCTGGCCGTCGGCGCGATCCTCGCCCTGGCCAGTGCCCGGCTGCTCAACACGCTCGCCCTCGGCGACGACCTGGCCCGCGGGCTGGGGCGCCGTACCGGGGTGGACCGGGCCGTGCTCGGTGTTGCGATCGTGCTGCTCTGCGGCAGCGCCACCGCGCTGGCCGGGCCGATCGCGTTCGCCGGCCTGATCGTGCCGCACGCGGTCCGCGCCCTGGTCGGCTCGGACTACACCCGGGTGCTGCCGTTCAGCGCGGTCGTCGGTGCAGTCCTGCTCGTGGTGGCCGACACCCTGGGCCGGATCGTGCTGCCGCCGACCGAGATCCAGGTCGGCATCATGACGGCCGTGGTCGGGGTGCCGTTCTTCCTCCACCTGATCCGCCGCGGCCGGATGGCGGGTCTGTGATGGCGACGATCCTCGAGCACCCGGCCAGCCCCCCGGAGGTCGACACCCGGCCCGTCCGTGCTGCCCGGCGCGGACCGGCACGGCGTACGACGTACGTCGTCGTCGGCCTGTCGGCGCTGCTCCTGTTCGCCTTCGCGGCGCGGGTGCTGCTCGGCGACTTCACCTACACCGTCAGCGACTTCTTCCGGATCCTCTTCGGCGACGAACTCGCCTCCGTGCCCGGTGCGCGCTACATCCTGATGGAGGAGAAGCTCCCGCGCGCGGTGCTCGCCGTCCTGGTCGGGGTCTCCTTCGGCCTCGGCGGTGCGATCTTCCAGACCACGCTGCGCAACCCCCTGGCCAGCCCGGACATCATCGGCGTCTCCTTCGGCGCCAGCGCATGCGCCGTCATCGCGATCGTCGTCGTCGGCCTGTCCGACAGCTGGGTCGCGCTCAGTGCCGTCGGCGGCGCGATCGTGGTCTCGGTCATCGTCCGCCTCGTCGCTGGCCAGGACAACGGCTATCGCCTGGTCCTGGTCGGAATCGGCCTGGCTGCGGCGCTGCAGTCGGTGGTGCAGTACGTCTTCACCCGCGCCGACGAATACGACATGCAGAAGGTGCTGCTCTGGCTGGTCGGCAGCGTCAGCCGCGCCAACTGGGAGATGATCCGGGTCATCGCGCTGGTGCTGGTGGTCCTGGTGCCGCTCACCGCCTGGCTCGCCAGTTCGCTGCGAATAACCGAACTCGGCAGCGACACTGCTGCTGGCCTCGGGGTGCCGGCGATCCGCGGCGACCTGCTGCTCCTGCTCGCCGTGGTGCTGGTCGCCGTCGGCGTTGCCGGCGCCGGCCCGGTCGCGTTCGTCTCGTTCCTGGCCGGCCCGATCGCCCGGGCGCTGAACCGCGGACGTACGACGTTGCTCGGTGCCGCCCTGGTCGGCGCGGTGATTGTGCTGGCTGCCGACTACGTCGCCGACTACCTGATCCTCGACATCAACTTCCCCGTCGGTGTCGTCACCGGTGCCTTCGGGGCACCGTTCCTGCTGTGGCTGCTGGCCACTGGTCGCACCGGAAGGAGGGCCTGATGGCTGCACCTGCCATGGAGCCCCTGATCGCGCCCGCTTTGGGCTCTGCCCGACTCGTCGCCGAGGAGGTCAGCCTCGGCTATGGCGAGGAGACCATCGTCCGTGACCTGTCGGTGCGGATCCCGGACCACAAGGTGAGCGTCATCGTCGGGGCCAACGGTTGCGGCAAGTCCACGCTGCTGCGGGGGATGGCGCGCCTGCTGCGCCCCACCTCGGGCGCGGTCACCCTGGACGGCACCGCAATCCACCGCACCTCCACCCGTGAGGTGGCGCGCACCCTGGGCCTGCTGCCGCAGGCGCCGATCTGCCCCGAGGGGGTCAGCGTCGTCGACCTGGTCGGCCGCGGCCGCCACCCGCACCAGGGCATGTTCCGCCGCTGGAGCGCAGAGGACGAGACCGCAGTGGCCGAGGCTCTCGAGGCGACCAACACCACGGCGCTCGCGGACCGGATCGTTGACGAACTCTCCGGTGGCCAGCGGCAGCGGGTCTGGATCGCGATGGCCCTGGCCCAGGGCACTGACCTGCTCCTGCTGGACGAGCCGACGACGTACCTCGACGTCGCGCACCAGGTGGAGATGCTGGACCTGCTCGCCGACCTGAACACCAAGCGGGGCACCACCATCGTGATGGTGCTGCACGACCTCAATCTCTCTGCCCGGTACGCCGATCACCTGGTCGCCATGCGCGAAGGACAGGTGCTGGCCGAAGGGACACCCTCCGAGGTGGTCACCGAGGAGAACGTCCGCGCCATCTTCGGCCTGGAGAGCCGGGTTGTCGACGACCCGGTCTCGCACACCCCCCTCGTGGTGCCCGTCGGTCGCCACCGGGCCGCCCCCACCACCGCGCCAATCCCCGAGAACGGAGCCACCCCATGACCACCACGCATGACCTGCCGATGATCCTCACCGCGCTCGAGGCGGTTGCCGTCGAACGGGTGAGCCCGTCCTTCGTGCGGGTCACCTTCGCCAGTCCTGACCTTGCCGACCTGGGCGTAGACGGTAAGTTCTATGACCAGCGGATCAAGCTGGTCTTCCCCAATGATGCCGGCGAATTGCCCTCCTTCGAAGGTGCCGACGAGTCGTGGTTCGCGACCTGGATGGACATCCCGGCCTCCGAGCGGGGCCACATGCGCACCTATACGATCCGCGAGGTGATCGGCGAGGGTGTCGAGACGAAGATCGTCGTCGACTTCGTGCTGCACGTCGCCGAGGGCGCCACCGGTCCAGGGTCGGACTGGGCGGCCGCAGCCCAGCCGGGCGACCGCGTGGTCACCCTGGCGCCGCGGCGCGGCGTCTTCTTCGGGGGCATCGAGTTCGCCCCCGGCGCCGCCCGCAACCTGCTCCTGGTCGGTGACGAGACCGCCGTGCCGGCAGTTGCCTCGATCCTGACCGACCTGCCGAAGGGCGCCGTGGGTACGGCGTTCCTGGAGGTGCCCGTCTCGGCCGACGTCCAGGAACTGGAAGGCCCGGATGGTGTCGAGGTGGTCTGGTTGCCGCGCAACGGCCAGGCCCACGGCGTACCCACGATCGTCAAGGTGCGCGAGCACTTCGGCCTGGCCCCGACCGTGGAACTGGCACCCGAGGAGGCCATCGACCCGGACCTGTGGGAGACGCCGACCTATTCGTCGTCCGGCGAGGAGATCAGCGAGACCACGGTGGTGGGCCACGACCTGGCCGGCCTCTATGCCTGGATCGCCGGAGAGTCGCGCGTGGTCACCACCCTGCGCCGCGCCCTGGTCAAGGAGCTCGAGGTGGACCGCCGCCAGGTCTGCTTCATGGGTTACTGGCGCGAGGGTGTCGCGATGCGCTCCTGAGTGCTCAGTCGTGGCGCAGCAGGGGCTCCGGGGTCCACGCCGGCCAGGTTGGCGCACCGATCAACCGACCGCGCTCATAGGCGGCGACCCGTCGGAAGGGCGCCGAGGCGCTGGAGTTGTCGTAGACCGTCGTTCGATCGGCCATGGTGCGGGCCTGGGCAACCAGGCCCCAGAGACGGGCGTATCGCTTGCGGATCTTCTCCTCCGGGACATCGTGGCCGCCCTGATCGACGCGGAAGGCCACCCGGCGTACCGGTAGGACCGGCGGCACCAGGATGACGTGCAGGTGCACGAGATAGCCCAGGGCAGTCGCGGAGGCGACGAGGTCCACCTTGCTGGGGTGGCTGAACACGGTCTCGGTGATGAAGGAGCGGCGCTTCAGCATCAAGTCCTGGCGCTCTTCGGCGGCGGCCCGGGAGGCGTCGTAGGCGTGTTCCAGTTCTTGCCCGGGCCACCGTTGCGTGGCGATGAGGGCTGCGTTCACGAACGGCAGGCTGGTGCTCGGCTGGAGCACCTCCAGCACAAAGGTTGACCTGCCCGCGCCGTCCGGCCCTGCGAGCAGGTGCAGGACGGGTGTCCCCATCGTCGCGTGACTCTGTGCGGCTCAGTCGGTGGAGGTCTCGAGGACGACCAGCGCGCCGTCTTCGTCCGCCTCCGCATAGGAAACGCCCTCTTCGCGGAACCTCTCAGCGAGGTCGAGCGTGTCGATGCGTTCTGCGATGCGCTCGTCCCAGGTGGCGCGAACGATGGCCTGTTCCCGCTCCTGGAGGGCGTCGTACCTTCCCTGGCCAGACAGGACGGCCTCGACATCACGGTGGCTGACGTTGGCTGATGCTTCGAATTCGCGACCGATGCGCGCCCAGTGATCGATCTGCTGCGCCGCGCTGCGAGAGTTCACCGAGCCGCTGGACTTCGCGGCGGCGAAGAGATCACCGTCGATCCGGGTGGGCATCGTGCTCATGTATGCAACGTAGCAAATCGCTACAGCGAGGCGCTGGGTTCGAACGCGGGTGGACTACCGCTTGCTGCCGAGTGAGGCTAGGAGTTGGTTCAGCATCTCCTGCAGGGCATCGGGCTGCTTGGCCGGCTTCGGTTGCTGGGTGGCCGGGGCCCGCTTCGGGTTGGCCTTGGCCGCCGGCAGCGTCGGCAGGGTCACCAGTGACGGGTGCTCGGCAGTGTTGTGGATCGTCATCACCGTCGCGGTGGTGGCGAGCAGGTCGCCGAGCGGGCTGAGAAGGTGCGGGATGTCGAAGCCCTGGACCGCGATCCGCAACTTGTGCCCGGGCTGGATCCGGGCGCCGGTCGGGAAGACCTCGACGTCCACCGGTGCGATCTCGCCCTTGCCCAGCGGCCGCTTCGACTCGCGGGTGAAGGGGTGGAACGGCTGGATCAGATGCCCGTCGAGGTAGCGCGACCTCGACTCATCGAGTTCGCGGAAGGAGATCACCTGCCACCCTCCGGTCAGGCGACTCACCGTGCCGTCGGGGGCGACGTCCTCCACGGCGACCGAAAGCATCCCGTCGCCGCTGGTGCTGGAGACGTGGAGGCGGACGTTGATCGGCCCCTGGAATGCCAGCGCCTCGGTCATCGGGGCGGTCTCGAAGGCGAGGCCGCTGAGGTCGTTGAGGGCGTTGTTCTCCAGGCATGCGGTGAGGAGCCCGGTCTGCTGCGGCAGCCCTGCGGTCCACTGGTTCATCGACCTGGTGCACAGGCCCGAGACGGGCAGCGGGAGCAGGGACGAGGTGCCGGCCTGCACGGCACCGGTGGTCAGGCCGCCAGCCTTGCCGCCCATGCTGGAGGTGCCTGCGAGCCGGTACGACGTCGCGCTCAGGTGGTCGCCGATCCACTGGTCGCTGGTGCGCCACGCGCCGCTGCCCTGCTCGTAATAGGTCAGGGGGGCGATGTCGGTGTCCAGTGCCGGGTCGGGCATTCCCTTGACGTAGTGGTCGAACCAGCGCAACTGCAGCTCGGCCAGGGTGCCCTCACCTGCGTCGGCGACGAGGTCACCAGCGGAGCCCTGCAGGTGGTCCCACGGCCCGAAGATCATCTTCGTCGGTACGCCGCGCTGTTGCAGGTTCTCGAAGAGCAGCGGCGTACCGCGCTGGAACAGGTCGTGTTCGCCGCCGATGAAGAAGGTGGGCACCGTGACCCGGTCGATCACGTTGATCACGCTGCGCTCGTCGTAGAAGTCGCCGTCCACGGACGGGTCCCCGCCCAACAGGGCCTGGAGCATCAGCGGGACGGTGAAGTTGAGGGCGCCGCCGACGTGGGAGAGCAGGACGCTGATCCCGGCGCGGGGATCGCTGGCGGTGACGGCCGGCGGAATGATGCCGGTGGCGGTGACCAGGCCCATCCACAGCGGGATGAAGCCGACATCGATCTGGCCACCGGAGGCGACCACGTCCCGGTAGACGTCGGCACCCGGGACCTGCGGGAAGAGTGCCTTCAGCCCGGGCGGCTGGGCGGAGGCTGCCCAGAGTTGGCTGATCCCCATGTAGGAGGGGCCGGTCATCGCCGTGCTGCCGGTGGACCAGGGCTGCTCATGGGCCCACGTCATGATCTCGCCGGCGTCCTGGTTCTCCCGGGCCGCGAACGCCTCCCAGGTGCCTTCCGAGCTGCCTGTGCCGCGGGCGTCGACCGTCACGTGGATGTAGCCACGCTTGACCAGGTAGCCGGGGTTGCCGCCGGCGAGCCCACCGGCGTACGCCTGGAACGACTTGTTGTAGGCGGTGATCGTGACGACGACCGGGAACTTCTTCTCGATCCGCTTGCCGTTGCTGTCGGCCGGGAAGTTCACGTCGCCGCGGAGCACGGTGCCGTCCGACATCTCGATGGGGACATCGGTGACCAGGGTGGTCTTCGGGTAGTCCTCACCGCGTGCGGTCCAGCCGGAGTCCTTGGCCGTGATCTGAACGCCGGTGGTGGCGCTGCCGGCGGGCGCCGCGCTGGCGCTGGCACCCACGGCCGGGACCAGAGTCGCGGTGGCTACCAGGGCGAGGCCTGCCAGTGCGGAGGCGAGGGTGGACGTCGTACGACGGATGCGCATGGATGGTCCCTCGCCGCGGCCGGTCAGAGGCCGGCGCGGCGGTCGGTGGCCTCGAAGCTGAGGGCCCCGGGCAGTTGCACCTGTTCCCGGAGGCTGCCCAGGAGGTCGAGGACCTGGTTGGTGCTGAGCTGGTCGCCGACCGGTGCCACGCCGGTGAGGCGGGCCAGGGCCAGGTCGTCCGGGAGACGGATGCCGACGTCGAAGCGGTAGGTGCCGTCGTTCTGGTCGGCGTCCAGGACGGTGCCGGAGTGGTAGTCGCCGGAGATCGAGTCCCACAGCACCACGCGCTCACCCTCGGCAAGGGGTGCGTCCAGGGCGAGGTCGGCCGCGTGGAGCAGGACCGACCGGGAGCGACGGGTGAATTCGCTCAACTCGATGGCGATCAGTTCCATGTCTGGCCCTTCCTGGCGGTCACGCAGTGGCTGCGCGGGATGCTCGTTCGAAGGTGTCAACGACCTGCGGCCGACAACGTCACGCACCAGACGTAACAGCGCATATGAACCGTTTCGGCCCCGGATCGCGGTGATCCGGGGCCGAATGGGTGCATCTGCGCGATTGCGCTGCGCGGGCGGGTTATCAGAGGTCGAAGAGCGAGCTCGCCTCGTTGATGTTCGCCTGCTTGGGAGTGTTCGCCTCGCCCGACGGCTTCGGCGCGGGCTCTTCGGCGGGTGCCTCCGGCTCGGCCGCTTCCACCGTCGCCGCAGGCTCCGCTTCGGCGGCCGGCGCGTTGGTCGACTCCTCCTGGGTCGTGGACGCGCTCACCTCGGCGTCGGGGGACGCTTCGGTCGCGGCCTGGGAGAGCTCTGCGCCCGAGAGCGGTGCGCTCGCGGCCTCGGCAGGCTCCTCGGCGGCCGCCTCCTCGGCAGGTGCTTCCTCGGCCTTGGGCTCCTCAGCAGGTGCCTCCTCGGCAGCAGGCGCCTCGGCAGCCTTGGCGACCGTCGTGGGCTCGGGCGCCGCGATGTCGAAGAGCGAGCCGCCGCTGCTCAGGTCCACGTCGGTGCGCGGCGCGGTGGCGCTGCCGCTCGCCTTCGGCGCCTCGGCAGCGGGTGCTTCCTCGGCAGGCGCCGGCTCTTCAGCAGGTGCTTCCTCGGTCTGGGGCTCCTCAGCGGGCTCCTCAGCAGCGGGTGCCTCCCCGGCAGCAGGCGCCGGCGCTTCGGCCTTGGCTGCGGGTGCTTCCGGCTCGGGTGCCGCGATGTCGAAGAGCGAGCCGCCGCTGTTCAGGTCGACGTCGGTCTGCGGGGTGGTCGCGCTGCCGCTCGCCTTCGGTGCCTCAGTAGCAGGTGCCTCCTCGACAGCAGGTGCAGCCGCTTCGGCCTTGGCCGCGGGTGCTTCCGGCTCGCTTGCCGGGATGTCGAAGAGCGAACCGCTCCCGCCCAGGTCGGCCTTCGGCTCGTCTGCGGGCTTCGGCTCGGCCTTGGCGGCCGGCGCGGGCTCTTCGCTCGCGGGGATATCGAAGAGCGAACCGCCCGACGCAGCAGCCGGCTCCTCCTTGGCGGGAGCCGCCTTCTCCTCGGCAGGGGCGTCGCCGAGGTCGAAGAGCGAGCCACCGGAGGCAGCCGCAGGCTTCTCCTCGGCAGGAGCCGATTCCTCCACGTCGAAGAGCGAGCCGCCCGACGATGCGGGCTTCTCCTCGGCGGGTGCGGACTCCTCCACGTCGAAGAGCGACGATCCTCCCGCCGCGGGCTTGGCGCTGGGTGCCTCGGCGGCTTCGTCCGCCTCCGGTGCGGCCTTGGCAGCCGGCTCAGCCTTGGCAGCCGCCTTCTTCGCCGCCGGCTTGGGGGCCTTGGTGGCGGACTCGCCCTTCACCGAGGCCAGCAGCATCTGGGCCACGTCGAGGACCTCGACCTCTTCTCGGGCACCGCCGTTGGCCTGCTCCGCGGTGAGGCCGTCGGCGAGCATCACCCGGCAGAAGGGGCAGCCCACGGCGATCTGGTCAGCACCGGTGGCCACGGCCTCCTTGGTTCGGTTGATGTTGATCCGCTCACCGATCGTCTCCTCCATCCACATCCGGGCGCCACCGGCACCACAGCAGAAGGACTTCTCGGAGTTGCGCGGCATCTCCTTGACCTCGGCGCCGGGCAGGATCTGCAGCAGTTCACGCGGCGGCGAGTAGACCTGGTTGTGCCGACCCAGGTAGCACGGGTCGTGGTAGGTGATGGACCGCTTCGCAGCGCCCGCGCCTTCCTTGATCGGCGTGAGCTTGCCCTCGCGGACCAGGCGGTTCAGCAGCTGGGTGTGGTGCACGACCTCCAGCTCGATGCCGAACTCCTTGTATTCGTTCTTCAGGGTGTTGAAGCAGTGCGCACAGGTTGAGACGACCTTCTTGACCTTGAACTCCTTGAAGGTCTCGACGTTCTGCTGGGCCAGGCCCTGGAAGACGAACTCGTTGCCGGCACGCCGGGCCGGGTCGCCGGTGCAGGTCTCGCCATTGCCGAGCACACCGAAGCTGACACCGGCCATGTCGAGCAGTTCGGCCACGGCGCGGGTGGTCTTCTTGGCGCGGTCCTCGTAGGCGCCGGCGCAGCCGACCCAGAAGAGCCAGTCGACCGACTCCAGGTCTTCCAGGTCCTTGCCGACCTCCTTCACATCGAACGGCAGGTCCTTGGCCCAGTCCATCCGCGCAGAGGCGGACATGTTCCACGGGTTGCCCTTGTTCTCCAGGCCCTTGAAGAGACCGTTCAGCTCGGCGGGGAAGTTGGACTCGACCAGCACCTGGTAGCGGCGCATGTCGACGATGTGGTCCACGTGCTCGATGTCGACCGGGCACTGCTGGACACAGGCGCCACACGAGGTGCAGCTCCAGAGCACGTCCTCGTCGATGACGAAGTCGCCGCCCTCGGGGTTGTAGAACCAGTCCAGGACCTCGGGGCCACCGCCGTCGCTGTCGTGGTCGGTCTTGCCGATCAGCGACTTCTCCGAGAGCGGCTCGCCCTCGGCCCGCTCACCGGCGGCGCCGGCGGTCGCATAGGCGTGCTCGCGCAGCCCCATCATCAGCAGCTTCGGCGACAGCGGCTTCTCGGTGTTCCAGGCAGGGCACTGCGACTGGCAACGACCACACTCGGTGCAGGTGGTGAAGTCGAGGATGCCCTTCCAGGAGAAGTCCTCGATCGCGCCGACGCCGAGCTTGGAGTCCTCGTCCAGGTCGTCGATGTCGTCCAGGGTGATCGGCTTGCCACCCGAGACCAGCGGCTTCAGGTTGCCCAGCGCCGTACGGCCGGACGACTCGCGCTTGAACCAGATGTTGAACCAGGCGGTGAACCGGTGCCAGGCCACACCCATGGTCAGGTTGGAGGAGATCACGATCAGCCACGCCATCGCGGAGACGATCTTCAGCATCGCGATGAAGTAGATGATGCTCTCGAGCGAGCTGGGCGAGTCGGGGTAGAGGCCGCTCAGCAGGTGGCTGACCGGGAAGTGCGAGGCCTCGGCACCCTCGATGTACTTGTACTCCGCGGCGCGGATGAAGATGATCGCCGAGCTCTCGAAGAAGACCATCGCCTCGACGAAGTAGGCCTGCCACATGGTGGAGCCGAAGAAGCGGCTGCGGCGACCGTTGGACGCGGGCCGCTTCATGATCCGGTAGACGATCAGCGGCAGGATGGCCAGGGCGCCGAGCAGGCCGATCAGTTCACTGACCCACTCATAGACGATCCAGTGGCCGATCAGCGGCCAGGCGAAGTCGGCCTTGAAGAGCTGGAAGAAGGCCTGCGCGACGGCGGTGGAGAGGATCAGGAACGCGGCGAAGGCGAACCAGTGCAGGATGCCGACCCAGGTCCACTGCAGCATCCGGGTGTGGACGAAGGTTTCCTTGAGCATGGTCAGCGTGCGGGCGACCGGCTTGTCGGTGCGACCCACGGCCGGCTGGCCGATCCGGATCACTCCGAGCATCTGCCGCACGGCGCGCGCGGTCATGGCGATCGCGACCACCGAGACGGCCAGCGACACCACAATGGCGAAGATCTGCATGGAAGAACTGCTCCCTCGTCGTCCGGAGCACCCAGGGAGTGCCGGGCGCAACACCCGAGCCTATTCCCGCGAGCGAGCGTTGTCAGGGACTCTGGTGTGTGAGGGATCCTACTTCCGGGTACGCCGTTCCGGCTTCTTAGCCAAGCCTCACCTCAAGCGGTCAGCCGTGGATCAGGGCCACGTCACACCGGTGACCCGGCCGTCCGCATCGATGCGCACCGTCACCTCGACGTCCGAGGCACCGGACCCCCGGCCGCAATAGCTGTACGTCGATCCCAACCGGGCGAACGGCTGGCCGACGGCCGCCATCAACTCGACGGTGGTCATGCCCGGGTGGACGCGTTCGTCCCAGGCCGCACGCGTGGCCCGCAGTTCCGGGTTGCGGCACGAGTCCGGCGCGATGCCGTGGGCGCGCTCCCAGGTCTGCAGGAACGCCTCGGCGCCGCGGGCCAGGTCGGCCACGATGGCGTCGCCGTCCTCGCCGCCGACCATCCTCAGGTCCTCGACCCAGTCCGGGTAGAGGCCGTAGTGGGCGACGCCGTCCACGTTGAGGTCATAGACACGCTCACCGCTGACCTGCTGCTCCACCCGTACGCCGCCGAGCCCGGTGAACGGATAACTCACCGGGTTCGCCGCGTCCGCACCGCGGGGGTCGCCCTGGTTGGCGAGGCCGTTGATGTCGGCGCCCCAGCCGAATCCGAAGTAGAAGCGTTCGTCGGCCCAGCCGATGTGGCGCTGCCACTTCTCGTAGAACCCGGTGCTGTCCCCGGCCATCGGGGCGACGAAGCCGCCGAGGGCATAGATCCGCGGATAGGCGTCCGGGGTGGACCACGAGTGGCTCGAGATGACGCCGGAATAGCCGGCCGCCTCGAGCTGGTCCAGAGTGGCCTGGCGGGCCTTGACGCTCATGTGGTCGGGGTCGATGAGCATGTTGCGCTCCATCAGTGCGTCGATGGTGAACGCGCCCAGGTCGGTCAGCCCGAGCTGGTTGCAGTGCATCGGCCGGCCATAGAGCGGCGCCGGCAGGGGCACCCCGATGCCGGCCACCTCCATGATCGCGCCGAAGAGGGCGTCCTGGGCATCGCCGCCGACGTTCGGCAGCGCCAGCTGGGTCTTGTCGGCGGACTCGCCGTCGGCCGGGTCGCAGGTCTCCATCTTCCAGAAGCTGCCGGTCTCCAGGAAGTTGGCCAGGTTGACCGCCGGGCCGATGACACCCTCGTCCCCGGCGACGCCAGCCAGTGCGTTGTCGAACTTGTTGACGATCTCCATCTGCCGTACGCCGAGGTCGTAGAGCTCGTCGAGCTGCGCCTCGATCGAGGCGGTGTCGCAGGCGGGCGTGCCGAGGAACATCGTGCAGCCGAACGGGATGGAGACCTCGACCCCCATCACCACCGCGAGCTTGCCCTCGTTGATCACCTGCCGCGCCTCGAAGGGGTCGGTGACGATGCGGTACCACCCCTTGCCGGGGCCGCCGTACTGCGCGTCGATGTAGCGCTCCAGGGCGCGCATGTCCTGGGCCTGCAGCTTGGCCGACTCCATGTCGTCGCACGAGTTGCGCTTGAGCGGATAGATCTCGCAGAGCTTGCCGTTCTCCACCAGCAGGTTGACGAAGACGCGCTGTCCGCCGCGCCAGGAGCGCTCCATCCACTTGTAATAGGTGCCTTCGTGGGTCAGCGCATCCGGCGCCGGCCACCCCTTGAACGTCGGCCACCCGACCGGGTCGCGCACGGCCTGGCCGCTGAGCACCACGTCGAGCGGTGCTCCCTTGGTGCCGGGCTGCAGCAGGTTGGAGCAGTCCGGCAGTGCGTACGCCGCGCCGTACTTGTGCCACGGCCGGCCGCAGTGGATCTCGCCGCCGAGGAACTCGAAGGCCATCCCGTGGACGTGGGCGTCGACGTAGCCGCGGACTTCCTGGTACGGCGTGAGGCCGGCGTGTGGGTCGCCGGTGACGTTGACCTCGACCTCGGGATATTCCTTGCACCCGGTGGTGGTGTGCAGGTCGAAGTGGCCGGGAGTCTTGCTGGTGACCAGGGCGCCGCCCTTGACGGTCAGGTAACGACCGTTGTGGAGCTGGAAGGTGAAGCCGTCCGCGGTCTTCTCCGTGGTCCATTCGGAGAGGGCCGAGGGGTGATTGGTCAGATGGACCCAACTGCCGAGGTGACCGGTGATGAACGTGCCCTTGTTGGTGTAGAGCAGGTGGACGCCGAGGTCGGTGGCACGGAACGTGATCGGCTGCCCGTTGAGCTCGTAGCAGCCCCCGGCCACGGCATAGCGGTCCTCGGGGACGGCGGCGCGCGGCGTGGTGAAGGAGGCCGGCACCAGCTCCGGTTCGACCAGGTCACGCTGGGTGGCGACGTACGCCGTGTTCTCCCGCGCCTCGGCGGCAGAGGTCGGGTCCAGGGAGTTGGCGGCGACGGCACCCTGGGCATCCATCTCCCCGGACTGGCTGATGTCGTTCTTGCGCTCCGGATCGTGGGTGTGCCAGTGCCCGTCAGCGGCCTGCACCGGCCGGCTCGCCTCATAGGACTCGGCCAGCGAGACCGTGTTGGTCAGCTTGTATTCCGGCACCGTGAGCACGGCCGCGACCAGCCCGGTGGCCAGCACGGAGGCAAGGACGAGACGGGCGTGGGCGCGGGTGAAGGTCATCCCCATGTAGGGACCAACGAACGACTGTGTCCTGGGTCACTCCGTGAGCGCGACGGAGGTGGGGTCCGGCAGCCTGTGGCGCCTGCCCATGGCGGGCGTTATCGTCCCGCCGCGGGGTGCCCGCCCAGGCGCCGGGTCAGTTCGGCCGCGGTACGGCGTACGGCGTCGGCCAGGCCCGGGTCGTCCTCGCCGCTGGGATGGGTGAGTGCGACACCGGCCACCGGATAGTCGTTGTGGTCCAGCACCGCAGCGGCGACGCTGGCCAGGCCCGGGGTCACCTCGCCGTCCTCGATCGCGTGGCCACGGCGGCGGGTCTCGCGGAGCAGTTCGGCGAGTTGGCGCGGGCCGGTCGGTCCGGTGCCGTGCCGGTCCACGAAGGCGGTCCGGTCCGGATAGGCGGCGCGCACCTGGGCGGCGGGCAGCGCGGCCAGGATGGCGCGGCCGGACGCGGTGAGGTGGGCCGGCAACCGTACGCCGACGTCGGTGACCAGCGGTGGCCTGCCGGGGGCACGCTCCTCGATCACGTAGAGGACGTCGCGCCCGTGCAGCACGGCCAGGTGGGCGCTCTGCGAGGTCTGGTCGACCAGGTCGGCCAGTGGCCGGCGCGAGATGCGCTGCAGCGGCGCCTGGCGGGTGTAGCCGCTGCCCACCTCGAAGGCGGCGACGCCGAGCCCGTAGCGCTTCTCCTCGGCCAGGTGGGTCACGAACCCCTCGGCGATCATCGTGTTGACCAGGTGGTACGCCGTGCTGCGCGGCAGGTCGAGCGCGGTCGCGATCCGGTCCAGCGGCACGGGCCCGGGCTGGGCAGCCAGGAAGCGCAGCACCTGCAGTGCGCGCGCTGCGGCCGGGACCTGGCTCATGGCGGTGATGGTGCCAGATGCTGCCTACGGTGGAGGCATGACGACCCGATCCTTCTCCCAGGTGGACGTGTTCGCGCCGGAGCCGATGACCGGCAACCCGGTGGCGGTGGTCCACGACGCCAGCGGCATGGATGACGAGCAGATGGCGGCCTTCGCGCGGTGGACCAACCTCTCGGAGACCACGTTCCTGTTGCCGCCACGCGATCCGGGTGCCGACTATCGGCTGCGGATCTTCACCCCGGCGCGGGAGTTGCCGTTCGCCGGGCATCCGACCCTGGGCAGTGCCCATGCCTGGCTGGAGCGCGGTGGCCTCCCTGCCGCCGGGGACGTGGTGGTCCAGGAGTGCGGGATCGGGTTGGTGGAGGTGCGCCGTGACGGTGATCGGCTGGCCTTCCGGGCGCCGGAGTTGCTGCGCAGCGGGCCGCTCGCCGCCGACGTGCTCGACCAGGTGGTTGCCTCGCTGCGGATCACGCCGGATGCCGTGCTCGCGTCGAGCTGGGCGGACAACGGGCCCGGCTGGCTCGGCGTGCTGCTGACCTCGGCCGAGGACGTGCTCGCCCTCGAGCCGGACTTCGCCGTGATGGGTGATCTCAAGGTCGGCG
The DNA here is from genome assembly GCF_031844485.1 of Nocardioides sp. AE5. Taxonomy (NCBI): domain Bacteria; kingdom Bacillati; phylum Actinomycetota; class Actinomycetes; order Propionibacteriales; family Nocardioidaceae; genus Nocardioides; species Nocardioides sp. AE5. The sequence goes on from NZ_JAUZVI010000012.1 coordinate 105,646, forward strand.
TGATTGGCCCGTACGCCGACTCCGGGGATCGGCCTGCGGACTTCGAGGTGCGTGCCTTCGTGCCGTCGCTCGCGGTGCCCGAGGATCCGGTCACCGGCAGCCTGAATGCGAGCCTGGCGCGCTGGCTGGTCGACGCCGGCCTGGCGCCCACGTCGTACGCCGTGCGCCAGGGGACGGCCCTGGGGCGTCGTGGTGATGTCCGGATCTCCAGCGACGAGCAGGGCGCCCTCTGGGTCGGCGGTGAGTGCCGCACGCTGGTGTCGGGGACACTCCGGGTCTGACCGGGTCCACTCCGTGGACGGAGTTGCCGATCATCAAAGCCAAGTTGTTTACTAATCTTTCAATGTTGAGTAAACAACTTGCCTAAGGGTGGTCCGTGATGCGGAAGCTGCTGGTGCTGGGGTTCGTCGGTCTCCTCGCCCAACTCATCGACGGCTCCCTGGGCATGGCCTATGGCGTGACCTCCTCGACCCTGCTGCTCGCGGCCGGAGTGGCCCCGGCAGCGGCATCGGCCGCCGTCCACTTCTCCGAGATCGGCACCTCGCTGGTCTCCGGCATCTCGCACGCGAAGTTCGGCAACGTCGACTGGCGCACCGTGGGCATCTTGGCGCTCCCCGGCTTCGTCGGCGCCTTCGCCGGGGCCACCTTCCTGGTCAGCCTCGACGGCGACGCGGCCAAGCCGTGGGTGGCGGGCCTGCTGCTGGGCCTGGGTGCCTATGTGATCTATCGCTTCATCGCACTCGGCGGGGCCCGCCCCACGTTCAAGCCGCGCCCCTCGGTCGGCTTCCTCGCCCCGATGGGCCTGGTCGGTGGCGCCCTCGACTCAATCGGTGGCGGCGGCTGGGGGCCGGTCGGCACCACCTCCCTGCTCTCCTCGGGCCGCCTCGAACCGCGCAAGGTGATCGGCTCGATCGACACCTCCGAGTTCGTCGTCGCCGTGGGCGGCTCGCTCGGCTTCCTGCTCGCCCTCGGGTCGGCAGGCATCGAATGGGAGATCGTGATCGCCCTGCTCGCCGGCGGCGTGATCGCGGCGCCCATCGCGGCCTGGCTGGTCCGGATCCTGCCGGCGCGGGTGATCGGCGTCGCGGCTGGCGGCCTGATCGTGGTCACCAACGCCCGCACCATCCTGCTCTCCGTCGGCGCGTCCGAGGCGCAGGCATGGACCATCGTCGGCGGCCTCGCGATCGCCTGGGGCACCGCGATCGCCTGGGCGGTCAAGGAGGAGCGCAGGGCACGGGCCCTCGAGGCGGCAGCGGCCGCCACAGCGGGCGAGGAGGACCGGGTGCTGGCCCAGGCCTGACCCACTCCCGGTTGTCTCGGATCCAAGACAACAATGCGTGGACGACTCTGGCGGACCCGTCCGGCTCCGGAGTTGGATGGGCGCCATGGACTCCATCGCGCTCGGCACCGGACCCGTCTCGTTCGACCAGGTGGTCGCGGTCGCCCGCGACGGGGCCGGCGTACACCTGGCGGACGACGCCGTCGAGGCGATCGACCGCGCGCGGGCCGTCGTCGAGGAACTCGCCGCAGCGCCCACGCCGGCGTACGGGATCTCCACCGGATTCGGCGCCCTGGCCACCCGGCACATCCCAGTCGAGATGCGCGCCCAGTTGCAACGCTCCCTGGTCCGCTCCCACGCCGCCGGCTCCGGCCCCGAGGTCGAGGTCGAGGTCACCCGCGGCCTGATGCTGCTTCGTCTGGCCACCCTGGCGACGGGGCACACCGGCGTACGCCGGGAGACCGCGCAACTGATGGCCGACCTGCTCACCCACCGGATCACCCCCGTGGTCCACGAATACGGATCGCTCGGCTGCTCCGGCGACCTGGCCCCGCTGAGCCACTGCGCCCTGGCGTTGATGGGGGAGGGAACCGTCCGCGACCGCGACGGCAACCTGGTGCCGGCCGCCGAAGCGCTCGCCGCCGCCGGGCTGGCCCCCATCGAGTTCGAGGCCAAGGAAGGCCTGGCCCTGATCAACGGGACCGACGGCATGCTGGCGATGCTGGTGCTGGCCATCACCGACCTGCGGATGCTGCTGCGCACCGCGGACATCGCCGCCGCCATGTCGGTGGAGGGACAACTCGGCACCGACCGGGTCTTCGCCCCCGAACTGCAAGCCATCCGGCCGCACCCCGGCCAGGCGCTCTCCGCAGCCAACCTGGTGGCGCTGATGGCCGACTCCGGCATCGTCGCCTCGCACCGCACCGACGACTGCACCCGGGTCCAGGACGCCTATTCGCTGCGCTGCTCGCCGCAGGTCCACGGCGCCGCCCGCGACACCGTGGAGCATGCCGCGCTGGTCGCCTCCCGCGAACTGGCCAGCGCCATCGACAACCCCGTCGTGCTGGTCGCCGAGCACCGGGTGGAGTCCAACGGCAACTTCCACGGCGCCCCGATCGCCCACGTCCTGGACTTCCTGGCCATCGTCGCCGCCGACGTGGCCTCGATCAGCGAACGGCGCACCGACCGCTTCCTCGACAAGGCACGCAACCACGGGCTGAACCCGTTCCTGGCCGACGACCCGGGCGTCGACTCCGGGCACATGATCGCGCAATACACCCAGGCTGCCCTGGTCTCCGAGCTGAAGCGGCTGGCCACCCCCGCGAGCGTCGACTCGATCCCGTCCAGCGCGATGCAGGAGGACCACGTCTCGATGGGCTGGTCCGCGGCCCGCAAGCTGCGCCGCAGCGTGGACGGGCTCACCCGGGTGGTCGCCATCGAGGTGCTCACCGCCGCCCGCGCCCTGGAGATGCGGGCACCGCTGGAGCCCTCACCGGCCACCAGCGCCGTCGTACGTCGCCTGCGCGATGCCGGGATCGCCGGCCCGGGCCCGGACCGCCACCTGTCCCCGGAGATCGAGGCCTGTGTCGAACTCGTCCGCAGCGGCGCGGTCCTGGCCGCAGCAGAAGAAGTGATCGGAGAACTCGGATGACCAACCCCCGCCTGCCCATCCACGCCGCCACCGGCACCGACCTGACCGCGCGGTCGTGGCAGACCGAGGCGCCACTGCGGATGCTGATGAACAACCTTGACCCTGATGTCGCCGAGGCGCCTGCCGACCTGGTCGTCTACGGCGGCACCGGCAAGGCAGCCCGCAACTGGGCGGCGTACGACGCCCTGGTCGCCACCCTGCGCGACCTCGCCGACGACGAGACCCTGCTGGTCCAGTCCGGCAAGCCGGTCGGCGTGATGCGCACCCACCCCTGGGCGCCGCGGGTGCTGATCGCCAACTCCAACCTGGTCGGTGACTGGGCCAACTGGGAGGAGTTCCGGCGCCTGGAGGAGCTCGGCCTGACCATGTATGGCCAGATGACCGCGGGCTCGTGGATCTACATCGGCACCCAGGGGATCCTGCAGGGCACCTTCGAGACGTTCGCCGCCATTGCCGACAAGTTCGCGGCCTCCGGGCAGTTCGAGCACAGCGGCGGCACCCTGGCCGGCACCATCACCCTGACCGCGGGCCTGGGCGGGATGGGCGGGGCGCAGCCGCTCGCGGTGACCATGAACGACGGGGTCGCGATCTGCGTCGAGGTCGACCAGCACCGCATCGACCGGCGCCTGGAGACCCGCTACCTCGACGTGCAGGCCGACGACCTCGACCACGCCCTGGCCCTGGCGCTGGCAGCCCGCGACGAACGGCGCGGCCTCTCGATCGGCCTGCTCGGCAACGCCGCCGAAGTGGTGCCGGCCCTGCTCGAGCGCCACCTGGCCGCCCGGGCCACCGACGGGCGCGGACTGGTCGACATCGTCACCGACCAGACCTCCGCGCACGACCCGCTGGCCTACCTCCCGGCCGGGGTCCCGTTCGAGCAGTGGCAGGAGCGCAGCGCGGCCGACCCCGACGGATTCACCCGCGAGGCCCGCGCCTCGATGGCCGCGCACGTGGCTGCCATGGTCGGCTTCCAGGACGCGGGCGCCGAGGTCTTCGACTATGGCAACTCGATCCGTGACGAGGCCCGCAAGGGCGGATTCGACCGCGCCTTCGAGTTCCCCGGCTTCGTCCCGGCATACATTCGTCCGCTCTTCTGCGAGGGCAAGGGACCGTTCCGCTGGGCGGCGCTCTCGGGCGACCCGGCCGACATCGCCGCCACCGACCGGGCGATCAAGGAACTCTTCCCGGCCGAGGAGAAGCCCGAGTACGCCCGCTTGCACACCTGGCTGGACATGGCCGCCGAGCGGGTCGCCTTCCAGGGGCTGCCGGCGCGGATCTGCTGGCTCGGGTACGGCGAACGCCACCGCGCCGGGCTCCGGTTCAACGAGATGGTCGCCTCCGGTGAACTCAAGGCGCCGATCGTGATCGGCCGCGACCACCTCGACTGCGGCTCGGTGGCCTCGCCCTATCGGGAGACCGAGGCGATGCTCGACGGATCCGATGCGATCGCCGACTGGGCGCTGCTCAATGCCCTGGTCAACACTGCCTCCGGTGCCACCTGGGTCTCCCTCCACCACGGCGGTGGCGTCGGGATGGGCCGCTCGCTGCACGCCGGCCAGGTCTGTGTCGCCGACGGCACCGCGCTGGCCGCAGAGAAGATCGAGCGCGTGCTCACCAACGACCCCGGCATGGGGGTGATCCGGCACGTGGACGCGGGCTACGCGCGCGCCGAGGAGGTCGCCGCCGAACGCGGGGTACGCATTCCGATGGCTGTTGCACGGTTGGTGGAGGAGGACGGCGAACTCGTGGCCGCGGGTGAGACCCCGGTCGGCGACGATGACGTCGCCCGGCTGGCACAGGACGGGCGACGCTGAAGGCTCACAACTGGACGAACCAGTGCGACAGCTGGCCCACCTGGAACGGGCAGGTGACGTTGCGGTCGCGCCGGTCCTCGACCCATTGCCCGAGCACCGCCTCGCCGCCCTGGATGGACTCGCCGCGGCACCGCTTCACCGCCTCTTGCTCCGAGGTCTGCCCGGCCGCGCGCCACTCGGGCACGCCCAGGCGCAGGTTGCCGACCACGGTGCGCCACAGGTTGGGCGTCGAATAGACCCCGACCCGGTAGTCGTTCTCCCGATAGGCGCGGGCGATCCCGCGGACCACGGCCGCGTTGGCGTCGGTGTCCTTGCTCCACGCCACCAACGGGGGTGACGGGACCGGCTCGACGTCGATCCACACCCCGGGCACCGGGATCTGCAACTCATAGAGCGTGGTCAGGTTGAAGATGCCCTGGGCATAGCCCCAGTTCGACAGCTTCCCCTCCTGGGTGGAGGAGTCGTAGGGGCCCTGGTCGCCGTACTTCGCCAGCTGTTCGGCGGACGGATAGGTCGCCACGGCGTACGTCGAGACCAGCACGTCGGTCTGCTTCGCCCAGGCCAGCTGCTCGGCCAGGCACGGGTTGCGCGTCATCGCCGGGCCGTTGGTCAGCCCGATCACCACGAACTTCCACTCCGGCAGCGGCATCGGCATGCCCAGGCCCTGGCGCTCCTTGATCGGCCCGACCCCCTTGCCGCACTGCGGCCAGCTGATGTCCGCGCCGTATGTCGGGTCGGTCAGGCCGTAGTCGACCTCGTAGTCGATCGTCGGGGCGTCGGTCGGCGCACCCAGTTGCGACTCGTCCACGGTGGGCACCGGCAGGTTCTTCGCCAGGTCCTCGACGGCGTCGGCCAGCGGATCGCGCTCGGTCGAGCGCGCCGTCGGCTCGCCCGCCGGTGAAGAGACCGCCATCTCCGGCTCCGTCGAACTGTCCTGGCCGCAGGACGCGAGCGTCAGCAGCAGCGCGCCGGCGGCCAGGCTGGTCACGGCACGGCGGGTTCGACGCATGGGGGCGAGTCTAGGTGCCACGCAAGGCACAACGACTCCGCGACTGTTCGGTTCCGCACGCGAAGAATTGGTGGATTCCTGCAGGTTTGACCGCCGCGCCGCTGGGTAGACGGATGCCCGGAGCCGTTGCCCCGGTGGCCTCTCGGGCGTCACCGGGGAGGTTCACTTCCGACGACGCGGCCACCAGCGGCGTCGTTCCTGCCGAGAGCCTGCGTCAGCCCGGACCGCGGCTGCCTGGGCCTCCCGCCTCGCCGTACGCCGTTCCCGCCAGGCGGCCAGCTCCTCGTCGATCTCGCGCAGGGGCGTGATCACCGGCGGCCCGCCCTGCAGTTGGCGCCGTGCCTCGACGATGCGGCGGTTGAAGTCCTCGAGGATCTTCACCACGGCTGTCTCGGTGTTCTCCTCGTCCAGGCGCGCATCGAGTTCGCGGTCTTCGGTACGCAGCGCCAGGGCTGGCGGCAGGACGCTGACCTTCTCCCGTTCCACGAGCCGCTTGAGCCACCAGTCGGGGTCGTCGTCGCCGCCCAGGCCCTCGATCGGCTTGCCGGCACCGGGCAGGTTGTCGAACTCGCCGCGCTCCATGGCCTGGCGCACCTGCAGGTCCACCCACAGGTGCTGCTGTTGCATCCGGGCTGCGGCGACGGCCTTGCCGGCCTCGCTCCCGGGCCGCTCCGGCTTCTCGGGCATCGCGCCTCCCGACGATCGACGTGCCGTTCCCATCAGCCTACGCCGTGTCCCCCGAGGCCGTCAGGAGGCGAGTTGCTCCTCCGGGGCACGGGTCGCGTCGTCGAGCTGGTCCCGCGGCAGCAGCAACAGGGCCAGCGCCGCGACCAGGGCGGCACCGGCACAGACTCCCCACACCGTCAGGTAGCCGCTCAGCGGGGCGTGCCCCTCCTCGGGGCCGCTGATCGAGCCCGTCGCAGCCAGGGCGATCGCGAAGACCGCCGAGGCGATGGCGCCACCGACGGTCTTGGTGGCATTGGTCATCCCGGTGGCGAAGCCGGTCCGGTCCGGCGGCGCCGCGGCCGCTGCGGCCGCGGGCAGGGCGGCCACCAGGACGCCAGAACCGATCCCGGCCACGGCCATGTTCGCCAGCGCCTGGGTGGTGGTGTCGTGCATCGGCAACCACATCGCATAGCCGACGGCTACCAGCAGGCAGCCGATGATCAGCGCGCCGCGGGGGCCGGCCGCCCGCGACAGCAGCGGCAACGAGAGCGCGCCGACCACCAGCGAGACGACGTACAGGCCGATCAGGGTGGAGACGAAACCGGCGCTGGCGCCCAGGCCGTAGCCCACCGCCGGGTCGGTGCGGGCAAAGGTGGAGAGCGGGATCTGGGCGCCGAGCACGGACATCCCGAAGAGGAACGCGGTCAACTGCACCGGCCACTGGCCCGGCTTGCCGAGCAGGCGTACGTCGACCAGGGGTTCGTCCTTGCTGTTCTCCAGCTTTGCGAACGGCACCAGCGCCACCGCGCCACCCACGATCAGGGCCCAGGCGAGCAGGCTGTCGACGCCCTGCAGGCGGATGGTGATCAGGCCACCCATCACCAGGGCGAGCACGCCGGTGATCGCGGCCAGCCCGGGCAGGTCCACGCCGCCGGTGGATTCGCCGCGCACGTCCTCGATGCCGAACCAGATCACGAAGAAGCAGAGCGTGACCACGATCGCCGGCAGGGCCAGCAGGAACGACATCGACGTCTTCTCCACCAGTGCGCCACTGGTCAGCGCCCCGGCGATCACGCCGAGTTCGAGCCCGGCCACCAGGATCGCCGCAGCACGGCGGGTCAGCAGCGCCTGCTGCCCGGTGTTGGCGGTGCGGCGGTGGATGATCGCCACCTCCAGCGGCAACCACACGACGTACGCACCCTGGAGCGCCCAGCCGACCAGGAAGGTGGTGAACGACGGCGCGAAGGCCAGCACCCACGACCCCAGCGCGGTCACCGCGGTGGAGATCAGCAGCACGTTGCGGTGTCCGATCAGGTCGCCGAGCCTCGCCAGCAGCGGCACCACCAGCGCGGAGAGGATCAGCTGGGCCGCCTCGAACCAGTTGACGTCGGCGTCCTGGATCCCCAGGTGCTCGGCGATGTCGCTGAAGATCGGCGTGTAATAGCCCTGCAGCACGCCGCTGGCCAGCTCTACGCAGACCAGGAAGCCGACGATCGCCCACAGGCCAGGCACGACCGGCCGCATGCCGGTGGTCACCGGATGGCCTCGATCAGTCGCTGGTAGAACGCAATGCCGTCGAGGTAGTCGTTCACGCCGATCCGTTCGTCGTAGGAGTGGATGGACTCGCGTTGGGCCTTGGTCATCCGGAACGGCGCGAACCGGTAGACCCGCTCGCAGATCGCGGTGAAGAAGCGGGAGTCGGTGGCGCCCATCATCACGTACGGCGTGGGCACGGCGTCGGCGAACACCTCACTGACGGCGGACTCGATGAGCCGGAAGGCGTCGTCGTCGACCGGGGAGAGCGGGCTGGGTTCGTTGCTGTCCACGACGCTGACTGCGACGGCGTCGTCGTTGATCACGCTGGTCATCCGCTCCACGACGCCTGCCACCGTGTCGCCGGTCATGATCCGCACGTTGACGCCTGCGGTGGCCCGCGAGGCGATCACGTTGTTGGCTGGCGACCCGCTCAGCGTGGTGACCACGGTGGTGGTCCGCGTCATCGCGGCCGACTCGGGCCCGGCCGCGACCAGGACGCGAGCCAGCAACGGCTTGAGCTTGTCGACGTTCTTCAGCACCGGGGAGAGCACCGGGCGCAGCGGCATCGGCAGGCGGTCGGCGATCCGGCGGAACATCTCCACCGTCGGCGGTGGCACCGAACTGGGGAACGGATTGGCGTCCAGGCGCAGGACCGCCCGGGCCAGCCGCGCCGTGGTGTCCATCGGCGCCGGCATCGAGGCGTGGCCCCCGCGCCCCTCGACACTGAGCTGGACGTTGGTGATCCCCTTCTCGGTGACTCCGATGACGGCCAGCGGGGGCTTCACGCCGGGGAACGCGTCGTACGCCACGGCGCCGCCCTCATCCAGCACGAACCACGGCTCGACGCCCCGCTCCCGCAGCACCTCCACTGCCGTGGGGGCGGCCTGCCCCATCACTTCCTCGTCGCAGCCGAAGCTGAGCCAGATGTCCTGGTCGGGGGTGAAGTCCTGCTCGAGCAGCCGCTCGACGGCCTCGCAGATGCCGGCCAGGCACCCCTTGTCGTCCAGCGTGCCGCGGCCCCACAGCACGCCGTCGTGGATCTCGGCGCCGAAGGCAGGATGCTGCCAGGTGTCGCCCTCGTCGACCGGCACCACGTCGATGTGTGCCATCAGTACGACGGGGCGGTCGTCACTGTGGCCGCGCCAGTGGAAGAGCATCCCGTGGTCGTTGATGACCGTCTTCTCCAGGTGGGAGTGGAGCAGGGGGAAGTCGGCCGCGAGTTGGCGGGCGAAGGCGTGGAACGGCTCCGGGTCGATCCGGTCGCGGTCCGCCCAGGAGACCGTCGGGATCCGGATCAATCGCTGCAGTCGCTCGACAGCCGGGTCGATGGCTGGCGTGATGTCGTGCTTGCCTCCCATGGCGCGAGCCTATGCCCGTGCGGGCTGTTGTGGTGTCGTTTGCTGGCATCAGGTGACTGCAGACGACATCGTTGACGGGCTACCAGTCGTTGTGGTGCACCACGTCGGTGGTCGACTTCCGGGTACGCCGAGCGGCGGAGCCCCTTGCTTCAGTGCCGGGGGCGCCCGTGTCGGGCAGGCGGTGGCCCACGGTGATCGCCCCGATCGGGTGGTAGGCGTCCGGCACCGAGAACTCGGCCTTGAACGAGGCGATCTGGGCCGGCGGGATGCCGAAGAAGCAGGCGCCCAGGCCCTCGTCGACGGCTGTCTGCAGGATCAACAGCGAGGCCATCCCGGTGTCGACGTGCCAGTAGGGGACGGGCCAGCGGTCCTCGTCGCGGTCCGCCCATCCCTTGTCGTCCTCGGCATAGCGGTCGAGGTAGGCGGACTTGTTAGACAGCGGCACGATCACCACCGGCGCGGTCCGCATCCCGTCCAGCCAGGTGTTCGACGCCTCTGGGTCCGGGCTGGTCGAGCGCCAGAAGCGGGCCACCGCCTCCGGGGTGTCCAGCCGCAGGAACGCCCACCCCTGGGAGAACCCGGCGCTGGGCGCCCGGATCGCGTGCTCCAGCATCCGGTCCACCGCGGCCGGATCGACCGGTTCGGCGGCGTACCTGCGGACCATGCGACGGCGACGGACGACCTCGATGAACTCCATGGCGCAGATCCTGCCAGCCCGGGCATTCGCCGCTGAGCCAGTGTCAAATGATGTATGATTACATCATGTTGCGCACCCAGATCTCACTCACTGAAGAGGACAGGAGCCTCCTCGATGCAGAATCAGCGCGCACGGGACGATCGATCTCAGCGCTGATCCGCGACGCCGTTGCTCGAACGTATGGGTTCCAGACGGACAAGGAAGCTGATCTCCAGGCGATCGATGCGGCCCTGGGCGCATGGCATGACCGCGAGGTCGATGGTGCGGAGTATGTCGAGAGTCTTCGGTCTGGCGGACGGCTCGCGGAGATGCGCAACCAGTGAGTGTTCTGGTCGACACCTCGGTGCTCATCGACGTGCTCCGAGGCGATGCGACTGCGGGGAAGGTCCTTCGAGATGCGCGCATGGTCGGCCCAGTTCACGCCAGTGAGGTGACCCGGCTTGAGGTGCTGGCCGGCATGCGGGCCTCGGAGGAGACACCCACCCGTGCGCTGCTCGCGGTCCTTCAGTGGCACCCCTTGGACGAGAGGGTGGCAGAGGTCGCTGGCGAACTCGGCAGACGCTGGCTTCCGGGCAATCGTGGGATCGATTCCGCTGACCTTGCGATCGCGGCGACTGCCATGCTCCTGGATGCTTCCCTGCTCACGCGGAATGTCAAGCACTTCCCGATGTTCGACGGACTGACGGCGCCGTACTGACGCCGAGTCTCGGATCCAAGACGCCTGCCGGGCGGGGCGCGTTGACCCCGGCGGCGACCAGCGGTGGACTGGGCAGGTGAGCTTCGAACAGATGTGGGCAGACCTGGCGTCGGTGGGTCGGTCGCGTTCCAGCGGCGGCTACTTCCGCCCGGCCTTCGGCTCCGCCGAGCGCGAGTGCCACGCCTGGTTCCTCGACCAGTGCGCGACGCGCGGGCTGGAGACCCGCACCGACGGCAACGGCAACACGGTCGCCTGGTGGCGCCCCGAGGGCACCGGTGACCAGCCCGGCGTACTGACCGGCTCCCACCTGGACTCGGTGCCCGACGGGGGTGCGTACGACGGACCGCTCGGCGTCATGTCCGCGCTGGCCGCGATCGACCGGCTCCGCGAGCGCGGAGTCGCCCCGAGCCGACCGATCGGTGTCGCCGCCTTCGCCGAGGAAGAAGGATCCCGCTTCGGGCTGGCCTGCCTCGGCTCCCGCCTGGCCACCGGCCAACTCGACCCCGCCACCGCCCGCGAACTGCGCGACCGCGACGGAGTCCCCTTGCCGGACGCGATGGCCGCTGCCGGCCTGGCTCCGGACCTGGGCGACACCAGCCTGCTCGACGGGGTCGGCTGGTTCGTCGAACTCCACGTCGAGCAGGGGCGCGGGCTGGTCGACCTCGCCGCCCCGATCGGAGTGGCCAGCGGGATCTGGCCGCACGGGCGCTACCGGTTCGACTTCACCGGCGAGGCCAACCACGCCGGCACCACCGTCATGGACGATCGCCACGACCCGATGCTCAGTTGCGCGATGACCGTGCTGGCCGCCAACAAGCAGGCCCGGCTCGGCGGCCAGCGCGCCACCTTCGGTCGCTTCGAGGTCACCCCCAACTCCACCAACGCGGTGCCCTCACGGGTCACCGCCTGGCTCGACGCGCGCTGCGAGGACGACGCCACCCTGGCCGCACTCGTCGCAGAGGTCTCCCGGCTCGGTCGCGAACGCGCCGCCCGCGACGGCACCGGACTCGAGGTCACCGCCGAATCCGTCTCGCCCGCGGTCGCGTTCGACCCCGACCTGGCCGCCCGCCTGGCCGGCGACCATGCCGGGCCGGACTGGCCGGTGCTGGCCACCCAGGCCGGCCACGACGCCGGCATCCTGGCGGGCGCCGGAATCCCCACTGCGATGCTCTTCGTCCGCAACCCCACCGGCATCTCCCACGCCCCGGCCGAGCATGCCGAGGTCGCCGACTGCCTGGCCGGCGTCGACGCGCTGGCCGACTCCCTCGAGCGGCTGGCCGGATGATCCCGGGCTTCGCCAACTGCCACTCGCACGCCTTCCACCGGGCACTGCGCGGCCGCAGCCAGGCGCTGCCCGCCACCGGCCGGGGAAGCTTCTGGACCTGGCGCGAGCAGATGTACGCCGTGGCCGCGCGGCTCACGCCTGAGTCGCTGCACGACCTGGCCGTGGCGACGTACACCGAGATGCTCTGCGCCGGCATCACCAGCGTCGGTGAGTTCCACTACCTGCACCACCAACCCGACGGCACGCCGTACGCCGACCCCAACGAGATGGGCCACGCGCTGGTCGCCGCCGCCCGCGAGGTGGGGATCCGGATCGCGCTGCTGGACACCTGCTACCTCGCTGCCGGCCTCGAGCCGGACGGGGGCCACCGCCCGGTCGAGGGCGTCCAGGTCCGGTTCAGCGACGGGGACGTCGACGCCTGGGCAGAACGGTTCACTGCCCTGGCCGCGGCGTACGACGGGAGCGACGACGTCCGGATCGGCGCCGGGATCCACTCGGTGCGCGCTGTGCCCGCTGCCGCGATGGGCACCATCGTCACCGCAGCGAGCGGACGCCCGCTGCACGTGCACCTCTCCGAGCAACCGGCTGAGAACGAGCAGTGCCTCGCCGCGTACGGATGCACCCCTGCCCGGCTCCTGACCGACCACGGCGTCCTCGGCCCATGGACCACCGCCGTCCACGCCACTCACCTCACCGCCGACGACATCGGCTTGCTCGGCGCCGCAGGCACCCATGCCTGCTTCTGCCCGACCACCGAGCGCGACCTGGCCGACGGGATCGGGCCCTCACGCGCGCTGCACACCGCCGGGTCCCGCCTCACCCTGGGCTCCGACAGCCACGCCGTGATCGACCCCTTCGAGGAGATGCGCGCGGTGGAACTCGACGAACGCCTCTCCACCGGCATCCGCGGCCACTGGAGCGCCAGCGAACTGATCGAGGCCGCCACCACCACCGGGCACGGGAGCCTCGGCTTCGACGCCGCCGACACCGCGGCCGATGTGGTCACCGTCGACCTCGGCTCCCCGCGCACCGCCGGCACCGGGCCCGGCGAAGAGGCCCTCGTCTTCGCCGCCGCCGCAGCCGACGTGCTCACCGTCCGGATCGGCGCCGAGATCCACGACATCCGGGCCCTGCGCGAGGACCTGCGCGGGCAGTGGCAACGACTGGAAGGGGTCCTCGCCCCATGAGTCCGACCATCGTGCTGACCAACATCGGCGAACTCGTCACCTGGGACGCGGAGCAGCCGATCCGCACCGACGCCGCCTTGGTCATCGAACGCGGACAGGTGGCCTGGACCGGGCCCGCCGCACAGGCGCCCACAGCGGACACGGCGTACGACGTCGGCGGCCGGGCCGTCATCCCCGGGTTCGTGGACAGCCACGCGCACCTGGTCTTCGCCGGCGATCGCGCCGAGGAGTTCACCGCCCGGATGGCCGGCCAGTCCTACACCGCTGGCGGCATCAGGGACACGGTCGCCGCCACCCGCGCTGCCAGCGACGAACAACTCACCGCCCACGTCGCCCGCCTGGTCGACGAGATGCGCCGACAGGGCACCACCACCGTCGAGATCAAGAGCGGCTATGGCCTCACCGTCCACGACGAAGCCCGCTGCCTGGCAGTGGCCCGCCAGTTCACCGAAGAGACCACCTTCCTCGGCGCGCACGTCGTCCCCGCCGACACCGACCCCACGTCGTACGTCGCGGAGGTGACCGGCCCGATGCTGGCCCGCGCCGCCGAGCACGCCCGCTGGATCGACGTCTTCTGCGAGACCGGCGCCTTCGACGTCGACCAGGCGCGCACCGTGCTCGAGGCCGGCCGCGCTGCCGGCCTCGAACCGCGGATGCACGCCAACCAGCTCGGCCCCGGACCGGGTGTGCACCTGGCCGCCGAGCTCGGCCTGGTCGCCGTGGACCACTGCACCTACCTGAGCGACGCGGACGTGGCTGCGCTGCGCGAGTCCGGCACCATCGCCACCCTGCTGCCCGGGGTCGAGTTCTCCACCCGCCAGCCGTATCCGGACGCCCGGCGGCTGCTGGAGGCTGGCGTCGCGGTGGCGCTGGCCTCCGACTGCAACCCGGGCTCCTGCTACACCTCGTCGATGCCGCTGTGCATCGCGCTGGCGGTGCGCGAGATGGGGATGACCCCGACCGAGGCACTGCGCGCCGCCACCGAGACCGGTGCCGCCGCCCTTCGCCGCGACGACGTCGGACGCCTCACCGTCGGCGCCCGTGCGGACCTCGCCATCCTGGACGCGCCGAACCACCTGCACCTGGCCTACCGGCCCGGCGTACCCCTGGTCAGCGAGACATGGCTGGGCGGGCGCCGGAGCTGACCACACCGTAGGGTCACCAGGTGTGAAGATCCTGCTCACCGGCGACTCGATCACCGCGGCCCACCGGGCGCCCGGCGATCCCCGCGACCTCGGCAGTGGGTACGTCGCCCGGCTGGCGAGGGCGTTGCCGGAGCACGACTTCCGCAACACCGGGGTCAACGGCCACAAGGTGCCGGACCTGGAGGCACGCTGGGAGCGTGACGTGCTGGCGCACGAGCCCGACCTGGTCTCGATCAAGATCGGGATCAACGACACGTGGCACGCCTTCTACGGCAGCCCCGCGCGACGCCTGGTCAACCGGATCCGGCACACCGGTGGCACCACCCACAGCGCCTTCGACGCGGGCTACCGCGAGCTCATCGCCCGGACGCTGGCCGCCGGCATTGACCGGATCGTGCTGGTCGAGCCGTTCCTGATCCCGGTCGACGACTCCCAGTTGCGGATGCTGGGTGACCTCGAGGAGAAGATGCGCCTGGTCGCCGCGATCGCCGAGGACCACGACCTGCCGCTGGTCCGGCTCCATGACGCCTTCACCCGTGCCGCCACCGAGCGCGACCCAGCCGAACTGGTGCTCGACGGGGTGCACCCCGAGGCCGCTGGCGACGAGCTGATCGCCGAGCTCTGGCTCGAGGTGGTCGCCCCGCTGCTGGAGGAGTGGGGAGCAGCAGATGGGTGAGCCAGCGGTCGACACCAACCGTTATCGGTGCGTCCTGGGCGCGGCCGACGAGCCGTTGCCCGGGACCTCGGCTCACGACACCGCCTACCTGCTCATCGAGCACCCCGGCCCGTGGGGACACAAGGCGCTGGCCGAGAGCCGGCTGCCGGCCGAGGTCCGCGACGGGCTCGCCGCAGCGAGCGCGGACACCGGGGTGCGGATCCAGCTGATCCGCCGCCACGGCCGCACCACCCAGGGCGGGCCATTCCGCATCTTCCTCGCGTACGCCGAGCCCGGGACGGAGTGGATCCGGACTGGGCTGCTCGACGTGGCCGAGGACCTGCTCGACCTCGACCTGGACGCACTCGCCGCGGGCGGGTCCGAAGCGGCGGGCGTCGGGCTGGACGAGCACATCGATCCGCTCCTCCTGGTCTGCACCAACGGTCGCCGCGACGCGTGCTGTGCCGAGTTCGGACGCCCGGTCGCAGCCGCCCTGGCCGCTGCCCACCCGGAGCAGACCTGGGAGACCAGCCACCTGGGCGGGCACCGGTTCGCCGGCGCGATGCTGACCCTGCCGCACGGACTCTCCTACGGCAGGCTCGACGTGGGCAACGCGTATGAAGTCGCCGAGGCCACACTGGAGGGCCGGATCGACCTGTCCCACCTGCGGGGCCGGGCCGCCTGGCCCCCGGAGGTCCAGGCGGCGGAGATCGCGTTGCGCACCGAACTCGCCGACACCGCGGCGGACGGCCTCGAACTGGTGGAGGCGGTCGCGCTGGCCGACGGCACCCGGGTCCGGTTCCGCCATCGGAGCGCCGGGGTGCGCGAGGTCGACGTCCGGGTCGAAGCCGGTCCCACCCTGCGGGCCAGTTGTGCCGACACGATGCTGAAGGCCACCCGGCGGTACGCCGCCACCGTGGCGCCCTGATCCCGGCCCGGCCGGATCAACTGGCCAGCGGGACCCGGGGCGGCTCGAAGGAGAACGCGATGTCCTCGAGCAGGTCGCAGAAGTCCGCATAGTCGGTGCAGTCGACGGTGGCCAGCAGCACCCAGCTGAGGTCGTCGACCACCCAGCACCAGGCCTCGGTGATCAGTTCCCGGCCCTCGTCGCGGTGCGCCACGCGCAGGTAGCCGACGTCGTGCTCCCCCATGTCGTGGATGTCGAGGTCCTCCAGGTCGGGACAGACCAGCGAGGCGATCAGGTCCTCGGCGACGGCCTGCTGCTCGGCGGGGAGTCGCCGCTCGGTCGGCCGACCCGACGTCACCGCGACGAAGGGAGTGAACCCGCTCGCTGCCGGATGGGGAGCGTGGGCCCGCAGGGCCACGCCCGGGGTCCTGGTCCTGCTGCTGCACACCCAGGTCCGGGGGACGGTCACAGTGACGGACATGGGTCTCACCGCTTCCCTTCGATCTCTTCGAGGATCCGGTCGGCGAACTCCTCGCCGGACTTCTCGCCAGCCGCCTGACAGGCCATCGTCCTGGGGATCTCCAGTGGAGTCTTCGGCAGACAACGCAGGGCGCCGAAGGCACCGCCGCCCATGGTTGCCGCAAAGCGCAACTGCGCCCGACCGAGCGAGGCCCACAGATTGTCCTTCCCCGCTGCGGCATCCAGGTCGAGCTGCCGCTCGAGGGCGTCGGAGAAGCTCTTTGCCTCATTGATGCCGTTGGGATAGTTGAGCCCCAGCGGCAGGTCCGGGAGCTGGCTGGGCCGGGTCAGGGCCCACAGCGCCATGTCCTTGGGATCGGGCACGTCCGGCAGCACCTTGCCCAGCTTGGACAGCAATCGCTCGGGGCCCGATGCCTTCGCCACCTTCGTCGGCAGGGGCCTGGACCATTCCAGCGCCAGCAGCGGTCCGAGCGACGTGGCCCACTGCTGGTGGACCTCGGCCTCGCGGAGCCGGGTCGCATGCACCAGTGCCAACGCATCCGCGTGCGGGATCTCCTGCTCCGATGTCATCTCGAACTCGCCGCGGTCCGCGATCCAGTGTGCGCCGACCGGGATTGCGGCACTGGTTGCGATGCCCCGGGCCCGCTCCATCTGGCGTTCGAGGCCCTCGAGTGAGTCGGCCATGCCAGACAAGCCGGCACCCAGGCCGCCGACCAGGGTGGCCAGTGTGTCCACCTTCGCAAGCCGGGTCCGGGTTGCCGCGTCGAATGCCTCTGCTGCCGCGCCGGACCAGTTGCCCGCAGCCGTCGTACGGCACTCGGCCAACGCATCGCCCACGCCGCGGATCCGGGCCTCCAGGGTGATCAGTCCAGCGGCACTGTCCCGGCATCCTGCCGGGTTGCCGTCGATCCGGGTGCTCGTGCTCACGCCAGCCTCCCGGCGAGGAGGGTGTCGAGTGCCCAGTTGATCTCGCCGTCCGTGCGCCGATAGGCGTCCACGGCGTGGGTGATCCGCTCGGACAGGTCGTCGACGTCGCCGCTCGCCAGCGCGACGAGTCGGGTGACCTTGTCGACCGCGGCGCGGGTGGTCGCCGTACTGGCGCCGGTGTCAGGACTGGACAGGGTGGAGGCCTCCACCATCGGCGCCACGGAGTCGTGCAGCAGCGCCGGCAGAGGTGCCACGGATTCGGGATCGATCTGGAACTGGCTCATGGACAGGACGCTAGGAACTGCGCAAGCCCGTGCCAATCAGGTCGTCGTGAACCTGTGGATGGGAGCGTGAAATCCGTGCATCTTGTTGCACGAGGGCGTGCTCGTTCAGGCGAACGCGGCGCGCACCTGCTCCTCGGTCAACCCGTAGTCCTCGAGCGAGTAGGAGTGCTTCGGCCGCTTGCCGCCTTGGCGCGACTCCTCGTCGATCCGGGTCACCGAGGCCGCGACCTCGTCGGTCCAGCCGAGCCCGAACGCCTCATAGATGCCCTGCGTGGTCCCGACCGGGTCGGCCACGAACGCGCGGTAGTCGACGTCGTGGAACTGCGTGGCGTCGTACTTCTCCCGGGCCGCCATGAAGGAGGCATGGCAGCGCGCGAGCATGTCCAGTTGGGTCCGCCCGATCGTCTCGCCGACGAAGGTGGTCGACCAGCCCGCCGTCGCCTCTGCGGAGAGTGAGCAGGCCGAGGCGATCGAAACCACCGGATCGCGGTGCATCTGCACGATCAGCGCGTCGGGATAGACCGCCATGATCGCGTCGAGCGCGACCAGGTGGGAGGGGTTCTTCAGCACCCAGCGACGGTCCTGGTCGTTGAGTCCGATCAGTTGCAGGTTGGCCTTGTGGCGCTGGTAGGCCGGCGTCCAGTCCTGCTTGGCCAGCCAGGCCGAATAGTTCGGGACGTGGGCCAGCGACTCGTAGCCGATGGAGAGCCCGCACTGGCGCAGGATCCGCCAGCATTCCTCCACCGAGGTGCCGTCCATGTAGTGGATCCCCATGAACTCCGGGTTCTCCACGTTGTGCTGGGAGTACGCCGCGTTGATGCCGTTGAAGATCGGGTCGTCGGCCCAGGTCTCGCGCGGCGGCCGGGGCTGCGGATATTCGGTGAGCCACAGTTCGATGCCCTGGTGCCGCGGGTCGGCGGTGAGCAACCGGTGGATCGCGGTGGTGCCGGTCCGGGGCAAGCCGACGACGAAGACGGGGCGCTCGATCGGGACCCCGGCGTACGACGGGTGTGCGGCGAAGCCGGCTTCGGAGAGGAGCCTGCCGACCAGGGCGCTCTTCACCTGGGCGCGCTGCATGTAGTTGCCGACGCCGGTCAGGCCCGCGGTGGGCGCGTTGAGGTCGTCGACGAGGAGTCGCAGGCCCTCCTCGTGGTCGGTGCCACCGAAGTCGGAGAGACCGGTGGTGCGGACCGCCGCCGCCACGATGTCGTCGTACGTGCCGACGTCTGCGCGTTCGCGTGCCATGGGTGCTCCTCAGTCGTCGTGGAATTCGCCGCAGTCGACGTTCAGCATCGTCCCGGTGACGGCGCTGGCCAGGTCGCTGGCGTAGAAGAGTGCTGCCTTGGCCACCTCGTCGGGCGTGGCCAGTCGCTTCAGGTCGGTCGGGGCGGCCTTCTCCCGGTAGATGTCCTCGTGGGTCACGCCAGCCTCGGAGGCCAGCCAGTCGAAGTAGGCCTTGTTCACGTCCTCGTAGATGTACGACGGCGCGATCGAGTTGACCCGGATGCCGCGGGGGCCGAGTTCGGTGGCCAGCGAGGAGGCGAGGTGCTTCAGGGTGCCCTTGGAGAGCTTGTAGCCGGAGTACTCCGGCTGCGAGGAGTGCACCACGCAGGAGTTGATCATGATGATCGATCCGCTGCTGGCGGCGAGCGCGTCGGCGAAGAGCGCCGAGAGCCGCAGCGGCGCGAAGACGTTGGTCTCCTGCGCGGCCCGCAGGCTCTCGAGGGAAAGCGTGCTGATCGGGTCCATCGGCGGGATCCCGAAGGCGTTGTTGATCAGGCAGTCCACGCGGCCGAACTCGTCCAGGGCTCGCTCGACGAGTGCAGCGCGCTGGTCCTCATCGGTGATGTCGGTCGGGACCACCAGCGCCCGGCGCCCGTGCGAGCGGACCACCTCGGCCATCTTCTCCAGCCGCTTCTCGGTGCGGGAGACGAGGACAAGGTCGGCCCCCATCCTGGCGGCCTCCTCGCCCAGGGAGCGGCCGAGGCCGGGGCCGACGCCGGAGAGCACGATCACCTTGTCCTGGAGCAGAGTCATGGCGTCACATTAGAACGTGTTTCAGTCCACGTCGAGGGCCAGGCCCACTGGCTCGGATGATCAGCTGATCATCCGGCGGGCGATGCCGACCTGGCGGGCCTCGATCCGTGCGGCGTACTGCTCGGGCGTGACCCGCTGGTGGTCCAGGTCGGTGCGCGAGGCGAGCGAGTCGAAGTCGACCAGTTCGACCTGGGGGCCATCGGCGGCAGTCAGATCGCGGGCGACGCGCTGCCAGCGCAGCATCATCACGCCCGCCTCGTGGCCGGTGGTGTCGAGCCAGTTGGCGATGCCCGGGTTGCGAGTGGAGACGACGTACGTGAAGTTGCCGTCCGCATCGGCAACGGACTGGGCGCCGGTCAGCGACGACTGGTAGTGCTCGTAGTCGGTGGAGACATACCACTTCGACCCGACCTGGATCGCCTGGTAGGGCGCGGCGTCGCAGACCGGGACCCGCACCACGAGGGCCTGGTCGTCGGTGAGCGCGTAGTGGCCCAGGGAGGAGAACTGCGAGGCCAGCCCGCCCGGCGTCGACTTCGGGACGGTCAGCGTGTTGACCGGTTCGGGATAGGTGAACCACTGCGGGAACGCGAACCAGGTCTGGATCCGGCCGGTCAGCAGCTTGGATGCCACGGCGTACCGCTTGGCGATCCGGTCGACCTCCAGCAGCCGGCGCGGCTGTCCGGCGGTGTCGAGCCGCTGCAGGCGCAGGGTGCCGCGCTCCTCGGTGGTCCAGTCGCTGTAGACCTCGCGGATGATCAGGGTGGCGCCCTTCTTGATCCCGAGTTCGGGACCGAAGCGCCACTCGAACGACCCGTCCTCGGCGATGTCGAGTTCGCGGTCGTCGAAGGCGGTCACCGTCTCCGGGTGGTCGTCCGCGGTGTAGCCACCGTCCATGATCTGGAAGGAGAGGTCGGTGGTGGTGCCGCGCCGCCCGGTCAGCAGGTACGACGCACCGGCGTCGAGGTAGGCGTTGAAGTAGATCGCGTCCGGGTTGTCCAGCCCCTGGCGCGAGTACTGGTGCGTCGGGTTGATCAGCACCGGGTGCTCGAGGTCGTAGTCGAAGGCCATCTGGATCGCGGAGCGAATCGAGCCGCCCAGGTAGTCCAGGCCCTCGGCCAGTTCTTGCTCAGTGATCTCGAACGGTGGGTTGCGGATCAGGGCCTCCGCCTCAGCGATGGCCGCCTGGAACCCGGCCGTGGCCTCGCCTGCGGCGCTCACGGGTTGACCTTGGCGATCACGGACTCGCCGAAGCGTTCCAGGTGCGCGACCTTGTCGGCCAGCGGCTCGGTGTCCTCGCCCTTGATGTAGGGCACCCGGAAGCCGACGATGCAGTCGGTGACGCCCTTGTCGGCCAGCCGCTTGATGCCCTCGGGGTTGTAGGCGTCGTAGGAGATCACGTGCACCTCGAAGTCGTCGCGGGTGTCGCCCTCCTCCTTGCGGATCTCGGCCAGGCGGGCGAGCAGCCGGTCCAGTTCCTCGCCGTCGCCGCCGGCGTGCATCCAGCCGTCGCCCTTGCGTACGGCGCGGCGCAGCGCGGCATCGGAGTGGCCACCGACCAGGAGCGGGATCTTCTCGGTCGGAGCCGGGCAGAGCTTGAGTGGGTCGATGGAGTAGAACTCGCCCTCGTAGCCGAAGTAGTCGCCCGAGGTGAGCCCACGCAGGATGTCCATGCACTCGTCCATCCGCTTGCCGCGCCGGCCCCATTCGACGCCCATCGCGGCGAAGTCCTCGGGCCACGGCGAGAGGCCCACGCCGAGGCCGAGGCGGTTGTTGGACAGGTAGGCGATCGAGGAGGCCTGCTTGGCGACCAGCACCGGCGGCCGCACCGGCAGCTTGAGCACGAACGGCGTGAGCCGCAGCGTCGTGGTCACCGCGAAGAGGTGGGCGCAGAGCACCATCGCCTCGATGAACTCCTTGCCCTCGAGGAACTCGCGATCGCCGGTGTCGGTGTAGGGATACGTCGAGTCCGACTCCTTCGGATAGATCAGCGAGTCGGCCACCGTCATCGACGTGTAGCCGGCTGCCTCGGCGGCCTGGGCGAGGGGGGCGTAGTACTCGGCGCGGGTCATCGCCTCGGCGTAGGTGAATCGCATGGAACTCACACTAGAACCTGTTTCATTTGTGTGCCAGAGTCATTCCCATGGAGCAGGACCAGATCTCCGACCGCCTCGAGATCGCCGACGTGATCACCCGCTACACCCGCGCGATCGACACGAGGAACTTCGACCGGCTGCACGAGGACGTCTTCACCGTGGATGCGGTGCTCGACTATTCCGCCGTCGGCGGCCCGGTCGGTCCACCCGTCGACGTGGTGCCCTGGATCGAGCAGGGCCTGGCCGGCTTCGACCGCTACCAGCACATGGTCGGCCAGATCGAAATCGTGATCGACGGCGACGCCGCGCGCGCCACGGCGTACTTCACCAACCCGATGGTGGCCAGGGCCCCCGATGGCACCGAGACCCTCTTCGAGGTGGGTGGCTATTACCACCACCAGTTGCGACGTACGCCGGACGGCTGGCGCTCGGCTGGCCTGGTCGACGACAACGTCTGGTCGCGGGGCTTCTAGGGATGGAGACGAAGCCGGCCGGGCTGGACAAGCCCTGGGTGCCGACGCTGATCAAGTACATGGCCAAGGGCAACGTCTGGCTCTACCGCCGCACCGGGGGTCGGATCGGCGGGACCTGGCGGGTCGGCGCGGCGTTCCGCAAGCCAGTGAAGCTGGCGCTTCTCAGCCACACCGGACGCAAGAGCGGCAAGGAGTACACGACTCCGCTGCTCTACCTGCCCGACGGTGACCGGGTCGTCTTCGTTGCCTCCCAGGCGGGCCTGCCCAAGCACCCGCAGTGGTTCCACAACCTCGTCGCGCACCCGGAATGCAGGGTGCAGGTGCGCTCCGACGTACGCCGGATGCGTGCCCGGGTCGCCGACGCCGACGAGCGCGCTGAATTGTGGCCACGGCTCAACGAGCTGTATGCGGACTTCGACAGTTACCAGTCCTGGACCGACCGCGTGATCCCGGTGGTGATCTGCGAGCCTGTCTGACATGGCGAAGTTCTCCCGTGCCGAGCTCGAGTCATTCCGGGACAAGGAGGTCCCCGACCTGCTCGGCGACGATCTCAGGCTCCTCTTCGTAGGCATCAACCCGGGGTTGTGGACCGCGGCCACGCAGACCCACTTCGCGCACCCGGTGAACCGCTTCTATCCGGCGCTGCTGCGGGCCGGGATCATCGAGCGCGAGGTGTCGCCCTCCGATGGCATGGACGAGGCCGACCGGGAGCACCTGCGCGGGCGCGGGATCGGGATCACCAACCTGGTCCGCCGGGCTACCGCACGTGCCGACGAACTCTCCGCGGACGAGTTGCGCGAGGGCGGGGAGCGGTTGCTCGCCCTGGTCGCCGAGCGAGGTCCGACCGTGGTCGCCATCGCCGGGATCACGGCGTACCGGACGGCGTTCGGGCAGCGGAAGGCGAGCGTCGGTCGGCAACCGGAGCCGTTCGGGCCGGCGGTGCTCTGGGTGGTGCCGAATCCGAGCGGGTTGAACGCGCACGCCACCGTCGAGTCGCTGGCCCAGGCGTACGCCGAACCCGCACGGGCTGCCGGAATCCTCCGGTGACCTGCCACAATGGGCGACGGCGCTCCCGCGCCGCGGACCGACCCAGGAGACCGGAAACGTGCCACAGCAAGAGGAGAACCCCGTCGTCAACGGGTTCGTCGCGCTGATCGCCGTCGCCGTCGTGGTCGGCCTGCTGGGCGGCATCTCGGTGCTGGTGGCCACCAACGTGCTGGGTGTGGGGCAGTCGAATTCCGCTGCCGGCCCAGGTGCCTCCGGCGGGGAGTCGCTGGTGATGCCGGACCCCACGCCGACCGCCACGGACTCCGGGCCGCTGATCACGCTGAACACCCCCGACGAGTCGTCGGCCTCCGGTGAGGAGTCGTCCGCGAAGCCGTCGCCCACCGCGACCGAGACGAAGGAAGAGAAGCCGACCATCAACCTCTCCCAGGGAGCATTCCGGGTGGAGAAGGGTGGCCAGCTCTACCTCTCGGGCACCTATCCGGGTGGTGAGGGAGCCGTGCTCGACATCGAGCAGCGGGTCAACGACGGCTCCTGGCAGGAGTTCCCGGTCGACGTCAACGTCTCCGGCGGCACCTTCTCGGTCTATGTGCAGACGCGCTCGACCGGCAACATCGAGTGGCGGGTCGTGGACAAGGACAACGGCGTCAAGTCGAACGCGGTCCGGGTCCAGCACGGCTGACGCCGCCCCGGCGCAGGGTCGCGTCGAGCCGGAGGGTCCAGTGGCCCACCCATGCGGTGCCGATCAGGGCGAGGCCGCCGAAGGCCATCGAGGCCGCCGCCAGTGGAGCCACGGCAGCGACCGCACTGATCACCAGTGGGCCCGACGTGTTGCCGATGTCGCCGCACAGGCGCCACCCGCCGAGGTACTGCGCACGCCCCACCAGTGGGGCCGTGTCGGCTCCGGTGGTCATCACGATCCCTGAACCGAGGCCGTTGCCCATCGCGATCACGATGGCGATGGCGAAGACGGCCGGGGTGGAGGTGACCAGGGGGAGGGCGAGGGCGGCCAGGGCCATGCTCAGTACGACGGGTACGGCGACCCATGCCCGCCCCTTGTGGTCCATCAACCACCCGCCAGGCAGGAAGAAGAGGATGTCGAAGGCGGCGGCGACGGCGAACATGAGGGAGGTCTCGGTGCCGTTCATCCCGATGTGGTCGGCCCACAGCGGGAGCAGCGTGATCCGGACCGATCGGCAGGCGCTGATCACCACCACGCTGGTGCCCAGGGTGAGCAGCGAGCGGACGTTCTCGCGCAACACGGTGCGCACCGGAAGGTGCCCGGTCGACCGCTGTTCGGCCCGGGTGGCGTGGGTGAGGTCGCGCATCCACCAGGCCATGGCGGCTGAGGCCAGGGACATCGCGGCGGCCAGCACGAAGACCTCCGCCAGGCCCCACACGTGGATCACGCCTGCGCCGATGACGGGCCCCAGCAACAGGCCGACCCGGTGGCTGGCGCCCAGGGTGGACATCGCCCGGGCTCGCTGCGCCATCGGTACGGCGTCGATCAGGAAGCCCTGGCGGGCCTGCATGAAGGCGCTCATCGTGGCGCCACTGACCAGGATCGCTACGGCCAGCGCGAGCACCGAGCCGGCCTGCCAGGCCAGGAGCATGGCGGCCACGTCGACGAGCCCGGAGAGGACCAGCGTGCGGCGCTCGCCGATCCGGGCGACCATGGCGCCGATCGGCAACGCCGAGAACATCTGACCGATGCCGAGCAGCGCCACCACGAAGGCAGCCAGGTCCACGCCGGCCCCGAGGTCGCGCGCGTGCAGGGCAAGGACGGGCAGGATCGCGCCGTGCCCGATCGAGTTGACCACCGTCGGCCCGAACGCCTCGAACGCAACGCTGCGCATCCGGAAGGTGGCTGCGTCGGTGGTTTCCATGGCCTGCCCATCCTCCTCGTTCCTGTTCTCGAC
>NZ_JAUZVI010000013.1:0-129478 GCF_031844485.1 Nocardioides sp. AE5
ACCGCCCACGCCCTCATCAGCCGGGAAGAGATCGCACGTCAGAGGACGCGACCCCGCTACGACGTCATCTGGGCCGGTTAGAGATTGAGCAGGACCAGGCTGGCTCCCATGGTGCCGGCGCCGGCGACGAAGCTCGCGCTCGCCGTGGCCATGGTGGAAAGCCGCCGTGCCATCGGCAGCAACTCGGTGAGCGCGATGTGGAGCATGATGCCGGCGACCGCACCGAAGACGACGGCGAAGGCAGCCGGGGGCAGCAGCGCTACCAGGAGGAGGTAGCCCAACAGCGCGCCGACCGGCTCGGCCAGGCCGGAGAGGGCGGCCGCACCGAACGCCTTGGCGCGCCCCAACCCAGCGCCGAAGAACGGGGCCGCCACCGCCACGCCTTCGGGCACGTTGTGGACTGCGATGGCGACCGCCACGGCGACACCCGCCTGCGGATCGTCCAGCGTGGTCACGAAGGTGGCCAACCCCTCGGGCAGGTTGTGTGCTGCTACCGCGCAGGCCACGACGGCACCACTGCGGACCAGGCGTTGGCGGCGTACGTCGGACTCGTCGCGCTCGGGTGCCACTCCGTGACGTGCCAGCCGGTGGGCAAGGAGGCCGGTCACTGCCGCGCCCGCGGCCACCAGCGCCAGCGTGACGACCCAGGCGCTCTGTGCTCCGAGTCCGCCCGCCAGTCCACTGGCGCCCTTGGGGATGATCTCGACGACCGAGACCAACAACATCGCCCCGGCCGCGAAGCCCAGCGCCGCGGCCAGCTCCGTGTCGCTGCGGACCCACCAGTGCACTGCTGCCAGTCCGCCGAGCGCCGTGGCCGCCCCAGCGAATGCGGTGAGCGCCAGGGCCAGCGTCACGTCCATCCGGCGCTCCATGCGAGCACCGCGGAGACCATTGGATCCTCATCCCCGGTCAAGGAATCCATCACGGTGGTTGGCACCGCAGGATGGGCGGCCACCCAGGCCCGGACAGTCGGGTCCGCATCCCGGGCGAGCGCGGCCAGGACCGCCGGGGGAGTGGCGTGGTTGCGGGCCACGCCACGACGCACCATCGGCTCCGGGTCCGTGGCCAGCGCGGTGAGCACATCAGCCGGTGCGTGATACGACAACGCCGCGCTCTCCCGGATCCGGGCACTGTCCGAGGAGGACAGCGCCCGGATCCGGGCCAGCTTCCCCGGGGTCACCGGGGGAGAGGCGAAGGAGGAGAGCGGTGCGCCGTCCGCGCTCGAGGCAGCCAGGGCCGCCCGTTGCTGCGGACTGAGGAAGCTGACGCAGGACATCTGCCCTCCTCCCTACTGCTTGGCGTTGACCTCGTAGGAGGTGTTGATCGACTCGAAGAAGTTGACCAACTGCAACGTGTCGTTGGCAGTGGCCATCCACTTGGCCGGGTTCTGGTCGCCATAGTGCGCCTCGAACCCGAGCTCCTCCAGCCGCCGGTCGGCCAGGTAACGGACGTACTGATTGATGTAGTCCGCGTTCAGCCCAAGGATGCCGCTGGGCAGCAGGTCCCGGTTGTAGGCCTCCTCCATCTCCACCGCATCCAGGATCATCTTTCGGATCTCGGCAGCGAACTCCTCGGTGGCGACGTCCGGGTTCTCCTCCAGCACGGTGAGCACCAGGTTCATCCCGAACTTCAGGTGCAGGCTCTCGTCGCGCACGATCCACTCGATCAGCGATCCGAAGTTGCGCAGCAGGTTCCGTTGCCGGAAGCTCAGCGCCACCATGAAGCCGGAATAGAACCAGATGCCTTCCAGGATCACGTTGTAGGCGATCAGGTTGCGGACGAAGTCCTGCTTGCCCTCGGTGGTGGTGATGTCGAGGGTCTGCTCGGTCATCCGCTTGATGAACCGGACCTGGAACTCCTCCTTGGCCACCATCGAGGGCACCGTCACGTGCGAGTCGTACGCCGCCTCACGGTCGATCGGGAACGTCTCCAGGACGTACTCGAAGCTCATGCAGTGGTTGGCCTCCTCCCACATCTGCTTGGCCAGGTAGAGGTGGCACTCAGCCGCGTTGACGTAGGGATAGACCCCGAACGCGAGCGCCTTGTTGACCAGGAGCTCATTGGGGTTGAAGTAGCTCATCAGGAAGGTGAGCGCCTGGCGTTCCTCGGCGCTCATCCGCTCGAAGTCGGCGAGGTCCTCACCGAGCTGCACCTCGTTGGGGAACCAGGTGTTCGCCACCGCCTGGTCGTAGAGCTCCATCGCCCACGGATAGGTGACCGGCTTGAGCAGCAGGCCCTCCTCGATGCCAGTGCCCAGGATCCCCTGGCGGGTTCCCACGGCGCTCACTGGCACGACTCGCACTGCAGTCGCTCCTGCGGGTCGATGGGACATTGCACGTCCCCGACCACGTCGAGCTCGGTGGCACCTTCCGGCGGTACGACGGGTGCCGGGGCCTCCTTGACCGCAGCCGGCTGGGCGGCACCGAAACCACGGGCAGCGGGCTTCGCCGCACCGAAGCCGCGGCGAGCCCCACCGGAACCCAACGCTGCGGCCTTGTTCACCTTGACCGTGCTCTGCTCCGCGGTGTGCCGCGGCATCATGTGCAGGTAATAGGTGGTCTTCACGCCCATCCGCCACGCATCGGCGTACAGGTCGACCATGTTGTTCACGCTGCGATCTGCCAGGTAGATGTTGCGGCTGATCGCCTGGTCGATCCACTTCTGGGCACGTGCGGCGACCTGGAGGAAGGCGCGCCCGTCCAGCTGGAACGAGGTGCGGTAGATCTCCACCAGTTCGGCGGGGATGTCGTGCTCGTCGGCCACCTTGGACAGGTCGCCCTGGTGGCGGAGCAGGTCCTCGCGCACGGTGTCCCACAGGCCCAGCGCCTTGAGGTCGTCGACCAGGTTGCGGTTGAGCTCCAGGAACTTGCCCGCGCTGGTGGACCGGCTGAACATCTGGCTGAACTGCGGGTCGAGACCGGGCGTGGTGCCGGCGACGAGGCCGATCGAGGCGGTGGGCGCGATCGCCAGCAGCGTCGAGTTGCGGATCCCACCGGCCACCTTGGTGCGCAGTGCGTCCCAGTCCAGCCGGGTGGTCCGGTCCACCTCGACCGGGGTGCCCCGGTCCGCCTCGAGCAGGTCCAGGGAGTCGATCGGCACCATGCCCTGGCTCCACCGCGATCCCTCGAAGTTGGGATAGGCGCCCCGCTCGCGGGCCAGGTCGGCCGAGGCATCGATGGCGTGCCACGAGACGAACTCCATGACCTGGTCGATCAGGTCGTAGGCCTCGGGCGTTGCGTAGGAGTAGCCGAAGCGCTCCACGATGTCGGTGAAGCCCATCACCCCCAGCCCCAGTGCCCGGTTCAGCTCGTTGGAGCGCTCGGATTCAGGGACCGAGGAGATGGTGATGTCGATCAGGTTGTCGAGCTGGCGCACTGCGAGCCGGGCGGACGCGGCCAGCCGGTCCCAGTCGATGCGGGCACCCTGCCGGCGGCCGGTGACATGGGTGGAGAGGTTGATCGAGGCCAGGTTGCAGACCGAGACGTTGTCCCGGTCCTGCGGCAGGCAGATCTCGGTGCACAGGTTGGACAGGTGGATGGTCCCGGTGTTGTGGTTCAACGCCCGGGTGTTGATCGTGTCCTTCCACGTCAACCACGGGTGCGAGGTGGACTGCAGCGAGGTGAGGATCGCCTTGAACTGCTCCCGGGCGCCGATCTTCTTGTGCCGCAGCTGGCCTGCCTCGGCCTGCGCGGCGTACTCGGCGTACCGCTGGGAGAAGGCAGCGCCGGTGAGTTCGACCAGGTCGGGCACTTCGGCCGGGTCGAAGAGGTACCACGGCTGGTCGGCGTCGACCCGCTTCATGAATTCGTCCGAGATCCACACCGCGGTGTTGGCGGTCCGGGTACGCCGGTAGGGGTCACCGGAGTTCTGCCGCAGGTCCAGGAAGGCCGGGAAGTCCAGGTGCCAGTTCTCCATGTAGAAGCAGAGCGCGCCGAACTTCTTGCCGCCGCGGCTGACCGCGCGCAGCGTCGAATCGATGGTGTGCATGAACGGGATCGGCCCGGTCGAGGTGGTGTTGTTGGACTTGATTGGTGAACCCTCGGCGCGCAGCTTGGTGACCGAGAGGCCGATGCCGCCGGTGCCCTTGGTCAGCCACATCACGTCGCGCACCGACTTGGCGATGTGCTCGATCTCGTCCTCCATCTGCATCACGAAGCAGTTGGAGAGCTGGCTGTACGACGTACCGGCGTTGACCAGGGTGGAGCCTGCGGCGAGGTACTCCAGGCGCGACATCTTGTCGTAGAAGCGCAGCGCTGCCGCGTTCGGGTCCTCCTCGTTCAAGGCCAGCCCCATCGCGACCCGCATCCAGAAGAACTGCGGCATCTCCATCGGGCGGCCGTCGGGGGAGTTGATCATGTAGCGGGTGCGCATGGTCTGCACACCGATGTAGCGCAGCAGGTCGTCGCGCCCGGGGTCCAGTGCGGCGCCGAGCCGCTCCAGGTCGAAGAGGTCGCGCAGGCGCGTGTCGAGCAGGCCGAGTTCGACGCCGCGGACGATGAAGGCGACGAACGCCTCGGCGTGGAAGGCGTAGACCTCGTCGCGGGTCACGCCCTCGCCGAAGATCGCCTTGTAGAAGCTCTTCACCAGCAGCCGCGACGCGATGGTGTCGTAGGCCGGGTCGTCCTTGACGTTCTGCAGCGCGACCTGGACGACGGCCTGGTCGAGTTGCTCGCTGGTGATGCCGTCGAAGAGCGTGATCTCCAGCTCCGAGCGGAGCTGGGTCGCCCTGGCGACCTGGTCGTCGAGGCCGGCAGCGGCCTCCTCGATGGAACGCGCGATCTCGTAGCCGTCGTAGTCGACCCTGGATCCGTCTCGCTTGATGACCTTGATCGTCATCGGTTCACCCCTCGTGAATCCTCGTGTGATGACGCTGCCCGCGTCGTGCGAGGAGAGGAGGGGGCGCCGACGCCAACGCGCCGCTGTCGATCCCCTGACCTTCCCTCGAGGTCGCGGACCCCCGTCGTCGATGACGGGGCACTGGCAGGTCTTCGGACTCGCGGGCGTTCTCTCGGCGTTCGTGCTGTCGAGATTCCTACTGTCCGTCGCTTCCCAGGCTGTTCGCCCAGTGCTGTTGACGGAGTTCGTTCCCACTCACCGCTGCGGGGCAGTTCCGGTCTCTCACCGGATTCCCTCTTGCGACGACTCCTCTGGCTGAGGAGCCGGACCAGCTGCGGTCGCCACTATATACATGAATTCCATCGATGTAACTACCCACATCTTGTGGTGGACCGGATTTCAGGCCTGCGCCGGGGGATCCCGTTCGAGGAGCACCATGACCTCGTGGTGGCCGGTCTGCGGGAACATGTCGAAGAGCCGCGCCGCGATCGGGCGCAGCCGTGGCATGGCCGCAAGATCCGCGGCGAGCGTGGTCACGTTGCAACTAGAGTAGAGGACATGGCGCGGTCCGTGCTCGTCCAACCGTGCGCACAAGGCCGCCCCGATGCCGCGCCGCGGTGGGTTCACCACGACCAGGTCGGGACCGCTGCGCCCGGTCAGCACCGGGTCGTCGAGCATCCGGGTCGCATCGCCGGCGTGCCACTCGTGGTGGCCCCGGGCAAGCGCTGCGCCACTGAGCCTGGCGCTGGCCACGGCCTCGGCCGATGACTCCACACCGACCACGCGGTCGGCACCGTGGCCCAGCGCATGCAGCGCGAAGCCGCCCACGCCGCAGTAGAGGTCCCACACCTCGCTCGGCCGGAGATCGGCGATCCACGCACGCGCCTGCGCATAGAGCGCCGCGGCGACGGCCGTGTTGGTCTGGAAGAAGCTGCGGGTGCGCAGGTGCAGGGTCACGTCGTTGACCCGCATCGGCAGGGAATCTTCCGGAGTGAGCACGTGCTCCTCGTCGCCCTCGATGATCGCCTTGTGCTCGGGCTGCAGGTTGGCGCTGACGACGCGCAGGCCGGACAGCTCCTCGCGCAGCAGCGCGAGCCCGTCGCGGATCCGCCGCAGTTGCCCGGGGGAGCGGAGCACGAAGCGGAGCATCAGCTCGTCGTCGGGGGAATGGGTGAGCAGGACGTGCTTGAGCTCCCCGGTGCGTCGCGGCACGTCGTACGGCGTCAGGCCGAGCTCGGCGACGAGTCGCGGCATGGTGCGCACGGCCTCCGCGAGGCCGGGCTCGTAGAGGCCACAGTTGGTCAGGTCGATCCCGTGCTGGTCGCGGTCCAGGATGCCGAGCACCGGTGCGCCGCGGGTGCCGGCGGCGACCAGTTTCGCCTTGTTGCGGAAGCCGGACTCACGGCTCGCCACGGGTGGCAGCCAGGCAAGACCGGTCGGCAAGGTCGCTGCCACCTGTCGCTGCTTCTCGGCCAGTTGCGCGTCGTACGGCGTCCCCATCAGGGCGCACGAGCGGCACCTGCCCGCCTCGAAGTGGCCACATTGCACCGGGCCACGGTAGTCGAAGCCTCAGGCGGTACCAGCGGTGACGGCCTCGAGCAGCAACTCCAGCGCCTGCTCGGTGGCCCCACGGCGTACGGCGTCGCGGTCGCCGGGCAACTCCAGTCGCCGGTGCCACGTGGTGGAGGCGCTCGCCACGGCGATGTGGACCAGGCCGACGGGCTTCTCTGGTGTGCCGCCTCCCGGACCGGCCACACCGGTCGTGGAGACGCCGTACGTCGTGTCTAGGCGTGCGCGCGCCCCGGCCGCCATCGCACGCGCGACCTCCTCACTCACCGCACCCACCCGCGCGAGAAGGTCAGCGCTCACCCCGACCTGGCTCGTCTTCGCCTCATTGGCATAGGTGACGAAACCGCCGACGAGGTACGCCGACGACCCGGGCCGGTCCGCCAACCGCGACGCGACCATCCCCGCGGTGCACGACTCCGCCGTGGCGACCGTTGCGGAGGCGTTGAGCAGCGCGCGGGCCAGCCGATCATCCAGGGTGCTCACGCGGTCGAGGCTACCCGGCAGGATGGGGCCATGATCCTGGAACATGCGCTCCTGCCCGTCGTGCCGGGCCGGGAAGACGAATTCGAGCGCGCCTTCGCTGAGGCCCGCCGGATCATCACCGGCATGAAGGGATGCCGCTCGGTGGCGCTGCGGCGCTGCGTGGAGACCCCGAACCGTTACCTGCTCCTGGTCGAGTGGGAGACCCTGGCCGACCACACCGAAGGTTTCCGCGGCTCCGCGGCGTACGACGAATGGCGTGCGTTGTTGCACCACTTCTATGAGCCCTTCCCGGTGGTCGAGCATTTCGTGGTCGTCGGCCCGGAGCAGCCGGGCTGAGCGGGCCAGCGCGCCTAGGCTGGTCGCATGCGATACACCTCCGCCTTCCGCGCGACCGAGCGTCCCGCGCTGCTGCAGATGGTGAAGACGGCCGTGGCCACGATCCTGGCCTGGGTGGTCGCGGGATGGCTGGTCCCGGACGGACCGCCTCCCGTCTTCGCCGCGATTGCCGCCATGCTCGTGGTCCAGCCGAGCCTCAACCAGTCTCTGACGAAGGGGATCGAGCGCAGTGTCGGCGTCATTGCCGGGGTGATGCTCGCTGCGGCGCTGGGCCTGGCACTCGGCGAGGAGTCATGGGTGGTGATCCTGGCCGTCGCTGCCGCCCTGGCGCTGGCATGGGCGTTGCGGATGACGGTCGGCTCGGCCAACCAGGTCGCGATCAGCGCGCTGCTGGTCTTGTCGATGGGTGCCAGTACGCCGGGTTATGCGAGCTATCGGGTGCTGGAGACGTTCCTCGGGGCGGCGATCGGGATCGTCGTACACCTGGTGCTGGTGCCGCCGGTGGCCCTGGATCCGGCGCGGCGGGCGATGGACGCGCTGGGGGAGGAGATCGCCGCGTCACTGGAACGGTTGGCGGGTGCGCTCACCGCCAAGCACACGTTGCGTGAGCTCCGGGAGTTGATGGTGGCTGCGCGCCGTCTCTACGAACTGCGCGACGCCGCCAACGAAGCGCTGGATGAGGCCGAGGATTCGCTGGCGCTGAACCCGCGTGGGCGCCACCACCGCGAGGACCTCGCCGCGATGCGGGAGAGTGCGGAGAACCTGCGCCCGATCGTCACCCAGGTGCTCGGGATGACCCGGGCGTACGTCGAGCAGTACGACGATGACGTGAGCACCGAGCCGGCGGTGCAGGGGATCTCGGAGGAACTGCGCCGGGCCGCGCACGACACCCGCCGTGAGTTGCGCCTGGCGCTGGGCGCTCGCTACATGGAGTTTGCCGAGACCGCGCCTGCCCTGACGGCACCCCTGATGTTCAAGGCCCCCTCGGGCATGAACTGGATCCTGATCGGATCATTGATGGAGGACCTGCGGCGGATCCGGGTCTCCCTCGGGGCGCGCAACTAGAACGGCGATGCTACGCCGGGTCGTCTCCAAGCGGCATCGCGGTCAGGCCGAGCGCGCGAAACGATCGAGGACGATGCTCTCCGGGGCCACGGTCTGCGGCGTCGGGCTTGCCTCGAACTGCGTTCCGAGGAACTCCTGAACGGCGGCTTCGGCCATCTCCAGCGGGTGGAAGGGCAACGGATAGTCCGTGTCCACCGGGTGCTCTCCTGACCAGAACGGTGCCTCGAACGGGTCGGGATCGCCGATCGACTGCCACACCTTGCCGACCGGATTGACGCTGAGGGCGCGGACGAGTGCACCTTCGGACCAGCGGGCGAAGGCGAACATGTCGTGCGCCGTCTGCTGGGTGAGCAGGATCCGCGTCTCGCCCAGTTTGGCGTAGCGCGCGTGCAGGTCAGTCGGGCGGAAGAGTGCCGCATCCCGCGTGGTGATGATCAGGCCCTGGGTGATGTGCCCGACAGCGATCTCGCCACGCTCGGGGAAGCCGTGGCTGATGAGGCTCCCGCGGTCGGTGCGTTCCAGGCGCATGCGCGGGAAGAGGCGTCGTACGACGTCTTCGGGTGCGAGGTCGGGATCGGCGTCCGGGTAGAGCACGGCCGCCAGGTTCACTCCCATGCGAACTCCCTCTCGCTGCCGGAGCGGGCGTCGCTTGCGCCCGCAGCATCGGGAAGCGTAGCGATAGGCATTGACTGTACGATATCCAGTACATAGCATGGCGGCATGAATGCGGCGACAGCGGTGGCGGAGATCCTGGACCGGACGGGGGAGACCAAGGCGTCGCTGTCGCGCCGTTCGGGGGTCTCGCGTTCGCTGATCGATGATTACCTGAAGGGGAAGCGCCAGCCGACCGTTGCCCAACTGGAGCGACTGGGGGAGTCGGTCGGACTGCGCCTGGACCTCGCTTGGGCATCGCCCGACAACCCTGGAATGCGCGACGAGGCAACGACACTTGAGGAGAGGGCCCAACTGTTGGGAAGGGTCGTCCCGCTGGGACGCGCACTACGCAGGGAAGAGGCTGGAGAGTTGGAGTTTCCGCCTTTTCGGACGCTGAGGAGGCGCACATGAGCGTGGGTCATGACGAGTGAGCTACTGCGACCGAGTGAACCGTCGGATGCCGACGCCCTGACCGACCTGCACCTCGACGTATGGGAGGAGGCCTACGGCCACCTCATCGACGAAGCGATCCTGCGCAATCGACGCGCGGATCGTGCGCAACGTGTTGCGCGATGGCGGGAGATCCTCGATCGCTCCGCGGATCGGACGCACGTGGTCGAGGCAGCTGCTGGCGGTCGCCTGCTCGGCTTCGTCAGCGCGGGGCCAGGGCGGGATGACCCGGAGCCAGGACTTCCTGACGTGGAAGTGTGGGCGCTCTACGTACGAGCCGAGGTGTACGGCCAAGGCTTTGGTCACGCCTTGCTCGAGAAGGCGATCGGCCCAGCGGCGGCGTACCTGTGGGTGCTGGATGGCAACGAACGAGCGATCGCGTTCTATGAGCGACAAGGGTTTGTGTTCGACGGGTCGTCGAAGGTGGAACCGGTAGGCGTCGAGCGCCGAATGGTCCGAACGTGATGCTTCATGGGGGATGGCCGCCAGTGCGCTCCGGCCTCCCGATCCCTCACCATCTGACATAATGTCCCTTATCGGCGATGCGCTAGTTCGTGCGCGTATCGTTGTGAACGCTCCACATCCGCTCACGAGTCGAAGGAGCCGCTGGCATGGCCGACGTGCTGCTGTACCACCACATCCAGGGCCTGACTGATGGCATGCAGGTGTTCGCCGACGATCTGCGCAGCGCCGGACACACGGTGCATGCACCGGACCTGTTCGACGGCCAGACGTTCGCCACCATCGAGGAAGGTTTCGCCTTCGCTCGGAACGCCGGGTTCGATTCGCTCCGGGCGCGCGGAGCCGCCGTGGCCGAGGAACTCGGACCCGGATTGGTCCATGCCGGAGTCTCCTTCGGTGTGACGATCGCCCAGCGGTTCGCCCAGACCCAGCCAGGCGCTCATCGAATGATGCCACTCGGCCGCCGTGGTCCGGGCGGTCAGCGTGG
Organism: Nocardioides sp. AE5; assembly: GCF_031844485.1. Classification (NCBI taxonomy): domain Bacteria; kingdom Bacillati; phylum Actinomycetota; class Actinomycetes; order Propionibacteriales; family Nocardioidaceae; genus Nocardioides; species Nocardioides sp. AE5. Next base: position 10,343 of record NZ_JAUZVI010000013.1, read on the forward strand.
GCTGGTCACCAGCTCCTGGAATTCCGGGTAGACGAAGACGGCGATGGCGACGGCGGCGGCGATCAGCACGAATCCGGCCACCATCGCTACGACCTTGGCAGCCTTCTGCCCGCCGGTGCCGGGTGCCCGCAACAGGTTGAAGGCCGACAGCACCACGGCGAAGACGATCAGGCCCAGCGCGCAGGCCAGGGCGAGCGAGCCGGCCGTGACCTGCTCGGACACCGCATCGACGGACACGCCAGCGTCCTCGGCGCGCCCGGTCAGGTCGGACTTGGCGAGGCCCCACCCGAGACCTGCGCCAAGGGCCGTGAGTGGTGCGATGAGGATGAGGAGCCAACGCTGGGCTGGGCGCATCCGGTCAACTTGATCCGTTGGCATGGCTGAATCGTAGGTCACTTCCCCGGCGGGGCGACCTCAGCCGCCGACGTACGCCGCCAGGTGCTCGCCGGTGAGCGTCTTCGGTGTTGCCACCAGGTCGGCCGGGGTGCCTTCGAAGACCACCAGCCCGCCGTCGTGCCCCGCGCCCGGACCGAGGTCGATGATCCAGTCCGCGTGGGCCATCACGGCCTGGTGGTGCTCGATCACGATCACCGTCTTGCCTGCGTTGACCAGCCGGTCCAGGAGCCCGAGCAGGTTCTCCACATCCGCTAGGTGGAGCCCCGTGGTCGGCTCGTCCAGGACGTAGATCCCGCCCTTCTCCCCCATGTGGGTCGCGAGCTTGATCCGTTGCCGCTCGCCGCCGGACAGGGTGGTCAGTGGCTGCCCCAGGCTGACGTAGCCCAGCCCCACGTCGTCGAGCCGGGCGAGGATCTTGTGCGCTGCCGGGATCTTCGCGTCCCCGTCGGCGAAGAACTCCAGCGCCTCGGCGACGGGCATCGCGAGCACCTCGCTGATGTCACGCCCACCCAGTTGGTATTCCAGCACGGCAGGCTGGAACCGCTTGCCGCCGCAGTCCTCACACGGGGTGGAGACGGTGTCCATGAAACCGAGTTCGGTGTAGACGACCCCGGCGCCCTTGCAGGTGGGGCAGGCGCCCTCGGAGTTGGCGCTGAAGAGGGCAGGCTTCACGCCGTTCGCCTTGGCGAAGGCCTTGCGGATCGGCTCCAGCAAGCCCGTGTACGTCGCAGGGTTGCTGCGCCGCGATCCCTTGATCGCGCCCTGGTCGATCGAGACGACGCCCTCGCGGGTTGCGACCGAACCGTGGATCAAGGAACTCTTGCCCGAACCTGCGACGCCGGTGACCACGGTGAGGACGCCGAGCGGGATGTCGACGTCGACGTCGCGCAGGTTGTGCGTCGCAGCTCCCCTGACCTCGAGCGTCCCAGTCGGCGTACGGACCTCGTCCTTGACCCGGGCCCGGTAGTCCAGGTGGCGCCCGGTCAGCGTCCCGCTGTCACGCAGTCCGGCAAGGTCACCCTGGTAGACCACCTCTCCCCCGCCGGTCCCGGCCAGGGGGCCCAGGTCGACGACGTGGTCGGCGATCGCGATGGCCTCGGGCTTGTGCTCGACGACCAGGACGGTGTTTCCCTTGTCGCGCAACTGGAGCAGCAACGTGTTCATCTTGTCGATGTCGTGCGGGTGCAGGCCGATCGTGGGCTCGTCGAACACGTAAGTGACATCGGTCAGCGACGAGCCGAGGTGGCGGATCATCTTGGTCCGTTGCGCCTCTCCCCCGGACAGGGTGCCGGAGGGGCGGTCCAGGGAGAGATAGCCGAGGCCGATCCCGATGAACGAGTCGAGCAGGTGCTGCAAGCCCTTGAGGAGCGGTGCCACTGACGGCTCGTCCAGGGCCCGGACCCACTGGGCCAAGTCGCTGATCTGCATCTGGCAGGCGTCCGCAATGCTGATCCCGTTGATCTTCGACGACCGTGCCTCCGGCGCCAGCCGAGTGCCCTCGCAGTCGGGGCAGGTGGTGAAGACCACGGCACGCTCCACGAAGGCGCGGATGTGGGACTGCATCGCCTCGACGTCCTTGGAGAGCATCGACTTCTGGATCTTCGGGATCAGGCCCTCATAGGTGACGTTGATCCCGTCGACCTTGACCTTGGTCGGCTCCTTGTGGAGCAGCGAGTGCATCTCGCGCTTGTTGTACTTCTTGATCGGCTTGTCGGGGTCGAAGAAGCCACTGCCCCGGAAGATCCGGCCGTACCAGCCGTCCATCGAATAGCCGGGGACGATGATCGCACCCTCGTTGAGGGACTTCTCCTCGTCGAAGAGGGCGGCCAGGTCAAAGTCGCTGACCGAGCCCTTGCCCTCGCAGCGCGGACACATCCCGCCGAGCTTGTTGAAGCTCACCTTCTGTGCCATCGCCTTGTCCCCGGAACCGACCGTGATCGCTCCAGCGGCCGAGACCGACGGGACGTTGAACGCGAAGGCACTCGGAGGACCGATCTGGGGGTCGCCGAGGCGGCTGAACAGCATCCGCAACATCGCGTTGGCGTCGGTCACCGTGCCCACCGTCGAGCGCGGATTCGCGCCGAGCCGTTCCTGGTCCACGATGATCGCGGTCGTGAGTCCCTCGAGCCGGTCCACCTCGGGCCGGGCCATGGTGGGCATGAACCCCTGCACGAACGTCGAATAGGTCTCATTGATCATCCGCTGCGACTCCGCGGCGATGGTCGCGAAGACCAGCGAACTCTTCCCCGAGCCAGAGACGCCGGTGAAGACCGAGAGGCGGCGCTTGGGCAGCTCCAGGCTGACGTCCTTGAGGTTGTTCTCCCGGGCGCCCTCGACCCGGATCAGGTCGTGCGAGTCGGCGACATGGATCTGGGCTGGGCGCGGTGTCATCAACTCTCCGTCGAGCAGTGGGTGGCGGGTATGGCCGAAATCTAGCGGGTGCGGCGCACCGGGCCGGTCAGCGAATCTCCTGGACCCGCAACTCGTTGCCGGCTGGGTCACGAAAGGCGCAGTCGCGGGCGCCGTACGGCTGGTCCATCGGCTCCTGGACCACCTCGGCACCGCTCGCCTCAAGCCGGGCGAAGGTCGCGTCCACGTCCCCGGTGGAGAGGTTGATGCCGAAGTAGGTGCCCTTGGCGACAAGTTCGAGCAGGGTCCGCTGCTCGTCCTCGGTCAGGCCCGGTGTGGCCGTGGGCGGGTGGAGCAGGATGTTGGTGTCGGGCTGGTCGGCGGGGCCCACGGTGATCCACCGCATACCCTCGTAGCCGACGTCGTTGCGGATCTCGAACCCGAGGATGTCGCGATAGAACGCGAGCGAGGCGTCCGGGTCGGTGTGCGGCAGGAAGCTGGCGTTGATCTTCAGAGTCATGGCACAGACGCTAGTCCTCCGGAGCCGGGGCCGCTTCTTGATTCCTGACCGGTCGGGTGACCTTCCGTGCGACGCACGGAACCATTTCCTGTGCCGCCGCGTTCGGCTGGCGTCGATAAGCACTCGGTGGGATCCCCACCAGTTCGGTGAAGCGGGTGCTGAAGGTGCCCAGTGAGGAGAATCCGACCGCGAAGCAGACTTCGGTGACGCTCATCTCGCCTGCCCGCAGCAGGGCCATCGCCCGCTCGATCCGACGTGTCATCAGATACGCGTACGGCGTCTCTCCGAAAGCGAGGCGGAACTGACGGCTCAGGTGCCCCGACGACATGTGCTCGCCGGCAGCCAGCGCACTGAGGTCGAGCGGCTGGTGATACTCCCGGTCGATCCGGTCGCGGATCCTCCGCAGCCTGCTCAGATCTGCCAGGCGGGAGGGTCGCAGGACGCCGTCGCTCACGGGCCTATCCTGCCACCGCCGAGCGCAGGCCTCAAAGCCACCCGGCGCCCTCGGCGATCAGCAGCGCACCGAAGACCACGAAGGCGGCGGCTGCGCCGTACTTGATGACCTTCTCGGGCAGCTGGCGCCCCAGCAGTACGCCGGCAGCGATGGCGAGTGCGTCGGCGGCGACCATGCCGACCGTGCTGCCGATCCAGACGCCGAACCATCCCTCCTGGGTGGCCAGGGTGATGGTGGCGAGCATCGTCTTGTCGCCGAGCTCGGCCAGGAAGAAGGCGCCACCGACGGCGAGCAGCGCCGCTCCCGAGCTGTTCTTCGCCTTCTGGGCTTCCTCGTCGGTCAGCTCGTCGCCGCGCAGGGTCCAGGCAGCGAACCCGAGGAACGCGATGCCAGCCACGATGGAGATCGTGCCCTGGTAGTCGGAGAACGAGGCGCCGATGGCGACGCCGATCCCGACCGAGGCCAGGTGGACGATCGCGGTGGCCGCGGTGATCGCGAGGATGACGTCGCGGGCCCGATAGCGGGTGGCGAAGGTCATCGCCATCAACTGGCTCTTGTCACCGAGCTCCGCGACGAAGATGACCGCGGTGCTGAGCAGGAATGCGTACATGGCTGGTGGTTTCTCCTTGGCCCGGCCGAGGAGACGAGGTGTCGTGGACGTCCCTTCGACCAGGCACGTCCGTTGGTTGGGTCGTGGAACTGGTCGAAAGTCTCGTCCGCCAGTGGAACTGGCCTGATGTGCCGGGCCCGGGGGCCAGTGTGTCGGCACATCTGTTGGGGACTACTCCCTTTCGATCCCAAAGGCTACAGCATCCCGGGACTTCTGGGCGTGTCGCGCCCGCCAGCGCCGATGTTTCCGCCTAGTTTCGAGCCGTACGCACACATCCCTGACCAGAAATGGTGGAGAAATTGAACAAGCGTGAACTGGTGGACGCGATCGCCGAGCAGACCGGCGGCACTCGCAAGGACGCCGAAGCAGCCCTGACCGCAGTGATCAACAGCATCAGCGACGCCGTCGCCGAGGGCGACCGCGTGCAGATCCCCGGTTTCGGAACCTTCGAGAAGCGTGAGCGTGCTGCCCGCGAGGCGCGCAACCCGCAGACCGGTGAGACCATCAAGATCAAGAAGACCAACGTCCCGGCGTTCAAGGCCGGCAGTGGCTTCAAGACCTACGTGGCTGCCTCCAAGAAGGACCAGGCCGCCATCCGCAAGGCCCGCGGCTGACCCCAGCCCGACTGGACCCCGCTCCCCCGGCAACGGGGGTGGCGGGGTCCGTGCCATTTCGGTCAGCGACGCCCGTCCCGGTTGCCGAAGATGGCCAGCAAGAGGGCCAGCCCGAGGCCGGCCACGATGGCGCCGAGATAGGTCCACGCCGTGCTGTCGGTGAACGGCCCCTCCCCGGCGTACCCCAGTGCCTGGCCCCAGACCACGAAGCCGCCCACCAGCATCACGATGGCCAGGGCACATCCGGCCAGCTTTGCCCTGGTCATGGCTGCAACATCACCTTCACTGCACGTCGCTCATCCATCGCGCGGTAGCCCTCGGCCACCTCGGACATCGGCAGCACCCGGTCGAAGACACGGCCCGGGTTGATCTCGCCGGCCACCACGGAGGCGAGCAGGTCCGGAATGTAGGCGCGGACCGGCGCCATGCCGCCGCGGAGGCCGATGTTGCGCTGGAACATCTTCGAGACCGGCAGTTCCACCCCGTGCGGCACTCCGACGAACCCCACGCCGCCGCCCGGACGGCACACCTTGAGCGCGGTCTTCATGGCCTGGTCGGTGCCGACACATTCCAGCACCGCATCGGCGCCCACGCCATCGGTGAGGTCGAGGATGCGGGCAGCACCCTCCTTGCCCCGCTCGGCTACCACGTCGGTGGCGCCGAAGTCGCGTGCGATCGCCTGGCGCGAGGCGTGGCGCGACATCACGATCACCCGCTCGGCGCCCATCCGGGACGCAGCCAGCACGGCGCAGAGGCCGACCGCTCCGTCACCCACCACGACGGCGGTGCCCCCGGGGCGTACGCCGGCAGCAACCGCGGCGTGCCAGCCGGTGGGCATCACGTCAGAGAGGGCCAGCAGCGACGGGAGCAGGGCAGGATCGGGGTCCGCCTCGACCCGGACCAGGCTCCCCTCGGCCTGCTGGACCAGCGCGTGTTCCCCCTGTCCGCTGGTGGTGAAGCCGAGGTTCACGCATGCCGAGGTGACGCCGTAGCGGCAGTGCGGGCAGGTGTTGTCGCTGTGGCAGAACGGCACGATCACCAGGTCTCCGGCACGGAAGGAACGGACCTCGGCTCCGACTTCCTCCACCACCCCGACGCACTCGTGGCCGATCGTGTTCCCTGCCACGATGGGGTTCTCCCCGCGATAGGGCCACAGGTCGGAGCCGCAGATACAGCCGGCGACCACCTTCACGATCGCCTGGTGGGCCGCGTCGATTGTCGGATCAGGGACGTCGCTCCACCGGATGTCCCCGGCGGCGTGGATGGTGGCTGCGTGCATGGGATGATCCTTGCAGACAGCGCGCCCCCTTGGGCGTATCTCATATCTGAGATACATTCTCGGTCATGACTCAGGACTACCTCGGCCGCATCGGCAACCTCATCCGTGACGCCCGCAAGCACCGCGGCCTCACCCAGCAGCAGTTGGCCGACCTGCTCAACACCAGCCAGTCCGCGGTCAACCGGATCGAGCGTGGCCACCAGAACCTCTCCCTGGAGATGCTGGCCCGGATCGGCTCGGCCCTCGACTCCGAGATCGTGGCGCTCGGCGCCGGCGGACCGACCCACCTGCGGGTCACCGGCCCGACGACGCTCTCGGGCACGATCGACGTGAAGTCATCCAAGAACGCCGGCGTCGCCCTGCTCTGCGCCTCCCTGCTCAACAAGGGACGTACGACGCTGCGCAAGGTGGCGCGCATCGAGGAGGTCAACCGCCTGCTCGAGGTGCTCGACAGCCTCGGCGTGCAGACCCGCTGGCTCAACGACACCAACGACCTGGAGATCATCCCGCCCGCCCAGCTGGACCTCGCCTCCATCGACGAGGAGGCAGCACGGCGTACCCGGTCCATCATCATGTTCCTCGGCCCGTTGCTGCACCGCGAGGAGACCTTCGACCTGCCCTATGCGGGCGGATGCAACCTGGGTGATCGCACCGTGCAACCGCACATGGTGGCGCTGCGCCCCTTCGGCCTGGACGTGAAGGCGACCGAGGGCAGTTACCACGCCACAGTCGACCGCACCGTGGAGCCGACCCGCGCCATCGTGCTCACCGAGCGCGGCGACACCGTCACCGAGAACGCACTGATGGCCGCGGCGCTGCACCCCGGCACCACGGTGATCCGCAACGCCTCATCGAACTACATGGTCCAGGACCTCTGCTTCTTCCTGCAGCGCCTCGGCGTACGCATCGACGGCATCGGCACCACGACGCTCACCGTGACCGGCGCGGAGGAGATCGACGTCGACGTCGACTACGCACCCAGCGAGGACCCGATCGAGGCGATGTCGCTGCTGGCCGCCGCGATCGTGACCAACTCCGAGATCACCATCCGGCGGGTGCCGATCGAGTTCATGGAGATCGAATTGGCCACCCTGGAGGAGATGGGCTTCAACTACACCCTCTCCCCCGAGTACGTCGCCGAGAACGGGCACACCCGGCTGGTCGACATCACCACGCTCCAGTCCACCCTGCGTGCACCGCACGACAAGATCCACCCGATGCCCTTCCCCGGCCTCAACATCGACAACCTGCCGTTCTTCGCCGTCATCGCAGCCGTCGCGGAGGGGCAGACCCTGCTGCACGACTGGGTCTACGAGAACCGTGCGATCTACCTGACCGAGCTGACCAAGCTCGGCGCCCAGGTGAAGCTGCTCGACCCGCACCGGGTGCTCGTCGAGGGGCCGACCCGGTGGTCGGGCACGGAGATCGTCTGCCCGCCGGCACTGCGCCCGGCGGTGGTCATCCTGCTGGCCATGCTCGCCTCGAAGGGCACCTCGGTGCTGCGTTCGACGTACGTGATCCACCGTGGCTACGAAGACCTCGCCGAACGGCTGAACACGCTGGGCGCCTCCATCGAGACCTTCCGCGACATCTGAGGCCACGAACGCTCACTCGTTGCGCCTCGAAAGCTCAATCGTTGCGGTGGTGACGTCAACGATTGAGCTTTCGCGCATCAATCATTGAGCGTTCGTGGGTCTGAAGGGGTGGTCAGTTGAAGAGAGTGGCCACCCAGGCCGGGTCCCGCGGGGTCGAGGGCGGCGGAGAGGTCATGTCGGCCGTGATCCGCGGCAACGGGGCCGTGTGGTGGCTGCTCCCGCTGGTGTGCCAGGCGTTCTCGGCGTCGATGAACTCACCGAGGTCGGCCCGGGAGAGGAAGACGCCATGCCCGTCGGGGCACTGGTTCACGGTGGCGCGGCCACGACGCTGGGCGAGCATCTCGGTGCCGCACCGGGGACAGTTCAACGATTCCTCCATGCAACGAGGTTACTCCTCCGACCCGGGCGATACCTGAGTATCCGGACGGATGTCGCGCGGCGGTTCCTGCCCCATGATCGGGGCATGGACGTGTTGAATGAGGGTGTGACCAGACGGCGCACCGGTTTCCGCTACCTCGACGACATGGGTGTGGTGACCCCGTTCGCCCACCGCGGTGGTGCCGACCATCCCGCGATCGAGGGCCTGGAGAACACCGTCGTCGCCTTCGCCCACGCCGTCTCCCTGGGCTACCGCTACCTGGAGACCGACGTCCACGTCACCAGCGACGGCGTACTGCTGGCGTTCCACGACACCGTCCTGGACCGGGTCACCGACCGGAGCGGCGCGATCGCCTCCCTGCCATACGCCGAGGTGCAACGTGCGCTCATCGGTGGCCGGGAGCGGGTGCCCACGCTGGCCGCCCTCTTCGACGCGTTCCCCGATGCGCGGTTCAACATCGACATCAAGTCACCTGCCGCGGTGCGTCCGCTGGCCGACTTCATCGCCGAGCGCGAGGTCGCGGACCGGGTCCTGGTCGGCTCGTTCTCCCGGAGCAGCCTGCGCGCGTTCCGCCGCCTCACCGCCGGCAAGGTCGCCACGTCCGCGCACCCGGCCGAGGTGGCGATCTGGGTCCTCTCCCCCAGCGGCGCACTCGCCAGGCAGCTGACCGCAGACGTGAGCGCCCTGCAGATCCCCCACCGTCGCCACGGGATCCGCGTGACGAGCCGGTGGCTGGTTCGCAAGGCTCACTCCCAGGGCGTGCACGTGCACGTGTGGACCATCGATGACCCGGTGGAGATGAACGACCTCATCGACCTGGGTGTCGATGCCCTGATGACCGATCGGACCGACGTACTCAAGGACGTGCTCATCGCACGCGGGCTCTGGGAGGAACCGGCATGACTGGAGGAACTGGGCACACGGCAGGCGACGCCTCGCCCCGGGAGCGGACCCGCTTCGGCTGGCCCGTCTATGCATGGGGGCTGTGGGACTGGGGTTCGGCCGCGTTCAACGCGGTGATCACGACCTTCGTCTTCAGTGTCTACATCACCTCGGACTCGTTCGGCCCCGGCGCCAGCAGCAAGCTCGGCTGGGCCCTGGCCACCGCGGGCGTGCTGATCGCGGTCTGTGCGCCGATCACCGGCCAGCGCTCGGACCGGTCGGGACGGCGTACGTTCTGGCTGATGGTGAACACCGGCCTGGTGGTCCTCTCCGCCGTCGGCATGTTCTTCGTCAAGCCGTCCCCGGACTACCTGTGGCTCGGCCTGGTGCTGCTGGCGGCCGGCAACATCTTCTTCGAGTTCGCCTCGGTCAACTACAACGCGATGCTCAACGAGATCTCCACGCCCAGCACGGTCGGCCGCGTCTCCGGCCTGGGCTGGGGACTGGGCTACATCGGCGGGATCGTGCTGCTGCTGATCGTCTACTTCGGGCTGATCAACCCCGAGGTCGGCCTCTTCGGCATCACCGACAAGGACGCCCTCGACGTCCGGGTCACCATGCTGATCTGCGCCGGGTGGACGTTGCTCTTCTCGCTGCCACTCTTCCTGACCTTGCGTGACAACAAGCTCAATCGCGGCGCCAAGGGGCCCAAGGTCGGCGTCATCGAGTCCTACCGCCAGCTCTTCGCGACGATCCGCGGGCTGTGGAACGAGGACCGCAACACCGCCTATTTCCTGCTGGCTTCGGCGGTTTTCCGGGACGGACTCGCCGGCGTCTTCACCTTCGGTGGGGTGCTCGCGGCCGGGACGTTCGGCTTCTCCGAGGGAGACGTGATCATCTTCGGCGTGGCCGCCAACGTGGTCGCCGGCATCGCCACCATCGCCTTCGGGGCCCTCGACGACAAGCTGGGACCCAAGCGGGTGATCGTCCTCTCCCTGAGCTGCATGATGGTCGCCGGTGCGTGCGTCTTCATCTTCCACGAGGGCGGGACCACGATGTTCTGGGTCTTCGGCCTGATCCTGTGCATCTTCGTCGGCCCGGCGCAGTCCGCCTCTCGCACGTTCCTGGCCCGGCTGATCCCCGAGGGCGAGGAGGGCGAGGTCTTCGGGCTCTACGCCACCACCGGTCGCGCGGTGAGCTTCATGGCGCCGGCGGCGTGGTCCAGCGCGATCCTGCTCGGTGCGGCCATCACCGGGGTCGCCGACAACGACGACGCGCAACACTGGGGCATCCTGGGCATCCTGCTCGTCATCGGCACCGGCTTGCTCCTGCTGCTGCCGGTGCGCAGCGGCGTACGCTCCGACTCCGCGCTGGTCACCCAGGCCCCTCCGCAGGACCGGGTGTGATCGGACACATCTGATTCCTTACCGGAATCTTGCGCGACCCACTACCGTTGAGGGATGTGACGACCGACATGGGTCGTCCACGTCATGGGAGGGCGGCTGGCCCGTCCCATCCAGGACAGTGGCCCAAGGACTGGCCGACAACTAGCAATGGAGGTGGCTCTGATGGCAGAGCGCACACTGCGTGGAGCACGGCTCGGTGGCCAGAGCTTCGAGGACGAGCGCGGGATCGAGTTCGCAGCTCGCCAGCAGGTTGGTTACGCCTGCCCGCAGGGACACGAGTTCACCGTGCCGATGTCCGTCGAGGCGGACATCCCGGCGAACTGGGAGTGCCCGAAGTGCGGTGCCGTCGCGTTGAACGTCGACGGCATCCTCCCGGAGGAGAAGGCGGAGAAGCCGGCCCGCACGCACTGGGACATGCTCCTCGAGCGTCGTTCCATCCCTGAGCTCGAGGACATCCTCACCGAGCGGCTCGAGCTGCTCCGTGGTGGGGAGATCGGTCCCGCCCACTTGCACCGCGCCAAGGGGAAGCGGAAGACGAAGGTCTGAGCCTCACTCATCAATGACTTCGCCCTCGACCACCGGGCCATCGCCCGGAGGTCGAGGGCGATCGTCATTTTCCGCGTCGAACGGCAACGAGGTGACCATCCGGGCGGTGACGAACGCGGTCAGGCCGCGGCGGGCCAGCGGGCGGGTGAAGGGCAGGATCAGCAGCAGCCCGACGACGTCGAGCACGAACCCGGGCGCGAGCATCAGGATGCCGCCGACCAGGACGAGGATGCCGTCGGCAACCTCCCTGGCCGGCATCCGGCCCGAGGAGACGGCGCGGTTGAACGTCCGGAACGTCCTGGCGCCCTCGTGCTTGATCAACCAGCCGCCCAGGAGGCCGCCGGCGATCAGCAGCAGGATCGTCCACCCGACACCGATCCCCTGGCCGACCTTGATCAGCACGTAGAGCTCGAGCAGCGGGATCCCGAAGACGGCCAGGACGACGAGCCACAGCGGGATCCGGCGACGGCGGGTCATCGGCGTGCGGTCGCCTTGCGGATCCGGCTCCAGCGCTCACGCAGGCCCCACTGGGTGACCATCTTGAGCGACTCGCTGGCCACGGCGCCGCTCATCTTGGAGTCACCACGCTCGCGCTCGATGAACTCGATCGGCACCTCGGCAACGCGCAAACCGGCCCGCAGGGTGCGCCACGCCATGTCCGTCTGGAAGATGTAGCCGGCCGACTCGACCGAGTCGATGTCGATCGCCTCCAGGGTGCTCCGGCGGAAGACCCGGTAGCCAGCCGTGGCGTCCTTGATCCGGACCCCGAGCAGCATCCGCACATAGAGGTTGCCGCCGCGGGAGAGGAACTCGCGCGACTTCGGCCAGTTCACCACCGACCCCCCGGGCACCCAGCGCGAGCCGATGACCAGGTCGGCGGTGCGCAGCCGGTCCAGCAGGCGGTGCAGTTGCTCGGGCTGGTGCGACCCGTCGGCATCCATCTCGCCGATCACGTCGTACCCCATGTCCAGGGCGACCCGGAAGCCATGCAGGTACGCCGCGCCCAGGCCGGCCTTCTCGGTGCGGTGCAGCACGTGGACCTGGTCGTCGGCAGCGGCCAACCGGTCGGCGATCTCGCCGGTGCCGTCGGGCGAATTGTCGTCCAGGACCAGCACGTCGACCCCGGGCTGGGCGGAGCGCAGGCGCCCCACGATCCACTCCAGGTTCAGTGCCTCGTTGTAGGTCGGGATGACCATCACCACGCGGCCGAGTCCCTCGTACGTCACGTGCTCTCCCCATCGGTTCGTTGTGTGCCGGCCCGACGATACGTGAGGAATCCAATGAGCGTCGCAACCACACCGCCCATCGTGGCCAGGCGACCCAGCCACGGCCCGATCACCATCGCTGGCGGCGTACCGCGGACGATCCCCACCTCCTGGTTGAGTACGTCGCGGGTGCGTGGGGTGATCTCGCTGATCACCTCGCCGTCCGGGCCGATCACGCCGCTGCGTCCGTTGATCGCGGCCACCACGACGGTGCGGCCCGTCTCCAGGGCACGGACCCGGCTGATCGCCCACTGCTGATCGATCTGGCCGGTGTGGATGAACATCGCGTTCGAGGTCTGGACCATCATCAGACCGGCACCGTTGCGCACCTGCGCGGTCACCGTGTCGTCGTAGGCGACGTCGAAGCAGATCACGTCCGCCACCTCGAGGTCACCGATCCGCAACGGAGCGGTCCGGGTGCCGGCGAGCATGTCACGCGGCACCAGCGCCAGGCGACCGAAGTTGCGCTCGCCGAAGGCGGCGCGGAACGGGATGTACTCACCGAAGGGCACCGGGTGGTGCTTGGTGTACCGGTCCCCTGCCCCGGTCCCGGGATGCCAGACGATGCCCTGGTTGAGCACGTGCGCGGGGTCGTCCGCGTCGACGATCCCGCCGACCACGACCGGGGCGGCCAGCAGTTCGGTGATCTCGGCGAGGTTCGTGCTGATGCTCGGGTCGCGGAACGGATCGACAGCGGTGGCGTTCTCGGGCCAGAGGACGAAGTCGGGTTGCGGCACCGCCCCGGAACGTATGTCGTTGGCCAGGTCGCGGGTCAGGTCGATGTGGGACCGGGTGATCTCGCGATGGTGGGCCAGCACGTCGTCGCCGGTGCCGGGCACGTCACCCTGGACGATGGCCACACGTGCCGTTCCGGTCTGCTCGGTGAAGAGGCCACTGGGCAGGAGCACCGGGAGGACGACGAGCGCCAGGATCCCACCGCCCACGGCGGCCGCCGGGCGGGTGTGCTGCCGGGCGTGGAGCACCAGCCAGACCAGGCCAGCGCTCGTGGTGGCGATGACCAGCCCCACCCCGTTGGTGCCCAGCCAGGGCAGCCACCCCTGCAGGGGGGTGTCGATCGAGGCGAAGCCGACCCGGCCCCAGGTCAGTCCGCCCATCGGCCAGGCGCCCCGGATGGCCTCCACCCCGACCCACACCACGCCGGTCCACAGTGGCCAGGCAGGCAGGCGGGAGACCAGGGCGGCCCCGATCCCGAAGAGCACGAAGTAGAGCGACTCGAAGGCGGAGAGCGCCAGCCACGCGTCGGTGCCGATCACCCGGAGCCAGCCGAGCAGGGTGACCATGAATCCCAGGCCGAAGGCCAGGCCGAGCAGCGCTGCGTGTCGGATCCGCGCCTGGTGGAGGGTCCAGAAGAACGCCGCCAGTCCGAGGGGCAGGAGCACGGCCACGGCGACAGGCTCGAAGGCGAGTGCGACGACGATGCCACTGGCCAGGGCGATCAGGGTCCGTTGCACGGCGCCAAGGTTAGCCGCAGCACGTGCGGGGCACCTGCAGGACGCGGGAGGGCCGGGCACCCTTCGGACCAACCCGGAGGCGACTGGCGACCGCCGACGGGAAGTTGTCTAAGGAGCGCAAGGCCCTCCCGCATCCGCCCACGAGAGGCGGTACCGGTCGCCGCGATCCGCCCAGGACTGGTCCGTGGTGCTCGAACAGTCCCGCACGGCCGCCTGGAGGCCGGTCCGCCATCACGATCTGCACAGACGGATTCCGGCACTTTCTCCGAATCCGGCGTGTCTGTCAACCGGCCCCTGACCTGCGTTGATGCGCGTTTGCGCAGGTCAACGCAGCACTCCCGAGGCCCAGTTCCGGCAAGAAAATTCCGGCTCCCCGGCGTGTCCGCTCACGACACGCCGGGAGGTGGCGGGACCACGACCGTTCCGGTGGCCTCGGTGGCCAGCAGTGGCGGATCGAGGAATGCTGCCGCTCCGGGCCGTTCAGGGGTGCTGGCGCCGCGAGCCACGACGTACGCCGTGAAGTGCAGGACCCTGGACCGGTTGCCGGCCGAGACCAGTTCCGCACGGACCTCGACGACGTCGCCGGCCCGGACCGGGGCGCGGAACTGGACGTCGGCGTAGGAGGCGAAGAGCCCCTCGTCGCCGTCGGTGAGGATGCACATCTCGGTGGCCACGTCGCCGAAGGCCGCCAGCGACCAAGCGCCGTCGACGAGATTGCCCGCATAGTGCGCCTTGTCGTGCGCGACATAGCAGCGGTGGGTGACCGTGGTGCCGATGGCCGGGCTCATCAGGCGACTCCGCTCTCCGCGACCGGAGCGGTGGCGGGCACGAGGCGATCCACCAGGAAGCTCGCGACCTCGCCCGGTGTGGTGCCCCGGGTGAAGATGCGGTCCACGCCGAGCGCGGCGGCCGCTGATTCGTCGAAGCGGGGGCCGCCGACGACCAGGAGTGGCCGTTCCTCCTCGGCGAAGGCCTCCCGGAAGGCGGCCGACATCTCCCGGGTGTTGAACAGGTGCGCGTCGCGCTGGGTGACCACCTGGGAGACGAGCACTGCATCGGCACCCTCGGCAACGGCAGCCTCGACCAGGTGGGGCACGGAGACCTGTGCGCCGAGGTTGACCACCTTGACCTCGCGGTAGTACTCCAGTCCCTTCTCCCCCGCGAACCCCTTGATGTTCAGGATGGCGTCGATGCCGACCGTGTGCGCATCGGTGCCGATGCACCCACCGACCACCACCAGTCGCCGCTGCAGCCCGGACCTGATCCGGGCATTCGCCTGGGCCGGGGTGAGCAGCGGATAGTCACGCTCGACCACCTCGACCTTGGCGGTGTCGACCAGGTGGTTGGCCCGGCCGTAGACGACGAAGAAGGTGAATCCCTCCCCCATCGGCTTCGCGTGGGCCACCAGCGCAGGGTCGATCCCCATCTTTTTGGCCAGTTGCACCGCGGCGCCCTCGGCGACCTTGTCGTGCGCCAGGGGCAGGGTGAAGCTGATCTGGACCATCCCGTCGCCGGTGGTGTCCCCATAGGGTCGCACGATCGTCATGGCGCCTCCGCTCCCCCGGCCTCCAGCAGGTCGCCGGCCGGGTTGAAGTATCCGTCCTGCTTCTCCTCGACGCCGTCGCGTCCTCGTCCGCCGTCCGGCGGTCGCTTCATCAGCCCGAACGTGCCGTCGGCGATGGCGTCCAGCAGGCCGCCGCCCCCGGCGTCGATCCGCTCCAGCAACTGCACGGCCTCCTCCAGCACGGCACCCGCCCGTCGGGCGATGAAGCCGTCCGGGCCCGGGGCGAAGTCCTCGGCCAGGTTGCCGGCTGCGTTCAGCACGTAGCGCACGTTCTGAAGGGCCAGGTCGCGGTCCGAGAGCCACGGGGTCACCACCGCCTCGGTCATCATCCCGACCAGCAGGATCCCCTGCCCGGTCAGCGCCCCGGCCAGGTTGAAGAACCCATCGAGCAGGTAGCCGCGGAACACGTCACCGGTCATGTGCCGGGTCGGCGGCATCCACTTCAACGGGGCCTCGGGGAAGAGCGCCCGGGCGAGCAGGGCATGGGCCAGTTCGAGCCGGAAGCTCTCCGGGAGGTCCGGGTCGATCTCGAAGGCGTGGCCCAGGCCCAGTTGCCAGTCGGCCAGGCCCGCTTCGTGGGCGAAGAACTCGTTGAGCAACTGGCTGGTGGTGACGGTGTGCGCCGCCTCGACGGCGTCGGCCGTGGTCAGGTAGTTGTCCTCGCCGGTGTTGATGATGATGCCGGCCCGGGCGTGCACCTGGCGGCTGAACCGCTGGTCGACGAAGGTGCGGACCGGGTTGATGTCGCGGAAGAGGATGCCGTACATCGAATCGTTGAGCATCATGTCGAGCCGCTCGAGCCCGGCCAGCGCAGCGATCTCGGGCATGCAGAGACCGCTGGCATAGTTGGTGAGGCGGACGTAACGTCCCAGTTCCCGGCTCGTCTCGTCGAGTGCCGCCCGCATCAGCCGGAAGTTCTCCTGGGTGGCATAGGTGCCGGCGTACCCCTCGCGGGTGGCGCCCTCGGGCACGTAGTCGAGCAGGCTCTGCCCGGTTGAGCGGATCACCGCGATCACGTCGGCACCAGCCCGGGCCGCGGCCCGGGCCTGGCCGATGTCCTCGTAGATGTCGCCGGTGGCGACGATCAGGTAGATCCACGGCTTCGCCGGGGCGTCCCCCACCTCGGCGATGAGGCGATCGCGGGCCGCGCGCTGTGCGTCGATCCGGCGTACGCCGTGGCCCACCGCGCTCGACGCGGCGATGCGGGCGGCATCGGCATCACTGCCCGCCGGGATCCGGAACCGGACGGAGCCGGCGGACGCCTTCTGGGCCAGCGTGTCGAGGTCCTCGGCCTCGCCGCGGACCAGCGCGTCCCAGACCGGGAGGCAGGCGCCGTGTCCCAGGCCCACGTCGGCGCGGACGGAATCCAGGAGCAGGTTGACCCACGGCGTACCGTCGGGATCGGCGCCGCCCAGCCCGGCCAGGCGCAGCGTCGCGCGCTCGACCGAGACCGTGGTGTGGCGGCGGGCCAGGTCGACGATCGGCTGCCCGGCCCGGGCGGCGAGTTCGCGGGCCCGGGCAACGGTGGCGGGGTCGAGGGTGAGGCCGGCCATCAGTGGCGGGCCTCGAAGAGTTCCCGTACGCCGGGATCGGTGCGCAGCAACTCCAGTGCGTACGCCGCGTGGCCCGGGACGTAGCCGTTGCCGATCACCATCGTCACGTCCGCGGCCAGGCCCTCTGCGCCGAGTGCTGCCGCCGCAAAACTGGTGGCCATCGAGAAGAAGATGATCGTGCCACCGGTGGCAGTGGCCAGGATGGCACCGCCCTCGCAGCCGGGCACGTCCACGCAGACCACCGTGACATCGGCCGGTCCGCCTGCCTTCTCCACTCCCTCACGGAGCGCGACCGGGTCGCGGGCGTCGACGACGAGGACCTCGTCGGACAGTGCCGCGGAACGCACCCGTTCGCCCTCGGCGTCGGTGGGGACCACGGCGATGGTGCGGCCGGCACCAGCGCGCCGGGCCGCGGCCAGGCTCAGGGAACCGGACTTGCCTCCCCCGCCGATGACCAGCACGGTGGGCCGCGTGCGCGCCTCGACCATCCGCCGGGTCAGCGCCGGGGCGCCGCACACGTCCATCACTGCGTGCGCGAGGTCGTCGTCCAGGTCGTCGGGCAGCGCGGCTGCGATGGTGCGCCCGAAGAGGATGGCGTGGCCCTCGCACGGCACCTGTTCGCTGGTCCCGTCCCAGTCGCGCAGGCCGTCGGTGATCACCAGCGGGGTCAGGGTCAGGGAGACCAGGGTGGCGACCCGCTGGCCGACCGTGACCTCGAGCCCTGCCTGCGGGCCGACCTCCTCCACCGTGCCGATCAGCATGCCGCCGGAGCCGGTCTCGGGGTTCTGCATCTTCCCGCGCTCCGCGATGATCGCGAGCACCTCCGAGCGAAGGGCTGCGCCGTCGCCGCCATGGCGGGCCTGCAGGTGGCGGAAGGACGCCGCATCGAGGTTGAGCCGCTCAACGCGGATCCGGACCTCGTCGGGCCACAGGTCGGCCCGGGTGTCCAGGCGCTGGGCTGCCTGCGGCAGCACGACGGGGCGGTCGAGGACCCGGTGCAGGCCGTTGGGATCGGCCTCGGTGGCGATCATGGCGGCTCCTTGGAGGCTGGCAACGCCCTAGACGGGAAGAGTTGCGGCGAGTGGATTGATCTGCGAAAGATCTTCCCTCTACTCTGGCAGATGAGGCGTACGTCACACAACCGACGCGCCCGACCCGCGACGTACCCCGTCAGGAGCCCGTGATGACCATCCAGCCGCCCCTCGCCCACCCGGGCACCGTCACCCTCGCCCAGCCCTATGCGTATCGCCGGGTCGAACTCGTCGAGCCGGACTGGACCCGCTTCCCGGGCTGGAAGGACGTGACCCGCGACGAGTGGGAGTCCGTGCAGTGGCAGCGTGCCCACTGCGTGAAGAACTCCACCCAATTGCGGGCGCTGCTCGGCGACCTGGTCAGCGAGTCCTTCTTCGCCGACCTCGAACGTGACCAGGCCGAGCGGGCCACGATGTCGATGCTGGTGCCGCCGCAGATGATGAACACGATCGCGCCGTACGTCGAACCGGCCGGGCCCGGGTCGCTGACCGATGCCTTCCGGGCGGACCCCATCCGCCGCTACATGATCCCGGTCTTCTCCGACCGCCGCATCGACTGGCCCTCGCACCCGTACGCCACCCGCGACTCGCTCCACGAGCACGACATGTGGGTGGCCGAGGGGCTGACCCACCGCTATCCGACCAAGGTGCTGGCCGAGCTCCTGCCGACCTGCCCGCAGTACTGCGGCCACTGCACCCGGATGGACCTGGTCGGCAACTCCACGCCGTCGGTGACGAAGCTCAAGCTGACCGGCAAGCCGGTGGACCGCCATGACGCGATGCTCGACTACCTGGCCCGTACGCCGAGCGTCCGCGACGTCGTCGTCTCCGGAGGCGACGTGGCGAACATGCCGTGGCCGCGACTGGAGTCGTTCCTCGTCCGCCTGCTCGAGGTCGAGAACGTCCGCGACGTCCGGCTGGCCACCAAGGCACTGATGGGAATGCCGCAGCACTGGCTGGCCGATGACGTCCGTGCCGGCATGGAGCGGGTCGCCGACCTTGCCCGGCACCGCGGCGTCTCCCTGGCCATCCACACCCACGTCAACCACGCCAACTCCGTCACGCCGCTGGTCGCCCGAGCGGCGGCGGCGATGCTCGAGACCGGGATCCGCGACGTACGCAACCAGGGCGTCCTGCTCGACGGCGTCAACGCGGACGCCCACACCCTGCTGGACCTGAGCTTCACCCTGCTCGACGGCGCCCGGATCATGCCGTACTACCTCTACATGTGCGACATGATCCCGTTCGCTGAGCACTGGCGGGTCTCGGTCGCGCATGCGCAGGACCTGCAGCACCACATCATGGGCTACCTGCCCGGCTTCGCCACGCCGCGCATCGTCTGCGACGTCCCCTTCGTCGGCAAGCGCTGGGTGCACCAGGTGACCACCTATGACCGGGTCCGCGGCATCTCCGGGTGGACGAAGAACTACCGCACCTCGATCGAGGCAACCGACCCCGAGGCGCTGACCCGGACCTACGACTACTTCGACCCGATCCACACCCTGCCCGAAGAGGGCCAGGCGTGGTGGGCAGAGCAGGCTGCCGCGGAACGCCGGAACAACTTCCGCGTGCAGGAGCGATGACTCCGCGCCCTCCCACCGGTCAGCACCACCAAGCAACCGATGAGAGGACGCACCATGCAGCGGATCGTGACCAACCTGTGGTTCGACGGCAACGCCGAGGAGGCAGCCAACCACTACATCAAGGCCCTGGGCGAGGGCCGGATCACCAACACCCTTGCCCGGTCAACCCGGACCCGAGGGCGAGACGATGCTGGTCGGGTTCGAACTGCTCGGCCAGCAGTACGTCGCCATCAACGGCGGAGCAGACTTCTCCTTCACCGAGGCGATCTCGCTGAAGGTCAGGTGTGCTGACCAGGCCGAGATCGACCGGGTCTGGGCCGGGCTGGTCGAGGGAGGCACCGAACTGCCGTGCGGCTGGCTCAAGGACAAGTACGGCCTGGCCTGGCAGGTCAGCCCAGCAGGCTTCCACCAATGGCCCCAGGGCGACCCCGAGGCGGTGCAACGGTTCATGGCCAGGATGCTCGCCACCCACGGCAAGTTCGACATTGCCGAACTCCAGGCGGCGTACGACGGGACCGCCTGAGGCTCAGGTCACCGGCCGGTTCTCGTACGGCGTGGAGAGCACCACCGTGGTCCGGGTCGACACGTTCGCCGCGGCCCGGATCCGGGCGAGCAGGTCCTCCAGGTCGGCCGGCGTAGCGACGCGCACCTTGAGGATGTACGACTCATCCCCGGCCACCGACCAGCACGACTCGACCTGGTCCAGCGGGGCCAGCCGGTCCGGGTAGTCGTCGGGAGCGGAGTTGTCGATCGGCTTGATCGAGACGAACGCCGTCAACGGCAGGCCGGTCTGCTCGTGGTCGATGGTGGCGCCGTACCCCTTGATCAGCCCACGCTGCTCGAGCCGCTTGACCCGCTGGTGGACTGCCGAGGTGGAGAGGCCCGTCGCCTTGCCCAGGTCGGTGTAGGACATCCGGCCATCGGCGGCAAGCAGGGTGAGGATCTGGCGGTCAGTCTCTTCCACGCCCGCAGCCTAGCGAACCCGCAGCCCCCGATCTGGAAGACTTCCCCACTGTGACCCAGACCAGTGTGAACCAGCGCCTGATGCTCCTCGACACCGCCAGCCTCTACTTCCGCGCGTTCTTCGGCGTACCCGACTCGATGCGGGCGCCGGACGGTACGCCGGTCAACGCGGTGCGCGGGCTGATGGACTTCATCAGCCGCCTGGTCACCGAATACCAGCCCACCCACCTGGCCTGCTGCTGGGACGACGACTGGCGCCCGCAGTGGCGGGTCGACCTGATCCCCACCTACAAGGCGCACCGGGTGGTCGACGAGGTCGCCGGTCCGGATCCCGACGTCGAGGAGGTGCCCGACCCGCTGGCCATCCAGGTGCCGGTGATCCGCGACGTCCTCGACGCATTCGGCATCGCCATCGTCGGGCACGCCGAGATGGAGGCCGACGACGTGATCGGGACGCTGGCCACCGGCGCCGGGATGCCCGTCGACGTGGTCACCGGTGACCGCGACCTCTTCCAGCTCGTCGACGACGAGGCAGGTGTCCGGGTGCTCTACACCGCACGCGGCGTGGGGCGCCACGAGCGCGTCGACAACGCCTGGGTCCGCGCAAAGTACGACGTCGACGCCGCGCAGTACGCCGACTTCGCGACCCTGCGCGGGGACGCATCCGACGGGCTGCCCGGCGTGAAGGGGGTCGGGGAGAAGACCGCCGCGACGCTGCTCAACCGGTTCGGCGACATGGACGGCATCCTGGCCGCGGTCGACGACCCGGACGCCGACCTCGGGCCCGGACCGCGCGCCAAGCTGCGCGACGCTGCGGACTACCTGGCCGTCGCACCCACCGTCGTCGCGGTACGCCGTGACCTCGACCTCGGCGACATCGACCTGCTCCTCCCCCGCACGCCTGCCGACCCGGACCGGGTGATGGCCCTCGACGAGCAGTGGGGCCTCGGGTCCTCGGCGGTGCGCCTGGTGGAAGCGCTGCAGGGACCCGCGCCCGAGTAGGGTCGGACCATGCCTCGTTCCGCCGCCACTGCACTCGCCGTCGATGCGCTCCTGGTCGTGGTCTTCGCCGCGATCGGACGGGCGGAGCACGAGCGCGGCAACGCGATCCTCGGTGCGCTCACCACGGCCTGGCCCTTCCTGGTCGGCCTGGCGGTGGGCTGGATCCTCGTCCGCCAACTCGGGCGGCGCTGGGCACTCGACCTCGGAGCCGGCATCACGATCTGGATCAGCACCGTGTTCCTCGGGATGGTGCTGCGCCAGGTGAGCGGCCAGGGCACCGCGTTCTCGTTCATCGTGGTGGCCACCCTGGTGCTGGGCGCCTTCCTCCTCGGCGCGCGACTGGTCCGGGGGTGGCTGGCGCGTTCCTCACTCAGCGAGTGAGGAGTAGGCAACGACGCCACGCCGCATCCGGTCGGCCGCCTCCAGCGCGACGGCGCGCAGCGGCGTGCCGGCGGAGGCGTGGCTGACCTGGAGGACCAGGTCCAGAAGCTGCTTCATCACCCGGACGAAGTCGCCGGCGGCCAGGTCGATCGCGCCGATCACGTCGTCCAGGTCGTCGCCCTCGGCCCAGCGGTACGCCGCCCAGGCGAAGCCCAGGTCGGGCTCACGGAGGAAGTCCAGCTTGTGGCTGCGCTCGAGCTCGTCCAGGTCGCTCCACAGGTGGACCAGGTCGCGCAGCGCGTCGCGGATCCGTCCCTGCGGCAGCCTGGGGGAACGGGCGTCATCGGGTCGCCGGGCCTCGAAGACCAGCGCGGAGAGGACCGAGGCCAGTTCGGAGGCGTCGAGGTCGTCCCACAGCCCCGTGCGGATCGCTTCGGCGGCAACCAGGTCCAGTTCGGAGTAGATCCGGCGCAGGTGCGCACCGCGTTCGGTGACCTGGTCACCCTCGAGGTATTCCATCGCGCTCAGTACGTCGCAGACCCGGTCGAACTGGCGGGCGATGGTGTTGGTCCGTGACTCGACCCGGCGCTTGAGGGTGTACGCCTCCTGGTTGAGCTTGAACCACCGCTCCCCCCACCGGGCGTGGTCCTCACGCTCTGGGCAGTCGTGGCAGGGGTGGGCGCGCAACTGCTCACGCAACCGGGCCACTTCCGCGTCCACGCCGGCCAGGGCCGTGCCCCCACCGGAGCGGCTCCGGCGCGGGGACGAGGGCAGGTCCATGCCCCGGATCCGGTTGCGCAGGGTCGCGGTCAGGTCGCGGCGCATCTGCGGGTTGCGCCCGTTGAAGTTGCGGGGCACCCGGATCCGGGCAAGCGCCTCCACCGGGGTCGGGAAGTCAATCATCGCGAGCCGGCGCGCCTGGCCGCCAGCGGTCACCACCGAGGGCCGCGGTTCGTCGTGGTGGAGGCCGGCCTCGACGATCACGGCCGGCCCGGCGAACTTCCCGTGCGGTACGACGATCACGTCACCGGGCTGGAGGCGGGCCAGGGAGGTGATCACCTCGGCGCGGAGGTCCTTGCGGCGGGCCTTGGCGGCCCCCTTCTCGACGTCGGAGATCTTGCGCCGCAGGGCGGCGTACTCCATGAAGTCGCCGCGGTCGCACTGGGCTGCCTCGGCATACCCGTCGAGGGCGTCCTGGCTCTTGCGCAGCTTGCGGGCCAGGCCGACCACGGCCTTGTCCGCCTGGAACTGGGCGAACGACGACTCGAGCAGTTGCCGGGCGCGTTCGCGGCCGAACTGGTGGACCAGGTTGACGGCCATGTTGTAGGAGGGCCGGAACGAGGAACGGAGCGGGTAGGTGCGCGTCGAGGCCAGTCCGGCCACCTCGCGCGGGTTCATCCCGTGCTGCCAGAGCACCACGCCGTGGCCCTCGACGTCCAGGCCGCGGCGCCCGGCCCGCCCCGTCAACTGGGTGTACTCCCCCGGGGTGATGTCGACGTGTGCCTCGCCGTTCCACTTCGACAGCTTCTCCAGGACCACGGTCCGTGCCGGCATGTTGATGCCCAGGGCCAGGGTCTCGGTGGCGAAGACGACCCGGCACAGCCCGCGCAGGAAGAGTTCCTCCACGATCTGCTTGAACCGCGGGAGCATCCCGGCATGGTGGGCGGCCACGCCGCGGGTGAGCCCGTCGAGGAACTGGTGGTAGCCGAGCACGTCCAGGTCGTCGGCGGGCAGGTCGCGGCACTCGGACTCGACGTACTCATAGATCTCATCGCGCTCCTCGGGCGTGGTCAGACGCAGGTTCGCGTCCACGCACTGCTGGACCGCGGCATCGCACCCGACCCGGCTGAAGATGAAGACGATTGCAGGGAGCAGACCGGCACTGTCGAGCCGGGTCACCACGTCGAACCGGGTGGGCAGGTAGAGGCGGCGCCCCTGCGGGCGGGAGCCGCGGCCACGGTTGCCCTTCTTGTCCCTGCGGTCGCGCATCCGGTTGCCGGCCCAGTCGTCGCGGGCCACCCGGAGCAGGTGCGGGTTGACCTTGGCGCCCTCCTGGACGAACCCGGCCCTGGCCTGCTCCTCGGTGTCCGCGAAGAGGTCGTGCAACTGCTTGCCGACCATCACGTGCTGGAAGAGCGGCACGGGGCGCTTCTCCTCCACGATGGTGGTCACCTCGCCGCGCACGGTCGCCAGCCACTCGCCGAACTCTTCGGCGTTCGACACCGTGGCGCTGAGTGAGACCACCGAGACGCTCTCGGGCAGGTGGATGATCACTTCCTCCCAGACGGCGCCGCGGTTGCGGTCGGCCAGGTAGTGGACCTCGTCCATCACCACGTAGCCGAGCCCCTCCAGGGTGCGGGATCCGGCGTAGAGCATGTTGCGCAGCACCTCGGTGGTCATCACCACCACCGGCGCCTCGCCGTTGATCGTGTTGTCCCCGGTGAGCAGTCCGACCGACTCCGCGCCGTAACGGGAGACCAGGTCGGCGTACTTTTGGTTGCTCAGCGCCTTGATCGGCGTGGTGTAGAAGCACTTGCGCCCCGAGGTGACGGCCAGGTGGACGGCGAACTCACCGACGATCGTCTTGCCGGACCCCGTGGGAGCCGCGACCAGGACCCCCTTGCCGTCCTCGACCTCACGGCAGGCGCGCACCTGGAAGTCATCGAGGGGGAAGGGATACAGGTCGGCGAACTCGCGGAGCAGCGGGTGGCTCATGCGAACACCGTAAGCGCGCCGGGCACGGACTCCACGCTCAGGGGCAGCGCGCCGAACCGTTCGCCGTCGGCGTAGGCCACGATGCCGGCGGAAGCGACGGTGACGCGGGAGGCGCGGAAGTGGCGGTACGCCGGGTGGTCGGTGATGGTGCCGGTGAAGAGGCGGGGATAGCTGCGGACCAGGTCGACCTTGCTGACCGGGCCGATGATGGCCACATCCAGGAGCCCGTCGTCGAGCACCGCGGGTTCGGTGATCCGCAGGCCACCGCCGAAGGAGGGCCCGTTGCCGACGGCGACGAGCATCGCATCCAGCGAGTACGCCGTCCCGTCGATGTCCAGCGTGTAGCGCAGCGGGCGGAAGGTGCGCAGTTCGGCCATCGTCGCCAGGTTGTAGCGCATCTGCCCGCGTGGCCAGTTCATCGCGTTCGCCCGCTCGTTGACCATCGCGTCGAACCCGGCTGCCAGCACGGTGGTGAACCAGCGGTCTCCGCAGCGGGCCAGGTCGATCGTCCTGGTCCGGGAGGCGATGATCCGGTCCGCGGCAGCCTCCGGGTCCGTGCGCGGAAGGTCCAGGTAGCGGGCGACGTCGTTGCCGGTGCCGGCCGGGATGATGCCCAGCGGCCGGCCGGTGCCGGCGAGGGCCTGCACGGCGAGGTGGACCATGCCGTCCCCGCCGCAGGCGACCAGGAGGTCGTCCGCGGCCACCGCAGCGCGTGCCCGGCGTGCGGCATCGTCTGCGTCGGTGCCGACCTCGATGCGGACGTCGTACCCGGCCAGGCGCAGGCGGGTGGCGGCCAGGCCGGCGCTGTGTGCGGCCCGTCCCCTGCCAGCCGTCGGGTTCACCAGGAGGGCGAGCGCACGGCTCACAGCGCGGATGCCTCGTCGTCGTCCCACTGGTCCGCAGAGCGGGCCCGGCGCCGGCCGCGGAACCGGTCGACCCCACGGGCGATGCCCTCGGAGATCAGGAAGAGCACGCACATCACCGAGGCGAGCGCGGTCATGGCGAACGGGTCGGTCGACGGCGTGGCCACGGCGGCAAAGATGAAGGTGCCGACCAGGATCCACGGGCGGAAGCGCCCGATCTGCTTGCCGGTGACCACGCCGGCCAGGTTGAGCAGCACCACGAAGAGCGGGATCTCCATCGCCACGCCGAAGACCAGCAGCATCCGGGTCAGGAAGGAGAAGTACTCCCCGAACTCGACCAGGTTCTCCAGCGGGTCGGGGGTGAACCCGATCAGCACCTCGAGGCCCTTGGGCAGCACGTAGTAGCCGAGCACCACGCCGCCGATGAAGAGCGGGCCGGCGACGGCGGCGAAGATCCGCGACCACTTGCGCTCATTGCGGTGCAGCCCGGGCAGCATGAAGCTCCACACCTGGTAGAGCCAGTAGGGACTGGTGGCGACCAGGGCAGCGACGCCGCACAGCTTCAGTTGCAGCATCAGCGGACCGGTCGCGCCGCTCACGTAGGCGCGGGTCTGGACCTCCTGGTCCAGGGCTATCCGGGCGTCGTTGTACGGCGAGAGCATCAGCTCGAGGAGCTCGTCGTAGAAGAAGAGTGCGACGATGAAGGCCACGACCAGGGCCAGGACGCAGCGGATCAGGCGGGCGCGCAGTTCGCGGAAGTGGTCCGAGAGTGCCATCCGGCCATCGGGCCCCACCGGGTGGGCGGGCCGGCCGCGCAGCAGCTCGATCGCGCCGAGGATGCTCACCAGTTCAGGCTGGGGTCAGGCGTCGCGGTCGTTGCGCTGCTCGCGCGACTCGAGCTCGTCGGGGGTGGTGTCGTCATCGTCGCGCAGGCCCTTGGTCTCAGCCTTGAAGATGCGCAGCGCCCGACCGCTCCCCCGGGCCAGCTCGGGCAGCTTGCTGGCACCGAAGATCAGGATGATCGCGGCGAAGATGATCAGGAGCTCAGGGGTTCCGAGGCTCCCGATGAGTTGGGGTGTCATGGTCGTCCTCATCGTTGGTGGTCAACGCTGCCATCGTACGCGCCCGGCCTCGCCGGGCCAGCGCCCACTACTGCGTCGCGCTGGCGCTCGGGTCGGTGGCCGACGGCTCCTCGGTGGGCTCCTCGCCCTCGGGGACCACCGGTTCGGTGGGCTCGTAGGCGGCCAGCACGTCGATCAGGAAGACGATCGTGTCGGTGCCCTCGATGCCGGCGTCGGGGTTGCCCTCCTCGCCGTATCCCTGTGCGGGCGGCAGCACCAGCAGGATGCGGGAACCCACCTTGACGCCGGGCAGGTTGGCCAGGTAGCCCGACACATAGCCGGTCAACGGTCGTACGTCGTCAGCAGTCAGCGGACGGCTGAAGCTCTCCTGGAACGGCTCCTCGGCGCCCCAGACCTGGCCGACGTAGCGCATCACCATCACCGACTCCTCGGTGAGTGCCGGGCCGTCGCCCTCGGTCAGGCTGACCACCCGTGCCTCGGTGGGCATCTCGGTAGGCAGGTCGGTGAAGTCCAGCGCGTTGGGCCGGCCGTCATCGGAAAGGACGACCTTCGGCTCACCGGCCGGTGCCGCATCGGCGTCGGCATCAACCAGGTCGGGGATCTCGCTCATGATGTCGGCGACGATCACGATCGAGTCACCGGGGCTGATGAAGAAGGACGGCTGGCCGAAGTCGCCGAAGACGTTGCGGCCGTTGCCCTCGATGACCACCCGGCTGCCGACCTTGTGGTTGATGAGCGCCTCGGTCAGGCCGGGCAGGGAGTCGTCGAGGGTGAGGAACTCCTGGTTGCCGTTGCGCCAGGAGCTGAACGCCACCTCGCCGTCGTACGCGTTGACCATCAGCATCCGGACGAAGACATTCGATCCCTGGCCGACGGTCTCCCCATCACCTTCGACGAGCACGTCGGAGGTGAGCCCGTTGCGGTGGTAGGTGCCCTCGAGTTCGACCTGCGGCTCGGCGCCGGCCTCACCGGTGACGTTGACCGTCCCCGAGTCCGGGGTCTCGTCGTCGCCACCGCTGCAGGCGGTGAGGCCGAGGAGGAGCAGGGTGATCGTGGCCAAGAGTGTGAGCACGCGACGCAAGGGGGTCACCTTCGGTTCGGGAACGAGCCCGCACAGCCTAGCGTCACATGCCCTCGATCAGGCGCTCCACCCGCTCGTCGACGGCACGGAACGGGTCCTTGCACAGGACGGTGCGCTGGGCCTGGTCGTTCAGCTTCAGGTGCACCCAGTCGACGGTGAAGTCGCGGCGGCGTTCCTGGGCCTTGCGGATGAAGTCGCCGCGCAGCCGGGCCCGGGTGGTCTGCGGCGGCACGGACTTGGCCTCGAAGACGGCCAGGTCGCTGACCACGCGCTGCACTGCACCGCGCTTCTGAAGCAAGTAGAAGAGGCCGCGGTCGCGGCGGATGTCGTGGTAGGCGAGGTCCAGTTGGGCAATCCGGGCGTGGCCCAGGCCGAGGCCGTGACGGGCGCGGTAGCGGTCCAGCAGCTTCAGCTTGATCACCCAGTCGATCTCGGTCTCGACCAGGTCCAGGTCGCCGGAGTCGATGGCCTTCAACCCGCGTTCCCACAGGTCCAGTGCGGCGTCGATGACCGGCGTACGCAGCTCCCGGCGGTCCACGAAGTCGCGCGCGCGGGTGAAGTACTCCTGCTGGATCTCCAGGGCACTGGCCTCGCGACCGTTGGCCAGGCGGACCTGCCGCCGGCCGGTGATGTCGTGGGAGATCTCCCGGATCGCGCGGATCGGGTTCTCCAGGGTGAGGTCGCGCATCACCACGCCCTCCTCGATCATCCGCAGCACCAGTTCGCAGCTGGCCACCTTGAGCAGGGTGGTGGTCTCGCTCATGTTGGAGTCGCCGACGATGACGTGCAGGCGCCGGTATTTCTCCGCGTCGGCATGCGGCTCGTCGCGGGTGTTGATGATGGGACGGCTGCGGGTGGTGGCGCTGGAGACGCCCTCCCAGATGTGTTCGGCCCGCTGGCTCACCGAGTACGACGCACCCCGCGGTGTCTGGACCACCTTGCCGGCGCCGACCAGGATCTGCCGGGTGACCAGGAACGGGATCAGGATGTCGGCCAGGCGGCTGAACTCCCCCGCCCGGCCGACCAGGTAGTTCTCGTGGCAGCCGTAGGAGTTGCCCGCCGAGTCGGTGTTGTTCTTGAACAGGTAGATGTCGCCGGGGATGCCTTCCTCGTGCAGGCGCCGCTCGGCATCGATCAACAGGCCCTCGAGGATCCGCTCCCCTGCCTTGTCGTGGGTCACCAACTGGGTGATGTCGTCACATTCGGGGGTGGCGTATTCGGGGTGCGAGCCGACGTCGAGGTAGAGCCGCGCCCCGTTGCGCAGGAAGACGTTGCTGCTGCGGCCCCATGAGACGACCTTGCGGAACAGGTAGCGGGCGACTTCGTCCGGGCTCAGGCGGCGCTGGCCGTCGAGCGTGCAGGTGACGCCGTACTCGTTCTCGATCCCGAAGATCCGCCGGTCCATGCATCAACACTAGTCGGTGTCGACTGCACTTTCCCGGAGCTTGCGCGGGTTCAGGGCGCGATCGGTGGCTCCGGGTCGGTCGCCTCCGTCGGCTCGGTCGCTCCTGTCGGCTCGGGCGCCGGTGTGGCCGGTCCGCGGTCCCCGAGCAGGTCGCCCAGGGCCTGGCCGCGGATCCGGCGGAACTTGCGCGGCTGCGACCGGGTCCGGTCCAGCGCGGCCACCTCGAGGTCCTCGGCCGGGATCACCCGGTCGCCGGTCTCGGAGTGGCCCAGCGCGTTGACCGCGACGGCGAGCGCCTCGGCCAGCGTGGCGCCGTCGACGCAGTGCTCCTCCAGGTGCGCGGCGACGACGTCGGCTGCGCCACCCATCACCGCATAGCGGTGCTCGTCGGCGACCTGACCGTCATAGGTCAGGCGATAGATCTGGTCATCGGCGGCTTCGTCACCGATCTCGGCGACGAAGATCTCCACCTCATAGGGCTTCTCGCCGCCGCTGGAGAAGATCGTGCCCAGGGTCTGGGCGTAGGCGTTGGCGAGGCCGCGCCCGGTGACGTCGCGGCGGTCGTAGGCATAGCCGCGCATGTCGGCCAGGCGTACGCCGGCGATGCGCAGGTTCTCGAACTCGTTGTAGCGACCCACGGCGGCGAACGCGATCCGGTCATAGATCTCCGAGACCTTGTGCAGCGCCTGGGAGGGGTTCTCGGAGACGAAGAGGACGCCGTCGACATACTGGACGACGACCACCGAGCGGCCCCGGGCGATGCCCTTCCGGGCGAAGTCGGCGCGGTCCTTCATCAACTGCTCGGGTGAGACGTAATAGGGCATGCTCATGGGTTCAGTCCTTTCCCGATCAGACCAGGGTCGCGGCGGGGCCGTCGGGGCGCTGGGTGCGGCTGGCGATCACCTGGTCGGCGATCTCGGCGACCTCGGCGTCCGATATCCGGCTGCCGCCGTCCGCGGTGATCACGTGGACCACCGGGAAGATGCGGCGCGTCATGTCGGGCCCGCCGGTGGCGGAGTCGTCGTCGGCCGCGTCGTACAGCGCCTGGACGAGAGCGGTGACGCATTCGGTGGCGGTGAGGTCCTCGCGGTAGAGCTTCTTCAGCGACCCGCGGGCGAAGAGCGAACCGGAGCCCACCGAGTGGAACGCCGTCTCCTCGTAGCGCCCACCGGTGACGTCGTAGGAGAAGATCCGGCCCTGGTCGGCGGCCAGGTCGTAGCCGGCGAAGAGCGGCACCACGGCCAGTCCCTGCATGGCCAGGCCGAGGTTCTGGCGGATCAGGGCGGCGAGCCGGTTCGCCTTGCCGTCCATGGAGAGCGTGGTGCCCTCGATCTTCTCGTAGTGCTCCAGTTCGGTGGCGAAGAGCCGGACCATCTCCACGGCCAGGCCGGCGGTGCCCGCGATCCCGACGCAGCTGAACTCGTCAGCAGGGAAGACCTTCTGGATGTCGCGCTGGGCAATGATGTTGCCCATCGTGGCGCGCCGGTCACCGGCCATCACCACGCCGCCGGGGAAGGTGGCCGCCACGATCGTGGTGCCGTGCGGTGCCAGGCCCTCGGCGCTGCCCTGGGGCACGGCGCGGCTGGAGGGCAGCAGGTCCGGGGAGTGCTGGGAGACGAACTCGGCGAACGAGGAGGTCCCCGGCGTCAGGAAGGATGCGGGCAGGCGGGGGCCGTTGTCGATCGTGCTCACCGGGTCACTCGCCGCCCTTCTGGATGAACGACTTCACGAAGTCCTCGGCATTCGTCTCGAGTACGTCGTCGATCTCGTCGAGGATCGCGTCGATGTCCTCGTCGAGCTTCTCCTTGCGTTCGGCGACGTCCGACTCGACGGTGTCCTCGGTGGACTCGGTCTCCTCCGAGGACTTCTTCGGCTGCTTCTGCTCCTGTGCCATGACACCGACCTTATCCACTCGGGGAAGGGTTTGGGGTTCAGCGGGTGAGCGCGGCGAAGAGTTGTTGTGCCGTCTCGCAACTGTCGATCAGTTCACCGACGTGCGCCTTGGAGCCGCGCAGCGGGTCGATGGTGGGCACCCGCTGCAGCGACTCGCGCCCGGGGAGGTCCAGGATCACCGAGTCCCAGCTGGCCGCGGCCACCGACTCACCGAACTTCTCCAGCACCCGGCCACGGAAGTAGGCGCGGGTGTCCTCGGGCGGGTCGTGCATCGCTGCCGCGACCGCCTCGTCGCTGACCAGGCGTTCCATCTGGCCCAGGCGCACCAGGCGGTGGTGCAGGCCCTTCTCCGGCCGGATGTCGGCGTACTGCAGGTCGATCAGGTGCAGCTTGGCGTCGTCCCAGTCGAGTCCGTCGCGATCGCGGTATTGCTGCAGCAGTTTCAGCTTGGCAACCCAGTCGAGCTCGCGGGCGCACTCCATCGGGTCCTGCTCCAGGCGGGTCAGCACCGACTCCCACCGGGCCAGTACGTCGAGCGTCTGGGGGTCGGCGTCGGCGCCGAGGGTGGCGTCGACGTACTTGCGGGCCAGGTCGAGGTACTCCATCTGCAGCTGTACGCCGGTCAGCGTGCGCCCGTCGGCAAGCGTGACCAGGTGGCGGCATGTGGGGTCATGCGAGACCGCGCGGAGTTCCTTGACAGGTTGGGCCACGGTGAGGGGCTCGGGGATCCAGTCGGCCTCGATCATCGAGAGGACCAGGGCGGTGGTGCCGATCTTGAGGTAGGTGGAGATCTCGGACAGGTTCGCGTCGCCGATGATCACGTGGAGGCGGCGGTAGAGCTCGGGGTTGGCGTGGGGCTCGTCGCGGGTGTTGATGATCGGCCGCTTCAGGGTGGTCTCCAGACCGACCTCCACCTCGAAGAAGTCGGCCCGCTGGCTGATCTGGAACCCGTGGTCGCGCCCGTCCTGGCCGATGCCGACCCGGCCGGCTCCGGTGACCACCTGGCGGGAGACGAAGAACGGGATCAGGTGGCGCACGATCTCGCTGAACGGTGTCGAGCGGCGCATCAGGTAGTTCTCGTGGGCGCCGTAGGAGACGCCCTTGTTGTCGGTGTTGTTCTTGTAGAGCACGATCGGCGCGCCGCCGGGCAGGTTGGCCGCCCGCAGGGCCGCGTCGAGCATCACCTGCTCCCCGGCCTTGTCCCAGGTGACCACGTCGAGCGGGGTGGTCACCTCGGGGGTCGAGTACTCCGGGTGCGCATGGTCCACGTAGAGGCGGGCCCCATTGGTGAGGATGATGTTCGCCAGGCCCAGGTCCTCGTCTGTCAACTGGGTGGGGTCGGCGATCTGGCGGGCCATGTCGAAGCCCCGGGCGTCGCGCAGCGGGGTCTCCTCCTCGAAGTCCCAGCGGGCGCGGCGGGCCTTCAGCGTCGCGGTGCCATAGGCGTTGACTACCTGGGAGGAGGAGACCATCGGGTTGGCGTTCGGCTGGCCGAGGACGGAGATCCCGTACTCCACCTCGGTGCCCATCACCCTGCGCACGCTCATGGGACGAGCCTACTCGGCAGCGGGCGTCGGTTACGGTGACCCGCATGGGCTGGTGGGAAGAACGCGTCGTGCCACACCTCGTCGATCGCGCCCTGCGCGGCCGGGAGATCGGGGCCTGGCGGGAGCGGTGCTGCGCCGGGTTGGCGGGCCGGGTGCTGGAGATCGGCTTCGGGGGTGGCCTCAACACGCGCTTCTATCCCGACGCGGTGGAGTCGGTGGACGCAGTGGAGCCGTCCGATCGCGCCTGGGCCCTCTCCGCGCGTCGCCGGGAACCGAGCACGGTGCCCGTCCACCGGGTCGGCCTGGACGGGCAGCACCTGGCGGCCGCAGATGCGACGTACGACGCGGTGTTGTGCACGTTCAGCGTGTGCACCATCCCGGACCCGGCGCTGGCGCTGCGCGAGATGCACCGGGTGCTGCGGCCCGGCGGCACGCTGCATCTGCTCGAGCACGGACTCTCCCCCGACCCGGGCGTACGCCGTTGGCAACAGCGCATGGAGCCAGTGCAGCGGCGGGTGGCCGGCGGGTGCCACCTGACCCGGGATCCGGTCGCCCTTGCGGAGGCGGCCGGCTTCACGATGGGGCAGGTGGAGAACGCCTACCTGCTCTCCGCGAAGGTGTCCGCACCGATGACCTACGGCTACCTCGCCACCGGGCAGGCCTGAGCCTCCCGGCGGCGTGGCCGCCGGCGTCAGAGGTACTGGCCGGTGTTGGAGACCGTGTCGATGGAGCGGCCGGGCTCAGTGCCCTGCTTGCCGGTGACGAGGGTGCGGATGAAGATGATCCGCTCCCCCTTCTTGCCGGAGATGCGCGCCCAGTCGTCCGGGTTGGTGGTGTTCGGCAGGTCCTCGTTCTCCTTGAACTCGTCCACGCACGCCTGGAGCATGTGCTGGACCCGCAGGCCGCGCTGGTCGTGGTCGAGGAGGTCCTTGATCGCCATCTTCTTGGCCCGGTCGACGATGTTCTGGATCATCGCCCCGGAGTTGAAGTCCTTGAAGTAGAGGACCTCCTTGTCCCCGTTGGCGTAGGTGACCTCGAGGAAGCGGTTCTCCTCGGTCTCGGTGTACATCCGCTCCACGGTGGCGCGGATCATCGCATCCACGCACGCCTGCTGGCTGCCGCCGAACTCGGCCAGGTCATCGGCATGCAGCGGCAGGTCCGCGGTGAGGTACTTGCTGAAGATGTCACGGGCGGACTCAGCGTCGGGCCGTTCGATCTTGATCTTCACGTCCAACCGGCCAGGGCGCAGGATCGCCGGGTCGATCATGTCCTCGCGGTTGGAGGCACCGATCACGAGGACGTTCTCGAGCAGTTCGACGCCGTCGATCTCGCTGAGCAGCTGGGGCACGATGGTGTTCTCCACGTCGGAGGAGACCCCAGAGCCGCGGGTGCGGAAGAGCGAGTCCATCTCGTCGAAGAAGACGATCACCGGGGTACCCTCGCTGGCCTTCTCCCGGGCGCGCTGGAAGACCAGGCGGATGTGGCGCTCGGTCTCCCCGACGTACTTGTTGAGCAACTCCGGGCCCTTGATGTTGAGGAAGTAGGACTTCCCCTCCTGGCCGGTCTTTGCCGCGACCTTCTTGGCCAGCGAGTTCGCCACTGCCTTCGCGATCAGCGTCTTCCCACAGCCGGGCGGGCCGTAGAGGAGGACGCCCTTGGGCGGCTTGAGCTGGTGCTCCTTGAAGAGTTCCGGGTGCAGGTAGGGCAGCTCGACCGCGTCGCGGATCTGGTCGATCTGGTTGATCAGGCCGCCGATCGCCGAGTAGTCGATGTCGGGGACCTCTTCGAGGACCAGTTCCTCGACCTCGGACTTGGGCACCTTCTCGTAGGCGTAGCCGGAGCGGGAGTCGAGCAGCAGGGAGTCCCCGGCGCGCAGCCGCGCATCCAGCAGTGGCTGGGCCAGGCGGACCACCCGCTCCTCGTCGGCATTCGCGATCACCAGGACACGCTCGCCGTCGGCCAGGATCTCCTTGAGCATGACGACCTCGCCGACCTGCTCGAACTCCATGGCGGCGACCACGTTCAGTGCCTCGTTGAGCATGACCTCCTGGCCGCGCTGCAGGTCATCCAGGTCGACGTTCGGGCTGACCGTGACCCGCAGCTTGCGGCCACCGGTGAACACGTCGACGGTGTCGTCGTCGTTGCGGGTGAGGAAGGTGCCGAACCCGGCCGGCGGCTGGGCGAGCCGGTCGACCTCCTCCTTGAGCGTCACGATCTGGTCGCGTGCCTCGCGCAGGGTCTGGGCCAGTCGCTCGTTCTGGGAGGTGACCGCGGCCAGGGAGCGCTGGGCGTCCGCCAGGCGCTGGTCCAGGAGCCGGGCCTGTCCGGGGCCTTCGGCCAGCCTGCGGCGCAGGTCCGTGACCTCGGCCTCCAGGAACCTCACCTGGGCGGCAAGCTCCTCGGGACTGCGTGGATTCTCCGATGCCGACATGTGCACCACCTCCTGCGTCGTGTTCTCGACCTTACCCATTCAGTGGGCGAAGGGAAGCAGGTCAGGACACATGTCGGCAACGAATTCGCGTCGCCGCCCGGATCAGTCCTCGGCAGGGAGCGCGGGGACGCCCTCGGGGCGTGGACCCGTGTAGTCGGGTCCGTAGGCCCCGGGCGCCGGTCGGCGGGTCTTGCGCGGTGCCTTCTCCCCCGGCGCCATCCGGCGCGCGGTGACCAGGAAGGCGGTGTGGCCGATCATCTTGTGGTCCGGGCGCACAGCGAGCCCCTCGACGTGCCAGTCACGGACCATCGACTCCCACGCATGCGGTTCGGTGAAGGAACCATGGGCGCGCACCGTCTCGACATACCGCGAGAGCTGGGTGGTGGTGGCGACGTAGGCGACCACGATCCCGCCTGCGACCAGTGAGTCGGCGACGGCCTCGACGCACTCCCAGGGTGCGAGCATGTCGAGCACGATCCGGTCGGCGCGCTCGCTCGAGGCGGGCAGTTCGACCTGCAGGTCGCCCAGGCGCAGGTCCCACGAGGGGTGGGTCTCGCCGGTGGGGACGTTGAAGAACTGGTGCACGTTGCGCCGGGCCACGTCGGCGAACTCCTCGCGCCGTTCCCAGGAGGTGACCTTGCCGTAGGGGCCGACGGCGCGGAGCAGGGAGCAGGTCAGTGCCCCGGAGCCGACGCCGGCCTCGACCACGTGGGCGCCGGGGAAGATGTCGGCCATCGCCACGATCTGGGCGGCGTCCTTCGGGTAGATGACGGCCGCGCCGCGGGGCATGGAGACCACGAACTCGGAGAGCAGGGGGCGGAAGACCAGGTATTCGCCACCGGCCGAGGAGCTGATCGAGAAGCCTTCCTCGCGCCCGATCAGGTCGTCATGGTCCAGGTGACCCCGGTTGCTGAAGAACCGCTTTCCCGCGGTCAGTTCGAAGTTGTGCTTGCGGCCCTTCTGGTCGACCAGGCGGACCCACTCCCCTTCCCGCAGCACGCCGCGGTGGACGCCGGACCATGCCGCGCGGGGAACGTCGGGCAGGTCGTGGGTGGATGGTGCTGGCTCCTCAGACATGGGCAGGACCCTACTTGTGCCGATCGACGAATGCCTGATCGACGTCGGCCGTGGCCAGCACGCCGTAGATGCTGCCGTCCTCCTCGACCAGGACGTATTCGTGCGCGGGCAGGCGGGTGATCGCCCGGATCAGTTGCTCACCGACGATGCCGACCGGCAGGGAGAGGCCCTCCTCGAGGCTGCGCGCCACCGTCGAGACGGCCACCCACGGGCGCCGCTCCTCGGGCGTGGCGAGCAGGGCGGCCTCGTTGACGATGCCCACCGGGCTGCCGTTGGGGGCCATGGTGACGATGCCACCGGCGCCGGCCTCCTGGGCACGGCGTACGGCCTCGGCGACCGGGAGGTCCTCGGGGACGGTGAGGGTACGCCGGGCCAGATCGCGCGCGACGATGCCGGGCAGGCGTTGGCGCAGTCTGGCTCCCTGCATCGACGCGGTCGCCCCGGTCCACAGGAAGAGCCCGATGATGAAGGCCAGCAGGTAGTCGAAGAGCGTGGGGCGGATGTCGAGGACGACGTCCATGAAGAGCGGCCAGAGCAGGGCCAGGACGGCGAAGATCCGCCCGCCCCAGCCGGCAGCGATGGTGCCGCGGTGCGCGTTGCCGCCCATGCCCCACACGGCGGACTTGAGGACCCGGCCACCGTCGAGTGGCAGTCCGGGGACCAGGTTGAGCACGCCGACCAGGAGGTTCGCCCCGGCCAGCCCCTCCACGCAGAGGCGCGCGATGCCCTCGGGCGTCACGAACCAGAGCGGGATCGCAGCGAGGCCGACCGCGATCGAGGTGAGCGGGCCGACCACGGCGATCCAGAACTCGTGGCGGGGACGACGGGCCTCACCCTCGATCATCGTGGCGCCACCGAGGAAGTGGAGCGTGATCGAGGTGACCGGATAGCCGTAGTGGCGCGCGACGAGGGCGTGGGAGGCCTCGTGCAGCAGCACCGAGAGGTAGAGCACGACCGCGAACGCCACGCCGGCGACGTACTTCCAGGCGCCGAGGCCGGGCTGGACGCTCTCCACGCGCGGCGCGAGGACCACCGCGATCAGCGCGGCGATGATGAACCAGGAGGAGGTGATCAGGACGTCGACGCCGGCGATCTGCCCGATCCGGAAGGTGCCCGGCGGGTGGGGGCGCCGCAGCGTCTCCTCGCGGGGGTTCGGATCGTCGGCGGACACGCTTCGAGGCTATCGGATGGGGTGATAGCCGCTAGCGTTGGAGCCATGGCACACGAGCAGACCCCGGTGGATGGCGTCGAGGTGCTCGGCACGCTCTCCCCCAGCCGGGCAGGCGACTTCATGACCTGCCCGCTGCTCTACCGCTACCGGACCATCGACCGGTTCCCCGAGGAGCCCTCGCCGGCCGCGGTGCGCGGCACCCTGGTCCACAAGGTGCTCGAGGACCTCTTCGACCTGCCGGCCGCACGACGTACGCCGGAGCAGGCGCGGGAACTCCTCACCCCGGCATGGGAGGGGCTGGTCGCCGAGGAACCGGCGGTTGCCGACCTCTTCGACCCACCGGATGAGGGCGAGGGCCTGGACTTCGCCGCCTGGCTGGAGGAGGCCCGCGCCAGCCTGGACACCTACTTCGCGCTCGAGGATCCGACGCGGCTGGAGCCGGCCGAGCGGGAACTGTACGTCGAGGCGTTGCTCGACTCGAAGCTGATGCTGCGCGGGATCATTGACCGGCTCGACATCGCGCCCAACGGGATGATCCGCGTGGTGGACTACAAGACGGGCCGCTCGCCCGGGGAGATGTTCGAGGCCAAGGCGCTCTTCCAGATGAAGTTCTATGCCCTGGTGCTGTGGCGCACCCGCGGGATCATCCCGGCCCTCCTCCAGTTGATCTACCTGGGCAACGGGCAGGTGCTGCGCCACGTCCCCGACGAGGACGACCTGCTTGCCGTGGAGCGAAAGGTGGAGGCCGTCTGGGGCGCGATCCGCCACGCCGAACTGACCGGCGACTGGCGTCCGCGGCGCAGCCGGCTCTGCGACTGGTGCAGCTTCCAGGACAAGTGTCCCGAGTTCGGCGGGGAGATCCCGCCGCTGCCGATGTTCAGGATCGACCGGGAGCAGCCGGCACCAGTGCCGCCAACTCCGTGAGGCTGAGGCCGGCGAGCCCGTCGCGCACCACCCGGCCTGGTCCGGGCGGGACGGGGACGTGGTTGGGCACCACCAGGGTGGTGCACCCCGCGGCAACTGCTGAGCGTGCCCCGGTGTCGGAGTCCTCGATGGCCAGGCAGGAGGCCGGGTCCACGCCGAGCTGTGCGGCGGCCATCAGGTAGGGCTCGGGGTGCGGCTTGCCATGCCGTACGGCGTCGCCGGTCACCACCGCCGCGAAGTGGCCCCCGGGCAGGGCAGCCAGGATCGGCTCGGCGAAGCGTCGATAGCTCATCGTGACCAGGGCACACGGGATCCCTGCGCCGTTCAGCTCATCCAGCAGCTCCCGTGCTCCGGGGCGCCACGGGACCCCACGGTTCACCCGGGCGATGACCCCGTCCAGGAGTTCCTCGACGATCTGCTCCGGTGCCAGGTCGATGCCCATGTGTTCGCGGATGTAGCGCCCGGAGCCGATCAGCGAGTTGCCGACCAGGTTCAGCGCGTGCTCATGGCTCCACGCACCGCCGTAGCGCTCCGCCATCTCGAACTCGGCCTCGATCCAGCACGGCTCGGTGTCGACCAGCGTGCCGTCCATGTCCCACAACACGGCCTGCAGCGGGATCAGTCCTCCGGCTCGTAGGCCAGGTTCGAGGAGAGCCACCGCTCCGCCTCGCGCTGGGTCCAGCCCTTGCGCTGCGCATATTCCGCGACCTGGTCGCGCTGCAGCCGGCCGATCACGAAGTACTGCGACTGCGGATGGGAGAAGTACCAGCCCGAGACGGCGGCGCCCGGCCACATGGCCATGCCGTCGGTCAGCTCGATGCCGGTGTTGGTGGTGACGTCCAGCAACTCCCACAGCGTCTTCTTCTCGGTGTGCTCGGGGCACGCCGGGTAGCCCGGTGCGGGACGGATGCCGCGATACTTCTCCGCGATCAGGGCGTCGTTGTCCAGGTCCTCGTCGGGCACGTAGCCCCAGAACTCGGTGCGGACCCGCTGGTGCAGCCGCTCGGCGAAGGCTTCTGCCAGCCGGTCGGCGAGTGCCTCGAGCATGATCGCGGAGTAGTCGTCGAGGTCTTCCTTGAACTTCATGATCCGTTCGATGGAGCCCAGGCCGGCAGTGACCGCGAAGGCGCCGACGTGGTCGGCCAGGCCGGTCTCCTTCGGTGCCACGAAGTCGCCCAGGGAACGGTTCGGGATGCCCTCGCGGTGCTCTCCCTGCTGGCGCAGGTTGTGCAGCACGGCACGGACCTCGGCCCGGGAGTCGTCGGCGTACACTTCGATGTCGTCGCCGACCGCGTTGGCCGGGAAGAGGCCGAAGACCGCATTGGCGGTGAGCCACTTCTCCTTGACCACGAGGTCGAGCATCCGCTGGGCGTCGTCGTAGAGCTTGCGGGCCTCTTCCCCGGTGGTCGGGCTGTTGAGGATGTCGGGGAACTTGCCCTTCATCTCCCAGGCGTTGAAGAACGGCTGCCAGTCGATGAACTCCCGCAACTCGGCCAGGTCGTATTCGGAGAGCACGTGGATGCCGGGTTGCCGGGGCAGCGGCGGAACGTATCCCTCCCACTCGATCGGCGTCCGGTTGGCCCGGGCCGCTTCGAGGGCCAGCATCGGCCGTTCCTGCTTGTTGGCGTGCCGCTCGCGCAGCGAGTCGTAGTCCTCCTTCAGCTCCGCCAGCAGCTTCGGGCGCTGGGTGTCGCTGAGCAGGGCTGCCGCCACGGGCACCGAGCGGGACGCGTCCTTCACCCAGACCACGGCGCCGGGATACTGGCGGTCGATCTTGACAGCGGTGTGCGCCCGCGAGGTGGTGGCACCGCCGATCAGCAGCGGGATCTCGAACTCCTGGCGCTTCATCTCGGCGGCCACGTTGACCATCTCGTCCAGGGACGGGGTGATCAGGCCGGAGAGGCCGATCATGTCGGCACCGATCTCGCGGGCGGTGTCGAGGATCTTCTGCGCCGGCACCATCACGCCGAGGTCGACGACCTCGTAGTTGTTGCACTGCAGCACGACGCCGACGATGTTCTTGCCGATGTCGTGGACGTCGCCCTTGACGGTTGCCATCACGATGGTGCCGTTGGTCTGGTCCGCGTCGCCGGGCTGCTTCTCCGCCTCGATGAACGGCAGCAGGTAGGCGACTGCCTTCTTCATCACGCGGGCGCTCTTGACCACCTGGGGCAGGAACATCTTGCCGGCGCCGAAGAGGTCACCGACCACGTTCATGCCGTCCATCAACGGGCCCTCGATCACCTCGATGGGCTTGCCGCCGGCGGCTGCGATCTCGGCGCGCAGTTCCTCGGTGTCGGTCTCGACGTGGGCGTCCAGTCCCTTGACCAGGGCGTGGGTGATCCGCTCCCGGATCGGCAGCGAGCGCCACTCGTCGACCTTGCCCTCGTCCTGGTCCTGGCCCGCGTTGTTGAATCGCTCGGCGATCTCCAGCAGCCGCTCCCCCGCGTCCTCGCGCCGGTTGAGCACCACGTCCTCGATGCGGTCACGCAACTCCGGGTCGATCTCGTCATAGACGACCAGGGCACCCGCGTTGACGATGCCCATGGAGAGGCCGGCCTTGATGGCGTGGAAGAGGAAGACGGCGTGGATCGCCTCGCGGACCGGGTTGTTGCCGCGGAAGGAGAACGAGACGTTGGAGATGCCGCCCGAGATCTGGGCGCCGGGCAGGTTCTGCCGGATCCAGCGGGTCGCCTCGATGAAGTCGACGCCGTAGTTGGCGTGCTCCTCGATACCGGTGGCCAGCGCGAAGCAGTTCGGGTCGAAGATGATGTCCTCGGCAGGGAAGCCGACCTCGTCGACCAGGATGTCGTAGGCGCGCTTGCAGATCTCGATGCGCCGCTCGAGGTTGTCGGCCTGGCCCTCCTCGTCGAAGGCCATCACCACGACTGCGGCGCCGTACTTGCGGCACAGGCGGGCCTCGGCGCGGAACTTCTCCTCGCCCTCCTTCATCGAGATGGAGTTGACGATCGGCTTGCCCTGGACGGCCTTCAGGCCGGTCTCCAGGACCTCCCACTTGGAGGAGTCGATCATGATCGGCACCCGGGAAATGTCGGGTTCGCCGGCGACCAGCTTGAGGAAGCGGTCCATCGCCGCGACGCCGTCAATCATCCCCTCGTCCATGTTGACGTCGATGACCTGGGCGCCGTTCTCGACCTGCTGCTGCGCAACCGCCAGGGCGGTGTCGTAGTTGCCGTCCTTGATCAGGTTGCGGAACCGGGCCGAGCCGGTGATGTTGGTGCGTTCACCGACGTTGACGAAGAGCGAGTCCTCGTCGATGATGAGCGGTTCCAGGCCGGAGAGGCGCATCGCCGGGGCGATGGTGGGCGGCACCCGTGGTGGCAGGCCGTCCGCGGACTCGGCAATGGCGCGGATGTGGTCGGGCGTGGTGCCGCAGCAGCCGCCCAGGATGTTGACCAGTCCGCTGCTGGCGAACTCGCCGATCACGCCGGCCATCTCCGAGGGCGACTCGTCGTACTCACCGAACGCGTTCGGCAGGCCGGCGTTCGGGTAGCAGGAGACGTGGCAGTCGGCGATCCGGCTGAGCTCAGCGACGTACTGGCGCATCTCCGCGGCGCCCAGCGCGCAGTTCAGCCCGATTGCCAAGGGGGCGGCGTGGCGCACCGAGTTCCAGAACGCCTCCGTGACCTGCCCGGACAGGGTGCGGCCGGAGGCGTCGGTGATGGTGCCGGAGATGATCACCGGCCACCGTCGTCCGCGCTCCTCGAAGAGGGTCTCCAGGGCGAAGATCGCGGCCTTGGCGTTGAGGGTGTCGAAGATCGTCTCGATGATCAGCAGGTCCGCACCGCCGTCGACCAGGC
This sequence comes from Nocardioides sp. AE5, assembly GCF_031844485.1. Taxonomy (NCBI): domain Bacteria; kingdom Bacillati; phylum Actinomycetota; class Actinomycetes; order Propionibacteriales; family Nocardioidaceae; genus Nocardioides; species Nocardioides sp. AE5. Next base: position 52,197 of record NZ_JAUZVI010000013.1, read on the forward strand.
CGTTCGCCTGGGTCAGGTACGCCGCGACCAGCTGGTCGTAGGTGATGTTGCGGGCGCCCGGGTCGTTGACGTCCGGGGAGATGGAGGCGGTCCGGGTGGTGGGGCCGATGGCACCGGCGACGTAGCGGGGCCGCTCGGGGGTGGCCACGGTGTCGCAGGCAGCCCGGGCCAGGGCCGCGCTCGCCTTGTTGATCTCGTAGGCGAGTTCTGCCATGCCGTAGTCGCCGAGCGAGACCGCGTTGGCGTTGAACGTGTTGGTCTCGATGATGTCGGCGCCGGCCTCGAGGTATTCGCGGTGGATCGCCTCGATGATCGACGGCTGGGTCAGGCTGAGCAGGTCGTTGTTGCCCTGGAGGTCGGAGGGCCAGTCCTTGAACCGCTCCCCGCGATAGCCCTCCTCGCTGGGGCGGTCGCGCTGGATCGCCGTGCCCATGGCGCCATCGAGGACGAGGATGCGCTCCTCCATCAGCCCGACCAGTTCGGCCGTCGCATCCGGTCGCAGGGCAGCAGGTTCCGTCACGATTTCCTCTCGGTGCCAGGGGTGTCCGTCAAGCCTAGGCAGGTGGTCCAGATCTTGGACACCCTTCCCGAATGGTGACACTCATGGGATTCAACGAGCGAATCCCGGAAGGGCTATGACCAGCCCACCGGCCCGGCACTAGGCTGGGGCGATGATCGAACTGGAGGACGTGCCTGACCTGATCGACCCGGTCGTGGTCTTCGCCTTCGAGGGCTGGAACGACGCTGCCGAGGCAGCCACCGGGGTCCTGGACCACCTGCTCGATGCCTGGGATGCGCGCGTCATCGGCGGGGTTGATCCCGACGACTACTACGACTTCCAGATGAACCGGCCGATCGTTGCCGCCGATGCGCGGGGCATCCCGTCCCTGGCCTGGCCGGGGACCAGCATCTCGGTCGCCTCTCCCCCGGGCCTGGACCGCGACGTGATCCTGGTCCGCGGCATCGAGCCGAACATGCGGTGGCGCCGGTTCTGCGCCGAACTGCTGGCCGCCTGCGACGACCTCGGCGCCCAACTGGTCGTCACCCTCGGTGCCCTGCTCTCCGACACCCCGCACTCGCGGCCCCTGCCGGTCTCCGGCACGGCGAGTGAACCGGACCTGCTGGATCGCCTCGACCTGGAGGCGTCGTCGTACGAGGGGCCGACCGGGATCCTCGGCGTCATCCAGGACGCCTGCGTCCGCCTGGACATCCCGGCAGTCTCCTACTGGGTGGCCGTCCCGCACTACGCCGCGCCGCCGCCGTGCCCGAAGGCGAGCCTGGCGCTGCTCGGCAAGCTGGAGGACCTCTTCGAGGCCGCCATCGAACTCGGTGACCTGCCCGAGGACTCCCGGGCCTGGGAGCGTGGCGTGGACGAACTCGCCGAGGAGGAAGAGGACATCGCCGACTACATCCGGGAACTGGAGGAGTCACGCGACACCGCGGAACTTCCCGAGGCCTCCGGTGAAGCGATCGCCCGCGAGTTCGAGCGCTACCTCAAGCGCCGCGACGCCGACTGACCAGACTCAGATGACCAGGCCGAGCGCGGCGTCCAGCAGGTTCCGGATGGTGGCGCTCGCGTCGGGGTCGGTGGTGTCGCCTCCCCGGCTGGCCTCCATCCACCCCTGGACGGCCCGCAGCGCGCGGGGAGCGTCCAGGTCATCGGCGAGGGCCGCCAGCACCTCCTGGACCACGGGCAGCGCAGGAGCGCCGGCCGGGTTGGCGACCACGAGTCGCCACGCGTCAAGGGTGTTCGTGGCGTCCCACAGCAGGTCGTCGGTCCACTCCCAGTCGGAGCGGTAGTGCTGGCGCAGCAGGGTGAACCGGATCGCCATCGGGTCCACATCTGCGCGCCGCAGCGCGGAGACGAAGACCAGGTTGCCCTTGGACTTGGACATCTTCTCGCCGTCGTAGGCGACCATCCCGGCGTGCAGGTAGGCACGGGCGAACTTCTGCCCCGGATGCGCCACCTGCACCTCGCCGGCTGACATCTCGTGGTGCGGGAAGACCAGGTCGCTGCCGCCACCCTGGACGTCGAAGGAGGTGCCCAGGTGTTCCAGCGCGATGGCGGCGCACTCGATGTGCCAGCCCGGGCGGCCGGGGCCGAACGGACTGGGCCAGGACGGCTCGTCGGGCCGCTCGCCGCGCCACACCACGCAGTCCAGCGGGTCGCGCTTGCCCGGCCGGTCCGGGTCACCGCCGCGTTCGCCGAAGATGGCGAGCATCTGCTCGCGGTCCCAGCCCGACACCGTGCCGAAGTCGACGTCGGCCGTGACCGAGAAGTAGAGGTCGTCCTCGACCTGGTAGATCGCCCCGGCCTGCTGCAACGCCTCGATGAGCTCGATGACCAGCGGGATCGACTCGACGGCCCCGATGTAGTCGCGGGGCGGCAGCACGCGAAGCGCCTCCATGTCCTCGCGGAAGAGATCGGTCTCCCGGGCCGCGAGGTCCTGCCAGTCGACGTTGACCTTGGTGGCCCGTTCCAGCAGCGGGTCGTCCACGTCGGTGACGTTCTGCACGTAGTGCACGTCGTGGCCGGCGTTGAGCCAGGCCCGGTGCAGCAGGTCGAAGCCCACATAGGTGGCGGCGTGCCCCATGTGGGTGGCGTCGTAGGGCGTGATGCCACAGACGTAGAGGCGGGCCCCTCCGGTGGGTTCGGTGGGGACCACCTGCCCAGTCGAAGTGTCGAAGACACAGACCTGCGGTGCCGCAACCGGCAGGGACGGGACCTCGGCAGCTGACCACGAACGCATGTGGGCAGCCTAGACGAACGTCCTCAGAAGGCCGGCCACGGGATCGCGGGCCACTCCCCCGACGGCGCGGGCATCTCGCCGGCAGCCAGCAGGGCCTCGCAGCGGGCGACGTACGCCGCCACTTCCGGCTCCGTGACCAGGTCCGAGAGGCGGCGTAGCAGGTCGGCGTCGTCGTGGACCCGTCGGACGGCGTCGCGTTCGGCGTCGCTGAGCGGCTCACCGACCCATCCCCACAGCACGGTGCGCAACTTCTCCTCCACGTGGAAGGAGACCCCGTGGTCCACGCCGTAGCGGTGCCCGTCGGCCATGGCCAGCACATGGCCACCCTTGCGGTCGCCGTTGTTGACCAGGACGTCGAAGACAGCCATCCGCCGCAGCGGCGCGGAATCCTCGTGGACCAGCGCCACCGGCTGCTCGTCGCCGTCCAGCGCATCGAAGACGTGGCGGAAGCCGTCGGGCAGGTGCCCGCGGGCCACGACGTCGACGGGAGCCTGCTGAGGGTCGGGCTCGGCCCAGGCCTGCACCATGCCCGGCCCGTGAGGCCCGTCGCGCAACACCGTGGGCGGGACCACCTGCCAGCCCAGCGCCTCGGAGACGGCGTACGCCGCGACCTCGCGCTGGGCGAGGGTGCCGTCGGGGAAGTCCCACAGCGGCCGCTCGCCGCGCACCGGCTTGTAGACCACCTGGACCTCGCCGATCGTGCCGACGAAGGTGGCGTTCGAGGCCGGCATCACCCGGCCGACCAGGCTGATCTCGCCGGTGGCGATGCCAGCGACGGCGACGTCGATCACCGAGGACTCACTGGCGTCGGCGGAACCCGTTGGCGCGCACGCACAGGTGTCCGTCGGGGTCGATCGGTCCGCCGCAGAAGGGGCAACTCGGCCGCCCGGCCTCCACCACGGCGCCGGCGCGCTGCACGAAGGCCCGGGCGTGGGCGGCGGTGATCCGGACCAGGAAGACCTCCTCGGGCTCCGGTTCGGTGAACTCCTCCTCGACCTGGTCCGGGGTGATGATCGCAGCCTCGTTGAACGGGAAGACCTCGACCACCACGCGCTCGTCGCTCGACTCCCACGAGAGGGTCATCGTGCCGGCCCGGAACTCCTCCTCGATCGGCTGGTCGAGCGGGCGGGAGTCCTCCAGGTCCAGTGGCGCGACGGCCGGGATCAGTGCCCGGGTCGCCTCATCGACCATGAGTTCGTCCAGCAGGTTGTCCATCCGCTCGGCCAGGACGGCCACCTGCTGCTTCTCCAGGGAAACGCTGACCATCCGCGCGCCCTGACGGGCCTGGAGGAAGAACGTCCGTGCCCCGGGCTCGCCGATGGTGCCCACCACGAAGCGGTCCGGCGGGTCGAAGGAGTGCACGACGGGAGGCATGGGTCCCAGCCTATGCGGGTCCGGCGCCGCCGCCGACCACCGCGTCGCCCGACGGGGCCTCACCCGCCTCGGCCCCGGCCGGCGGTGTGAGCCAGCCGAGGTCACCGGCATGGGTGTTCTGGGCCAGCACGAAGGGATGGCGCCGGGTGTGCCGGATGATCGACATGGAGGCCGGGTCGACGTGGAGGCGCTGGAAGAGGTCCAGGTGCATGCCCAGCGCGTCGGCCAGGATCGCCTTGATGATGTCGCCGTGGCTGACCGCCACCCAGACGGCGGACTCCCCGTGGCTGGCCTCCACCTCGGCGTCGATGCGGCGTACGGCGGCGACCGCGCGGGCCATCATCGCCGACAGCGTCTCCCCGCCCGGGAATCCCGCGGCGGAAGGCTGGTGCTGCACCGTCTTCCACAGCGGCTCCTTGAGCAGGTCGCTGATCGTCCGGCCGCTCCAGTCGCCGTAGTCGCATTCCAGCAGGCCGGGCTCGATGTCGACCGTGACCTGTGGCTGGGCGGCCACGAGGGCCTCGGCCGTCTGGCGACACCGCTCCAGGGGACTGGAGACGATCCGGGCCACCGGCACTGGTGCGAGTCGCTCGGCGGCCAGGCGCGCCTGCTCCCGGCCGGTCTCGTCGAGGTCGACGCCGGGTGTGCGGCCGGCCAGCACTCCCCCGGTGTTGGCCGTGCTCCGGCCATGTCGCACGAGCACCACGGTTGCCATGCCTGCACCCTAGTGGGGCGACCCTCAGGCCGCGATCACTCCGAAGGAGAGCAGGCCGAGGACCAGGGCGCCGAGGCCGATCCGGTAGATCACGAACGGCAGGTAGGACTTGGTCGTGACATAGCGCAGCAACCAGGCGATCGCGGCGTACCCAACGACGAAGGAGACGATGGTGGCGGTGATGGTCGGGCCCCAGCCGAGGCTGTTCTCCCCGTGCGGGATCTCCTTGAGCTCGAAGAGTCCGGCCCCGACCACGGCCGGGATCGCGAGCAGGAACGCGAACCGGGTCGCCGCCTCGCGGTCATAGCCCAGGAAGCGGCCCATCGAGATCGTCGCACCGGAGCGGGAGACGCCGGGGATCAGCGCGCACGCCTGGGCGAGGCCGAGGAGCACCGCGTGCCGGACGCCCATCTGCTTGATCGTGCGGTCGCTGGAGCCGATCCGGTCCGCGATGCCCAGGATCACACCGAGCACGATCAGGGTGGTGCCGATGATCCACAGGTTGCGGAAGTCCTTCTCGATGACGTCCTTCAGGGTGATGCCGAGCACCACGATCGGCAGTGAGCCGATGATGATGTACCACCCCATCCGGGCATCGACGGTGCCGCGCTTCTCCGGGCGGACCAGTGAACTGAGCCAGGCCGAGGCGATCCGCCAGATGTCCTTGCGGAAGTAGAGCAGCACTGCCACCTCGGTGCCGATCTGGACCACCGCGGTGAAGGCCGCGCCCGGGTCGCCCCAGCCGAAGAACTCGGGGAAGATCCGCAGGTGGGCACTGCTCGAGATGGGCAGGAACTCGGTGAGTCCCTGCAGCATGCCGAGGAAGATTGCCTTGAAGAAGTCCAGCACGGGAGCACTGTACGGCGTGCCGAGCAACCAGCGTGAGCCTGGCTGGCTAGCCTTGCGCCCATGCAACAACGCGCCCTGGGATCAACCGGCCTGCTCGTCTCCCGGCTCGGTCTCGGCACCTTGACCTGGGGGCGCGACACCGACGCCCACGAGGCACGCGACCAGTTGATCGCCTTCGTCGAGGCCGGCGGGACCCTGCTCGACACGGCTGCCGGCTATGGCGACGGTGCCTCCGAGGAACTGATCGGGAGCCTGCTCGGCGACGTGGTCGCGCGCGATGACGTGGTGCTGGCGACCAAGGCGGGGATCTCGCGCCGCAGCGGCGAACGGGTCACCAACGTCTCCCGCGGTGGGCTCCTCCGCGCCCTGGACCAGTCGCTGGCCCGGCTGGGTGTCGACCATGTCGACCTGTGGCAGGTGCACACCTGGGTCGACGGCACGCCCCTGGACGAGACCCTCGGCGCGCTGGACCATGCGGTGAGCAGTGGGCGGACGGCGTACGTCGGCATCTCCAACTACGCCGGGTGGCAGACCGCGCAGGCCGCGACCTGGCAGTCCGCCGTCCCCGGCCGGGCCCGGATCGCCTCCACCCAGGTCGAGTACTCGTTGCTCAATCGTTCCGTGGAGCACGAGGTGCTCCCCGCTGCCCAGGCACTGGGCCTCGGTGTGCTCCCGTGGTCTCCACTGGGGCGCGGCGTGCTCACCGGGAAGTACCGCCACGGGACACCGGCCGACTCCCGGGCCGCCTCGCCGCACTTCGCCAACTTCGTGGGTGCCTACCTGGGCGATCACCACCAGCGGGTCGTGGAGGCCGTCGTCCGCGCGGCCGAGGGGCTGGACTGGTCCCCGATCGAGGTCGCCCTGGTCTGGGTGCGCGACCGGCCCGGCGTGACCGCGCCCATCGTCGGGGCGCGCACGGCCGCCCAGTTGCAGGCGGCCCTCGGCATCGACGAACTCACCCTTCCGCAGGAGATCATCGACGCGCTGGACGACGTCTCCGGGGGCGAATGATGACTCCGGTCGCACCTCCGGCCCGGCGCCGGAACGTCGAGTGGGAATACGAGCGGATCGCGTTGCCGCGCGACCTGAGCCGCAACGTGGTCCGCAGGATGCTGGTCGAGCGCGCCGAACAGGGCGGCTGGGAGTTGCGCAGCGTCCAGATCGGGAACGACGGCGTACGGCGGGTGGTGCTGCGCCGGAAGATCATCCGGCAGCCGCGCCCGCTGCTCGTCTACGCCTGATCCAGGAACCGGTCGAAGACCCGGGCGCCGAACTCGAGCGCATCGACTGGCACCCGCTCGTCCACGCCGTGGAAGAGGGAGCCGAAGTCCAGGTCCGGGGGCAGCCGCAGCGGCGCGAAGCCGTACGACTCCATCCCGAGGCGGCGGAAGTGCTTGGCGTCGGTGCCGCCGCTCATCAGGTACGGAGCGACGATGCCGTCCGGGTCCTCGGCCAGGATCGACTTGGTCATCGCGTCCATCAGCCGGCCTTCGAACGGCGAGTCCCACGGCTGCTGCTTGGAGACGAAGTCCCACGTCACGTCCTCGCCGCAGAGCTCGGCCAGGGTGGCGAAGAACTCGTCCTCGTAGCCGGGCAGGAAGCGACCGTCGACATGGGCACTCGCCTCGGTCGGGATCACGTTCACCTTGTATCCGGCGTCCAGCATCGTCGGGTTGGCGGTGTTGCGGATGACCGCGCCCAGCATCCGTGCCGAGCTCTCGAACTCCTCGACCAGCGCCTCGGCGTTCTCCGGGGTCGCCTCGGTGCCGGCGATGTCGGCCACGGAGGCCAGGAGGACCTCCATCGCCGGGGTGAGCCGGACCGGCCAGTCGTGGCTGCCGATCCGGGCGACCGCGGCGGCCAGCGTGGTGACGGCGTTGTCGTGGTTGATCATCGACCCGTGGCCGGCGCGACCGCGGGCGGTGAGCCGCATCCAGGCCATCCCCTTCTCGGCGGCCTCGATGAGGTAGATCCGCTTGCCGCGCACCGTGGTGGTGAAGCCACCGACCTCGCCGACCGCCTCGGTGCAGTCGGCGAGCAGGTCGGCGTGGTTGTCTACGAGGTGCTGGGCGCCCAGGTGGCCACCGGCCTCCTCGTCAGCGGTGAAGCTGAGCACGATCGGGCGTTGCGGCAGCGCGCCGGCACGGGTCCGGGCCCGGACGATGGAGAGCACCATGGCGTCGAAGTCCTTCATGTCGACGGTGCCGCGGCCCCACAGGTAGCCGTCCTCGATCTCCCCGGCGAACGGGTCGACCTGCCAGTCCTCGGCAGCGGCCGGTACGACGTCCAGGTGGCCATGGATCAGCAGCGGGTCACCATCGCCCTCCCCCCATCGGGCGACCAGCGACGTACGTCCCGGCGCGGCCTCGGTCAGGGTCGACTCGATGCCGACCTCGTCGAGCAGGGCGGCCACGTGTTCGGCCGCCTTCCGCTCCCCCGGTCCGCTGTCGTCGCCGTAGTTGGAGGTGTCGATGCGGAGCAGGTCACGACAGATGTCGACCACTTCCGCGGCGGGGTCATAGGGCTGGGTCTGCACCGAGTCAGGCATGGCCCCAGTCTTGCATTGATCACCAGTGGGGCCGATGTGAAGATTTCCCGCGGGTCTTGCTACAGTTCTCCAGCACTCGTCCGGGTGGCGGAATTGGCAGACGCGCTAGCTTGAGGTGCTAGTGCCCGTATTAGGGCGTGGGGGTTCAAGTCCCCCCTCGGACACCACGAAGAAGCGCCCCGTTCCTGGCGGAACGGGGCGCTTCTTGCGTGTCGCAGGGACGTGCCTCAGGGCGCTTCGGTGGTCCCGGTCGGGCGGGCACCGAGCTCGGCGTCGAGGCGGAGCAGGCCCGGGCCGTCATCGTTGATCAGTTCCACGCGGCCGACGATCTCGCTGACCGTGGCCTCCTCCTCGATCTGCTCCTCGAGGAACCAGTTGAGCAGCGGGCGGGCATCCAGGTCGCCCTCGGCCTCGGTGAGGCGGTAGAGGTTCCGGATCGACTCCGAGACCCGCTGCTCGTGTGCGTAGGCAGCCTCGAAGACCTCCAGCACCGTGCTGGCCTTCACCTCGGGTGCGTTGAGGGCACCGATCACCGGCCGGTTGCCACGGTCGGCGACGTGGTCGATGAACTTGTTGGCGTGCACGATCTCCTCGTCGGCCTGGTGGCGCAGCCACGCCGCCATGCCCGGGAGGTCACGCAGGTCCAGCTCGATGGCGAGCTGGCGGTAAACGAGCGAGGCCTCGAACTCCAGGGTGATCTGGTCGTTGAAGGCGGCTACGAGCTTGTCGTTGAGTTCCATGCGGAAAACAGTAGGCCGATCACCGCGGAATTTCACCGAAGGCGTGGCACATCTTGGCAAGGTTTGGCACACCTGTCAGCGGATCAGCCCGTCCCGGCGGGCCTGCGCCACGGCCGCTGTGCGCGAATCCACGCCGAGCTTGCCGAACGCCCGGACCAGGTGCGTCTTCACCGTCGCCTGGCTGAGGAAGAGCTCCGTGCCGATCTGCTCGTTGGACAGCCCGTCGGCGACCAGTCCGAGCACCTCCACCTCCCTGGGGGTCAGGGTCGACGACGGGGTCAGCGTGCGACGGACCAGTCGCTGTGCGATCGCGGGTGCCAGGACGGACCGTACCGCCGCGGCGTCGCGGACGCCCCGGGCAAGCTCCTCGGGGCCGGCGTCCTTGAGCAGGTAGCCCACCGCACCTGCCTCGACCGCGGCGAGCACGTCGCTCTCCACGTCGTACGTCGTGAGCACCACGACCTGGGGCGCCTCCGGCAGTGCGCGCAGGGCCCTGGTGCCCTCGAGCAGTTGACGGTCGCCGCAACGCTGGGCGGCGGTTCACGCCGAGCAGCGCAGGCGGACGCCCTCGCGCTGCTCGATGCGGTGGGCCTGGCCGACCAGGCCCACCGGCGCCCGGCACAGCTCTCCGGTGGTCAGCGGCAACGGGTCAACATCGCCCGCGCCCTGGTCGGTGAGCCGGCGTTGTTGCTGGTCGACGAGCCCACGTCGGCACTCGATCACGACCGCGGCGCCGAAGTGATGGAACTGCTCCGCACGGTGACCGGTGAGCGCGGCGTCGGCACCGTCGTGGTCACCCACGACGTGGGCCACCTGCGTGCCGGTGACCGGGTGGTCTCCTGCCGCGACGGGATGCTCTCCGAGCCTGTCCTCAACTGATCTCGGGCACCCGTCCCAGCGCCCGGGCCAGGGAGATCCGCAGTGCGACCCGCTCCGGGTTCGGCTGGGGCTGGCGATAGCGGGAGGCATAGAACTGTTCGGCACGGCGTACGTCGTCGGGATCAGTCAGGATCTCCGCGGTGCCCTCCAGCGAGGCCCAGTAGGGACCGGCCAGCTGGCAGACCGCGATCGGCACGGCCTCGCCCGCGCGAATGTTCTTCGCCTTCACCGAATGGCCCATCGTCACGCCCCACGCCTCGCGCTGGGGCGCGTCGAGCACGATCCCCATCGGGGTCACGTGCAGGGTCCCGTCGGGTCGTGGAGTGCTCACGGTGCACAGGTGGCGGTCGGCCCAGAAGGCGAGGAAGGCGGGGTCGTCGAGGAGGGAGAGGCTCATGGGAGCAGTCTTGCCCATCGCGCGACACGTCGCCGACTAGGCTGCCCGGGTGGACTCTCCCCTGCGCATCGGATTCGTGCCCGGCGTGATGCCGGACAAGTGGATCCGGACCTGGCGCGAGCGCCATCCGGACTCCCCCATCGAGCCGGTGCCGCTCGACGAGGAGACGGACGCCCGCGCTGCCGTCACCGACGGCGCCGTCGACATGTGCTTCCTTCGCCTGCCGATCGACACCGAGGGGCTGCACCTGGTCAGGCTCTATGAGGAACTGTCGGTCGTCGTGGTGGAGGTCGAGCACCCCCTCGCGGCGTACGACGAGGTCACGGTCGCCGACCTGGTGGACGAACAACTCGTCCTCGGCGAGATCCCCGACTGGGAATCGATCCGCACCACCAGCCCGCTCGACTTCCCGCCGATGTCCACCAGGCAAGCGATCGAGGTGGCCGCCTCGGGCACCGGGATCGTGGTGGTGCCGATGTCACTGGCCCGGCTGCACCACCGCAAGGATGCCGTCCACCGGGTGGTCACCGACCTGCCCGGGCATCCGGTCGGGCTGGCCTGGCCCCGGGCGGTCGAGGACGACCGCCTCCAGGAGTTCGTCGGGATCGTGCGCGGCCGGACGGCGAACAGCAGCCGAGGCCAGGCGCCCGCGACCAGGGAGCCCGCTCCCAAGGCAGCGCCGAAGCGCGCACCGGCGCGCAAGGGCTCCAGGCAGCGCCGCGGCAGGCGGTGACGCGCAGGGGTCAGCGACCGGCGAGGAACTCCTCGACCCACGCACCCAGGACCCGGGCGCTGGCGTCGACCAGGTCCAGCCACTCCATGGCGCCCTCGTCGGCGTTGTCCGAGACGTGCTTGACCAGCCGCGTCCCCACGCCGAACTGGCGGGCGGCCCAGGCCACCGCGTAGGCCTCCATGTCGACCAGGTGGGCCGTCTGCGCGAGCCGGACCCGCTCCGCCGGATCGGTGACGAAGAGGTCACCGCTGGCCAGCACGACATCGCCCGGGCCGACCACGAGCCGTTCCTGCGGGTCGTGGTCCAGTGCCCGGATCGCGTCGGCGTTGATGTCGTGGTTGACCACGACCCCTGGCTCGAAGAGTCCCTCGAGGCCGTTGCGCAGCGCGCCTGCGGTACCCAGGTTCACCAGCACCAGGTCCGCAAGGTCGTTGCGCGCAGCAAGGGCACGGGTGGTGGCCACCGCCGCGGGCACCTTGCCGATGCCGGTGATCACCACGTCGACCCCGTCCGGCACGTACGCCGCCTCCGCCCGGGTGGCGGCGACGATCAGCAGCGGCGCCATCCTCACCAGCTCGTCGACAGGGGCCGGCCCTCGTGGAAGCCGGCCGTCGACTGGACCCCGACCAGGGCGCGCTCGTGGAAGCCCTCCAGGGAGGTCGCCCCGGCATAGGTGCAGGCGGAACGGACGCCGGAGCAGATCTGGTCGATCAGGTCCTCGACGCCCGGGCGTTCGGGGTCCAGGTACATCCGCGAGGAGGAGATGCCCTCCTCGTAGAGACCCTTCCGGGCACGGTCATAGGCGGATTCGGTCGAGGTGCGGTTGGCCACCGCGCGCGCCGACGCCATCCCGAAGGAGACCTTGAAGGCGCGTCCGTCGGCGTCGGCGAGGAGGTCGCCGGGCGACTCGTGGGTGCCGGCGAACCAGGACCCGATCATCACCGAGGAGGCGCCGGCAGCCAGGGCCAGGGCGACGTCGCGGGGGTGGCGCACTCCCCCGTCGGCCCAGACGTGCTTGCCGAGTTCCCGGGCGGTGGCGGCGCACTCGAGCACTGCGGAGAACTGGGGCCGGCCGACGCCGGTCATCATCCGGGTGGTGCACATGGCGCCGGGACCGACGCCTACCTTGACGATGTCCGCACCTGCCTCGATCAGCGCCCGGGTGCCGGCCGCGTCGACGACGTTGCCGGCCGCGATCGGAACGGACGGGTCGATGGCCCGCACGGCGCGCAGCGCCTCGATCATCCGGTCCTGGTGGCCGTGGGCGGTGTCGACGACCAGGCAGTCGACGCCTGCCGCGATCAGTTCCTTTGCCTTGGTGGCGACATCGCCGTTGACGCCGATTGCCGCGGCGATGCGTAGGCCGCCGGAGGCGTCCACGGCAGGTGCATAGAGGGTGGCGCGCAACGCGCCGAGGCGGGTCAGTACGCCGACCAGGTTGCCGTCGGCGTCCACCGCGACGGCGATCGGTGCCTTGGCGGCGTCGATCGCTTCGAATGCGTCCCGGGGGTCGCTGTCGTCGGAGAGGCGGACGAAGGAGGGGTTCATCACGTCGCGGCACTGGGCGAACCGGTCCACGCCGGCGCAGTCGGCCTCGCTGACGACGCCGACCGGGCGTCCGTCCTCGACGACGACCGCGGCCTTGTGGGCACGCTTGGGGATCAGGGCCAGCGCCTCAGAGACGGTCTGGTCGCCGCGCAGTTCGATCGGGGTGTCGAAGACCAGGTGACGCGACTTCACGAAGCGGATCACGTCGGCGACCACAGGGATCGGGATGTCCTGCGGGATGACGGTCAGGGCGCCTCGCCGGGCCACCGTCTCGGCCATCCGCTTGCCGGCGATGGCGGTCATGTTCGCCACCACCAGGGGCAGGGTGGTGCCGGTGCCGTCGGTGGTGGAGAGGTCGACGTCGTAGCGGCTGGCGATGGCGGAGTGCCGGGGCACCATGAAGACGTCGTCGTAGGTCAGGTCGTGCGGCGGGGCCGCGTCATTGAGGAAGCGCACGGTTGCCCAATCTACCCGTCGAGGTAAACTCTCACATCGATCCCCTCGGGCACCTCGAGCCCGGCTCGGTGCAGCTCCAGCGCAGCGAGCGTACGGACCACTGCGGGCTCCCCTGCACGCCAGGCGGCGGCCGGGTCCGGGGCCACGCGGCGGAGCACGTCCGGGCGTTGGTGGGCGAGCGCACGCAGGGCCAGCAGGTCGGGGCCGCCGTCGGCTGCGAGGTAGGCGCGCGTTGCTGCGGCCCGCCTGGCGAACCTGATCCGGACCGGGAGGTGGAAGGCCAGCAGCACGGCGCTGGGGGCCAGGGCGAGGCCGAGCCCGAGCTTCCAGGCCAGCGTGGTGAGCGACTCCTCCGAGCCGGCCGCGCCGCTGGCCAGGCGTTCGGCATGCCCGGCGGCCGCGCGGAACGGCTCGGCCACCGTCTCACCGAGCAACGGGACCGCGCCCAGCACGTCGCCGGCCCGGTTCATGCTCTCGGCGATGCCGGTCGCTGCTGACTCGGTCTTCTGGGCCGGTTCGGTCAGCGAGTGCAGCGAGGACCATGTCGCCCACCCCTGCCACGCCCACAGGCAGATCCAGAGCGCGACGAAGAGGTCGGCAGCGAACTGCCTGGCACGACGGGGCCGCTGGGCGGCGTACAGGACCATGGGGCACATCCGACCACATCGCCGGTCTCAGGCGGAACCATGCCGCAACGAACAAGACCCCCGTACGCCGACGGCGTACGGGGGTCCTGCCTGTCCCTGTGCTCAGTGCAACAGGCCTTGGGGGCTGATCACTTCAGCTCGGCGCTGGAGAGGCCCAGGAGCCGGCGGGCGACGATCAGCTGCTGGATCTGCTGGGTGCCCTCGAAGATGTCGAGGATCTTCGAGTCGCGCGACCACTTCTCCAGGAGCTCGGTCTCGCTGTAGCCCACACCGGCGGCCAGCTCGACACAGCTCAGCGTGATGTCCGAACCGACCCGGCCGGCCTTCGCCTTGGCCATCGAGGCCTCCAGCGAGTTGGGCTTGCGGTTGTCGGCCATCCAGGCTGCCTGCATGGTGAGCAGCTGGGCACCCTCGAGGTCGGCCTCCATCTGGAGGAACTTCGCCGCCGCAGCGGACTGGGTGTACGCCGGGCGGTCGTAGTCGATCTCGACGCCTGCGTCCTCGAGCAGGGAGCGGGTCAGGTCCAGCGACGCGCGGGCACAACCGATCGCCATCGCCGCCACCAGCGGACGCGTGTTGTCGAAGGTCGCCATCGCACCGGCGAAGCCCTGCTTCACGTCCACCTCGGGCGAACCGAGCAGGTTCTCCGCCGGGACCCGGCAGTCGGTGAAGGTGATCACCGCGGTGTCGGAGGCACGGATGCCGAGCTTGTGCTCGAGCCGTTCCACCTTCATGCCCGGCGTGCCCTTGGTGACCACGAACGACTTGATCGCGGCACGGCCCAGGGACTTGTCCAGGGTCGCCCAGACCACCACGCTGTCGGCACGCTCGCCGGAGGTGACGAAGATCTTCTCGCCGTTGATCACGTAGTGGTCGCCGTCGAGCTTGGCCGTCGTCGAGACCTGGGCGGAGTCCGAGCCGAAGGCCGGCTCGGTGATCGCCATCGCGGCCCAGGTGCCCTCGAACCGCTTCAGCTGCTCGTCGTTGGCGACCGAGGCGATGGCGGAGTTGCCCAGGCCCTGGCGGGGCATGGAGAGGGTGAGCCCGGTGTCGCCCCAGCACATCTCGGCGACGGAGAGCACCGAAGCCAGGTTGGCGCCGTTCTTGACGACCTTGTCGTCACCGGACTCGTCGCGACGTACGCCGGTGGCGCCGGCGCCCTCGGACGCGCCGGATTCGGAGAGCCCGTCGATCATCGCGGCGAGCATGTCGAGCTCCTTGGGATACTCGTGCTCGGCGAGGTCGTACTTGCGGGAGATCGGCCGCAGCATGTTCATCGCGACCTGGTGGGCCTGGTCGATGAGCTGGCGGTGCTTCTTGGGGGTTTCGAGATTGATCATGATTTCTTCGCCTGTCGATTCCCGGGGGAATCAGACCAGGACGCCTCCTTCCACGAGGCCGACGGCCCGCAGGTCGCGGTACCAGCGCTCAACGGGGTGTTCCTTGACGAAGCCGTGGCCGCCGAGCAGCTGCACGCCGTCCAGGCCGATCTGCATCCCCTTGTCGGCGCAGATCTTGCGGGCCAGGGCGACCTCGCGGGCGAAGTCCTTGCCCTGGGCAGCGCGGGATGCCGCCTTGTAGGTGATCAGGCGCATCGCCTGCAGTTCGATGGCGATGTTGGCGACCATGAAGGCGACCGACTGGCGGTGACTGATCGGCTCGCCGAACGCCTCGCGCTCGTTGACATAGGTCTTCACATAGTCGAGGACGGCCTGGCCGGTGCCGATGGCCAGGGCGCACCAGGCCAGGCGGGAGAGCCGGACGGCCTCGAGGTACGTCGTACCGTCGGTCGCGCCGAGGATCGCGTCGCTGTCGACCTTGACGTCGGTCAGGGTCAGCTTGGTCAGGCTCGCCGCGCGCACGCCCATGGCCGGGTCGCCCTCGATCTCGATGCCCTCGGTGCCGGACTCGACCAGGAAGAGGACGTTCTTGCCGTCGAGCTCTGCACCGACCACGAAGAGTTCCGCGTCGGCGCCGCGGGGCACCAGCGTCTTGACGCCGTTGATGACGTAGCCGCCGTCGGCCTTGGTGGCCCGGGTCTGCGGAGCAAGGACGTCGAAGAGCGGACGGGACTCGTTCAGCGCCAGCGCGGCAGCGGGGACGTCCTCGCCGGTGAAGGCCGGCAGGTAGGTCTCCTGCTGCTGCTCGGTGCCCCACAGCGAGATTGCCGTGGCGACTGCGCCCGGTGCCAGTGCGGCAACGGCCAGGCCCATGTCGCCCTTGGCGAGCGCCTCGGCGACCAGGGCACCGGCCATCGCGGAGCGCTCCTCGGAGATGCCGCCGAGCTTCTCCGGGACGCCCAGGATCGGCAGGCCGATCTCGAGGCTGGCCTTGAGCAACTCCTCGGGTGCGGCGCAGGCCTCGTTGGCGTCTGCTGCGGCGGGCCGGAGCATCTCTTCGGCGAACTCACCAACGACGTCGACGAGCATCTGCTCGTCCTCGGTCGGGGTCAGGTCGAAGACGCCGGTCGGGTTCGCCGCGGGCACCCGGACGCCGGCGGCGCCCTTCTTGCCCTTCTTGGCGAAGGCGCGACCGGCGGTGCCGGCGACCTTGAAGCCGCTGCGGGTGACGGTGAAGACACCCTTCTCGGTCTGCTTGCGCAGGCCGAGCTTGTCGATGAACTCGCTCTGGGCGAGCTTGTTCAGGGCGAGGACGGCGTAGCCGATCGGGTCACGGGACTCGCTGTTGCCGAGGCCGTGCTTCCCGCCTGGGGACACCGCGTTCTTGGTTGCTTTGATCAGGGACATGCATGAAATGTAACTCCGAGTTACACAATCGTCTACACCATCTTTCGTGGGGCACGTCACAGCCGCCCGACAGGTATCCTCGACGAGGACCACCCAGCAGGCACGAGGGGACGACAGTGGCGAGACGGCGAAGCGGCGGCAAGGGCGCCGCGAACCTGCTTGGCGCCCTGGTCGAGGGCGGCAACCGGCTGCTGCGGCGACGGCCCGTCGACCTGGCCACCTTCCTGGCCAATCTGGAACGCTCCGGTGCCACCACCGTGCTGGCCACCGCGGACGGTCAGCGCGATGCGCTGGCGCACCTCGGGCTCTCCTGGCCCGAGACCGTCACCGCGCTCGCCCGGCCCGAGACCCTGCCAGAAGTGGTCGAGCGTCGGTCCCGGGTGCGGGTCCACCCGGCAGCGCCGTGGCTCACCGCCGGCACCGCAGCGATCGGGACCAGCGCAGTCCTGGCAGGATCGGGACCGCTCGCCCTGGAGGTGCTCGGCGTGGCAGGTGTCGGTGTGGCGACGGCCCTCGGGTCGGGGTGGCTGTGGCGACCGCGTGCTTCGCGCGCTGACCGGCGGTTCACCGTTGCCGGCGCACCGGCCCTTGCCGCCCGGGCGATGGCGCTGCATTCCGGGGCACTGGCGGTGGATGCCGGCGATGACCGTGAGATCCACCGGCTGCTCGCCCTGGTCGATGCCGGCGCCGCAGACGTGGCCGCAACCGAGGCGCCGGCCAGCAAGGCCGGGCTGGTCCAGGCCGACGGCAGGCTGGTCCCGGGCGAGGGCCACGCACCGGCACACCATGCACTCCGTGACGAGTTGCTGCTGCAACGCGCGGAACTCGTGGAGACCCTGCTGCGGTTGCAGCGGCTCGTCCAGCGCACGGAACAGGACGAGCGTTCCTCGCGGCGTACGGCGTACCGCCAACTGCTCGACGACCCGCTGGACGACCTATGATCTGGAGCCATGTCGGCCACTGAACCCCCGCTGCTCACCCCGCACGGCCCACTCCCCACGGGCGGCACGGTCCGCCCGATCACCCGCTGGGGTACGCCGGTGATGCACGCGCCGCAGCAACGGGTCACCGCATTCGACGACGACCTGCGCAGCCTGGTCGCCGACATGGTCGCCACGATGTACGCCGCAGACGGCGTCGGCCTTGCTGCCTGCCAGATCGGTGTCGACCTGGCCGTGGTCGTCTTCGACTGCCCCGACGCCAGCGGACAGCGCACCGCTGGAGTGCTGTGCAACCCGGAGGTCACCCTGCCCGAGGGCAAGGACCGCCGCCTCGACGACGGCGACGAGGGATGCCTCTCCTATCCGGGAGCCTTCGTGGAGTGCGCCCGCCCGGACTACGCCATCGCCACCGGGCAGGGCCTGGACGGGGAGCCCGTGGAGTTCTCCGGCGACGGGCTGCTGGCCCGTTGCCTGCAGCACGAGACCGATCACACCCTGGGCACCGTCTTCGGCGACCGGGTCAGCGACCGCAACCGCAAGAAGCTCCGCAAGCAGCACGACCGCGCCGCCGAGGACTACCCCGAGGGATGGCCGGTCAGCGCCGCGCAGTGACGTAGCAGGCCACGGCACTCGCCGCCGCCACGTTCAACGAGTCGATCCCCTCGCGCATCGGGATGATCGCACGACGATCAGCAGCCTGCTCCCAGCGACTCGAGAGCCCATGGCCCTCCGAGCCCAGGACCAGGGCCACCTTCTCCTGGCCCGCGACGGCCTCCTCCAGTTCGGTGGCATCCGCGGACAGGGTCATCGCGACCGTGGTGAAGCCTCGGCTGGTCAGCTGCGGCAGGGCGTCGTACCAGTCCGGAAGGCGGGTCCACGGCATGGTGAAGACCGCGCCCATCGCCACCTTGATCGCCCGCCGGTAGAACGGGTCCGCACACCGCGGCGAGAGCAACACCGCGTCGAAGTCGAGCGCGGCACCGGATCGGAAGATCGCCCCGACGTTGGTGTGGTCGACGATGTCCTCCAGGACCAGGATCGAGCGGGCCCCGGCCAGCACCGTGTCCAGGGCAGGCAGTGGCTGGCGCTCCAGGGAGGCCAGCGCGCCGCGGTGCACGTGGAAGCCGGTGACCTGCTCGGCGAGTTGCTCCGCCACCACGTAGCAAGGGGCGTCGCTGGTCGCGAGCACGTCGGACAGGGTCTCCACCCACCGCGGCGCCATCAGGAAGGAGCGCGGGGTGAAGCCGCCTGCCACGGCACGGCGTATAACCTTCTCCCCCTCGGCCAGGAAGAGCCCATGGGTGGCCTCGAGGTGCTTGCGCAGCTGGACGTCGCGCAGGTCGCGGTAGTCCGCCAGCCGCGGGTCGGCCGGATCAGTGATCCTGTGGAACTCAGCCACGCCCGAAGCGTTCCGGGTGCGCCACGGCCACGACGTCTCCGACGACGATGATGGCCGGCGGGCGGACGCCGTGGGCTGCGATGTCGGCGCCGATCTCGCCCAGGGTGGTCAGCACGGTCCGTTCGGCGGGCCTCGTCCCGTCCATCACGATCGCCACCGGCGAGGCGGCGTCGCGGCCGCCGGCGAGGAGCGCCTCGGCGATGGCGGGCGCGTTCTGCACCGCCATCATCAACACCACCGTGCCCTGCAACTGGGCCACCGCGGACCAGTTGACCAGGCTCTCCTCGTGGCCGGGCGGCAGGTGCCCGGAGATCACGGTGAAGTCATGGGTGACGCCGCGATGGGTGACCGGGATGCCTGCACGCGCAGGCACCGCGATCGAGGAGGAGAGCCCCGGGATCACCTCGACCGGGATCCCGGCCGCCCGGCAGGCGATCACTTCCTCGAACCCACGCCCGAAGACAAAGTTGTCCCCGCCCTTGAACCGGACCACCCGCTTGCCGGCGCGGGCACGCTCGACGATCACCTCGTTGATGAATTCCTGGGTGGCCGAGCGGCCGCGGGGAAGCTTGGCCACGTCGATGAGTTCGGTCTCCGCGGAGATCTCGTCGAGCAGTTCGCGCGGCGCGAGCCGGTCGGCGACCACCACGTCCGCGCTGGCCAGGGCCTGGCGCGCCGCCACGGTGACCAGGTCCGGCGAACCGGGGCCGCCGCCGACCAGCACCACTCCGGGCGTCTTGTCGGGCGTGGAGGCGATCACCCCGTCGCGCAGGGCGGTGAGGATCTCGTCGCGCACGGTCGCGCTGCGTTGTGGCTCACGGTCGCCGAGCACGGCGACGGTCAGTGACCCGTGCCGGCCGCTGGCCGGGGTCCAGGCCGTGGCCTCGCTGGCGTCGTCGCTGCGCACACAGAAGATCCGTCGCTCCTCGGCGGCCGCAGCGACCGCTGCGTTGGTCTCCGGGTCGTTGGTGGCCGCAATGGCATACCAGGCTCCGTCGAGGTCCTCGGCGGTGAAGTCGCGCAGTTCGATGCGGATCTCCTCCCCCATCCCCTCGATGGCAGGGGTGACGGAGCGGGAGACGAGCAGGACGTCCGCGCCGCTGGCGATCAGTCCGGGCACGCGCCGCTGGGCAACCTGGCCGCCGCCGACGACGAGCACCTTGCGACCCGCCAACCGGAGCCCGGAGGGATAGGGGACGTAGTCGTTCATGATCAGCCCTTCTTCGCCACGCCGGCGGAATCGAAAGTGGCCATCTCGTCGAGGACGAGGGCTGCAGAGCGGACCAGCGGGAAGGCCAGCACGGCGCCACTCCCCTCGCCCAGGCGCAGGTCGAGGTCGACCAGTGGCCGCAGGCCGAGTTGCGCCAGTGCGGTGCGGTGGCCCGGCTCGACACTGCGGTGGCCGGCCAGGCAGAAGGCGATCGCGTCGGGGGCGAATGCCTGGGCCACGAGTGCCGCCGAGCCTGCGATGACGCCGTCGAGGATCACCGGGACGCGGTGTGCTGCAGCGCCGAGGAGCAGCCCGACCAGGCCGGCATGCTCGAGGCCGCCGACCTCGGCCAGGACGGTGACCGGGTCGGCGTCCGCGGCCAGGCGGGCCACTGCATCGGCAACGACCCGGGTCTTCAGGGCCAGGGTCTCGTCATCGATCCCGGTGCCACGGCCGGTGACGACCTCGGCGGCGGTTCCGGTCAGCGCGGCGAGCAGGCACGCCGACGGCGTGGTGTTGCCGATGCCCATGTCGCCGGTGAGCAGGATGTCGTGCCCGGCACCGATCAGTTCCTCGGCGGTCTCGATGCCGATGGCGATGGCCTGCTCGGCCTCGTCGATGGTCATCGCAGGTCCCTGGGACAGGTCGGCCGTGCCGCGGCGTACCTTGCGACTGGTCACCGTTGCGTCGCTGGCCACGTCGCCGGCGACACCGACGTCGATCACCCGGACCGTGGCACCGCAACTGCGGGCCAGCACGTTGACCGCGGCCCCGCCGGCACGGAAGTTCTCCACCATGGAGAGGGTCACCTCCGCCGGCCAGGGCGAGACGCCCTGGGCCAGTACGCCGTGGTCCCCGGCGAAGACGGCCACCGCCGGGCGCTGCGGTGCTGGCGGCGGGCAGGAGCCGGCCATGCCGGCCAACTGGATCGACACGTCCTCGAGGACGCCGAGGGCGCCAGCGGGCTTGGTGAGCAGTGCCTGGCGCTGTCGCGCCTGGTCCGCAGCGGTCCCGTCCAGGGGGGTGATCCGGGCGAGCGTGGCTTCGATGCGTTCACGAGATGGGGTCACCCGACCATTCTCCCGGATCCCCCTGGTCGGCACCGTCGGCGCCATCCACGTGGCGGACGCTGGCGGTGTTGGCTAGGTTCGCATGCATGAGCATCGAACGCCCCGTCAGTCCCAATCCCTACGACCTCCTCCCGGCCACTGCGTCGTTCGCCGTGACCAGCACGGACGTCACCGACGGCGCCCCGCTGAAGGACGACCAGGTGGCCGCGCATGGCAACACCTCTCCGCACCTGTCCTGGAGCGGGGCACCGGCGGGCACGAAGTCCTATGTGGTGACCTGCTTCGACCCGGACGCCCCGACCCCGAGTGGCTTCTGGCACTGGGTGCTGGTCGACATCCCGGCCGATGTCACCGAACTCGCCACCGGTGCCGCCTCGGGCGCGCTGCCCGGGAAGGCGTTCCACGTCCGCCACGACGGCGGCGAGGCCGGGTTCATGGGGGCGGCTCCGCCCCAGGGCGACCAGGTGCACCGTTACTTCTTCGTGGTCCACGCGGTCGGCGAGGAGAGCCTGGGCGTGGACGCGTCGGCCTCCCCCGCGGTGGTCTCGTTCAACCTCGCCTTCAAGACGCTGGGCCGGGCGATCCTGCACGGCACCTACCAGCACTGAGGCCTCAGCGCTTGCGCTGCATCTTGTGCAGGACCGACCGCGGCTGGTAGCCGAAGTCGCGGTTGGTCCGCTGCATGGCGTGGTTCGAGGGCTCGGTCCAGGTGTGCACCGCCCGGCGCTCCGGGTGTTCACGGCGTACGACGTCCAGGGTGGCCAGCTTGAGCGCGGTGCCCAACCGGTGGCCGCGGTGCTCGGGCATGACCAGGGCGTCGTCCTGCGCCACCAAGTCGCCACCATGGGGCAGGCGCAGCATGGAGTAGCCGCCCATGATGCGGTCGTGGCGGCGTACCGCCGCGGCCACGATCGAGGTCCATCCGTTGGCCCGGTGCTGCTCGCCCGTGCGCAGGCGTTCCTCGTCGAAGGCGACGGGCTGGACGTCGATGCCGCCGGTCGGCACGTCGCTGCTCATCTGGGTGCGCATGGCACAGAAGCCGGCAACGTGTTCGTCGGGACACCGATCGCCCCACAGCACGATCTCGTAACCGGCCGTGGCCCGGGCCGCTGCCTGCGCCAGCGCAGCTGTGTCAGCGGGCAGGTCGAGGACCAGCTGGTCCTCGGTGTGCACGCTCTCGAAGCCACGCCCGGTGGCGAAGGCCCCGCCCGGCGTCGTGCGGAAGTCCTGGCCGACCGGCACGTCGAGTTCGCCGACCAGCGTGGTCCGCCCGTGGGCGGCACAGATCTGCTCCACCCGGCCCATCAGGGCACTTCCCACGCCCCCACCACGTGCCTGCGGGCGCACCGCGATCGAGACGTCGGCCAGGTGGGTGTTGTCCTCCAGGGGGTGCCACATCTCCACGGTTCCTGCCAGGCGCCCGTCGACGAGCGCCCCGAAGCGGAAGCGCCGGTTGTAGCGACCATCGGGCTGCATGGCGAACTTCTCGAACGACTCGTAGCTGCGTTCCCACGCCCCGGGTACGTCGTGACGGACGACCTCGGTCTCGACCGCGAAGAAGTCACGGCGCATGGCAGGGTCAGCCAGGTCGATGTCGATGATCTCCATCGAACCAGCCAAGCAGGCCTGCCCTCAGTTGGACAACAAGGCCAGCATCGAGGCGAAGTCCGGCGTGTCCTCCGGGTTGTCGATGGTCACCTTCCGCGGGCGCTCCGCGCGCCGGGTCGTGGTGCCGCCGAGCAGTCCGGCCATCTGCCGTGCCGCCTTCTCCACCCGGGCGGTGAGTGCCCCGTCGTGGGTGCTGCCGAAGTCCTCGCTCGCCGCGAAGACCGCGGTGGGTACGACGACCGCCTTGAGGTAGGCGAAGAGCGGACGCAGGGCGTGCTCGATCACCAGCGAGTGGCGTGCCGTCCCGGCGGTGGCCCCGATCAGGACCGGGATCCCCTCCAGCGCGTCCTTGTCCACGGCGTCGAAGAACATCTTGAACAGGCCGCTGTAGGAGGCGGTGAAGACCGGGCTTACCGCGATGATGGCATCGGCTGCGGCCACGCCCTCCAGCGCCGGGCCGACCTTGCCTGCCGCGAAGCCGGTCAGCATCATGTCGGCCAGATCGTGGGCCAGCGGCCGGAGTTCGATGACGTCGACGGTGACCTCGTGGCCGGCGGACTCGAGGTGCGCGACCGCCGCGTTCGCCAGCTTGTCGGCCAGGATCCTGGTCGACGACGGCTCGCTGAGCCCGGCAGTGATGACGGCGATCCTGGTCATGCGGTGACCTCCTCGGGTGATTGTGCGGCAACCAGCGCGGCGTGCGTCGGTCCCTCCGGCACCCCGGCGGGGCGACGGGCGGCGAACTCCTTGCGCAGCACGGGAACGACCTCTTCGCCGAGCAGGTCCAGCTGCTCCAGCACGGTCTTCAACGGCAGCCCGGCGTGGTCCATCAGCCACATCTGGCGCTGGTAGGGACCGATGTCCTCGGCCAGGGCCAGGGTGCGCTCGATGACCTGGTCGGGCGAGCCCACCGTCAGGGGCGTGCCGGCCATGAAGTCCTCCAGCGAGGGGCCGTGGCCGTAGACGGGTGCGTTGTCGAAGTAGGGACGGAACTCGGCGATCGCCTCCTGGCTGTTCTTGCGCATGAAGACCTGCCCGCCGAGGCCGACGATCGCCTGCTCGGCAGTGCCGTGGCCGTAGTGGGCGAAGCGCTGCCGGTAGTAGCGGATCATCTTCGCGGCGTGCGACGGCGGCCAGAAGATGTGGTTGTGGAAGAACCCGTCGCCGTAGTACGCCGCCTGCTCGGCGATCTCGGGCGATCGGATGGAGCCGTGCCAGACGAACGGCGCGACACCATCCAGGGGGCGCGGGGTCGAGGTGAAGCCCTGGAGTGGGGTGCGGAACTTGCCCTGCCAGTCCACCGAGTCCTCGCGCCACAGCTTGTGCAGCAGCGCGTAGTTCTCGATCGCCAGGTTGATGCCCTCGCGGATGTCCTTGCCGAACCACGGGTAGACCGGGCCGGTGTTGCCGCGGCCCATCATCAGGTCGATCCGGCCGTCGGCGAGGTGCTGCAGGTAGGCGTAGTCCTCGGCAATCCGGACCGGGTCATTGGTGGTGATCAGGGTCGTGGAGGTGGAGAGGATGATCCGCTCGGTCTGGGCGGCGATGTTGGCCAGGAGCACTGTCGGGTTGGCCGGCGCCACGAAGGGCGGGTTGTGGTGCTCACCGGTGGCGAAGACGTCCAGCCCGACCTCTTCGGCCTTCTTGGCGATGGCGACGGTGGCCTTGATCCGCTCGTTCTCGGTCGGGGTCGTGCCGGTGGTCGGGTCCGTGGTCACGTCACCGACGGTGAAGATTCCGAACTGCATCTCGGCCTCCTGGTGTAGTTGAAACTGCAATCACCTATGCCAACCGTACTGCACGGACCACTATTCCCGACGCCCGAGTGGGCACAATGGGCCCATGGGTGAACTGACACCGGAGCAGGTGGAGCGCGTGGTCGCGATCGCGATGGACCTCGCCCGCGAGGGACGCACCGACGAGATCCTCGAGTTCCTCGACCACGGGTTCGACGTCGACCAGGTCGACCGGGCACAGAACACGATGCTGATGCTGGCGGCGTACCACGGCCATGCCGCCACGGTCTCCGCGCTCGTCGACCGCGGCGCCGACGTGGACCTGCGCAACAACCACGACCAGTCACCGCTCGCCGGGGCGCTCTTCAAGGGGCACGACGAGGTGGTTGCCGTGCTCGTCGCAGCAGGCGCCGACCTGGATGCCGGCACGCCGACCGCGCGCGCCGCCGCGGAGATGTTCGGCCGCACCCACCTGCTGTAACGCCAGATCGGCGCGGGCGGACAGTCACTGTCCACCCGCGCCAATCAGGCCTGTTGCCGGGTCAGTCCTCCAGCGTGCCCGCGGCCAGGGCCTCGATCGCGGCACGTACGCCGGCACCGTAGGCCGGGTCGGCCTGGGTGCAGTTGGCGATGTGGCGCTCGACGGTGGCCTGCGAGGCGCCGTTGATGGCGCGCGCGGTGTTGGCGAAGAGGCGCTTCTGGGCCGCCTCGTCCATCAGCCGGAACAGGTCACCGGGCTGCTCGAAGTAGTTGTCGTCGTCGGCGCGGTAGTTCCACCGGTCGGCGACGTCACCCACGGCGAGTGCCGGCTCCTTGGCCGAGAGCTGGTCGCCGAAGTGGCCGTAGGAGTTCGGCACGATCGACGGCACGGCGCCACGGTTGCCGTCCACGCGACCGGCACCGTCACGGTGCGGGCTGTTGGCGTGGGGGGCACCCTTGGGCGAGTTCACCGGGATCTGGTGGTGGTTCACGCCCAGGCGGTAGCGCTGCGCGTCACCGTAGGAGAAGAGGCGACCCTGGAGCATCCGGTCCGGGGAGAACGAGATGCCGGGCACCACGTTGGCCGGGCTGAACGCGGCCTGCTCGACGTCGGCGAAGTAGTTCTCCGGGTTCCGGTTGAGCTCCCACTCGCCGACCTCGATCAGCGGGTAGTCCTTCTTGGACCAGACCTTGGTCAGGTCGAAGGGGTGGAAGCGGTAGTTCTCGGCGTCGGCCTCGGGCATGACCTGGATCATCAGCTTCCACTTCGGGAAGTCACCGCGCTCGATGGCCTCGTAGAGGTCGCGCTGGCTGGACTCGCGGTCCTCGGCGACGACGGCAGCGGCCTCGGCGTCGGTCAGGTTCTCGATGCCCTGCTGGACCACGTGGTGGAACTTCACCCAGTGGCGCTCGCCCTTGGCGTTCCAGAACGAGTAGGTGTGCGAGCCGAAGCCGTGCATGTGGCGGTAGGACTTCGGCAGGCCGCGGTCGCCCATCACGTAGGTGACCTGGTGCAGGGCCTCGGGCAGGTTGGTCCAGAAGTCCCAGTTGTTCTCCGCCGAGCGCAGGTTGGTGCGCGGGTCGCGCTTCACGGCGTGGTTGAGGTCCGGGAAGAGCAGCGGGTCGCGGAAGAAGAAGACCGGGGTGTTGTTGCCGACGATGTCCCAGTTGCCGTCCTCGGTGTAGAACTTCACCGCGAAGCCGCGGATGTCGCGCTCGGCGTCGGCAGCACCGCGCTCACCGGCAACAGTGGAGAAGCGGGCGAACATCTCGGTCTGCTTGCCGACCTCGGAGAAGACCTTGGCGCAGCTGTACTCGGAGATGTCGTTGGTGACCGTGAAGGTGCCGTAGGCGCCGGAGCCCTTGGCGTGCATCCGGCGCTCCGGGATGACCTCGCGGTCGAAGTGGGCAAGCTTCTCCAGGAACCAGACGTCCTGCAGCAGCATCGGGCCACGCGGGCCGGCGGTCAGGGAGTTCTGGTTGTCGACGACAGGAGCACCAGCGGCGGTGGTGGCCGGGCTGGTGTTCTCCGGGATGTCTACGGGCACTTTCTCTCTCCTTGGTGTGGTGTGGGTTCAGGCAGGGCGACAACTGGGGCAGATGCCCCAGTAGGTCACTTCTGCCTCGTCGATCTCGAAGCCATGGGAATCGGAGGCGGTCAGGCACGGCGTGTGCCCGACGGCGCAGTCCACGTCGGCGATCCGGCCGCACCCGCGGCAGATCACGTGGTGGTGGTTGTCGCCGACACGCAACTCGAACCGGGCAGGCGAACCAGCCGGCTCGATGCGACGTACGATCCCGGTCTCGGTGAGCACCCGCAGGACGTCGTAGACGGCCTGGGTGGAGACCGTGCCGAGCTCGGCACGGGCATGCCGGGCCACGGTGTCGGCGTCGGCGTGGGGGTTCCCGGCCACGGCGCGCAGGACTGCAGTGCGCGGCCTGGTCACCCTCAGCGACTTGTCGCGCAGCATCTGGTGGGTATCGATCTGCTGCATGACGCCAGTGAAGCACCTAATCTGGAACGATTCAAGAAAGGGAACCCTTAGTTGCGAAGGGGCCCGCGACTGGGAGAATCGCGGCCATGACAACGGTGCGCGAGGACGTCCTGGGCAGTCCCTACACGGCCGA
Organism: Nocardioides sp. AE5; assembly: GCF_031844485.1. NCBI lineage: Bacteria > Bacillati > Actinomycetota > Actinomycetes > Propionibacteriales > Nocardioidaceae > Nocardioides > Nocardioides sp. AE5. The sequence goes on from NZ_JAUZVI010000013.1 coordinate 79,151, forward strand.
GACGATCCCGCTCCCGGACGACGAGGAGGGCGCAGTCGTCGCCACCCTGGTCCGCCACACCGGCGGCCCCGGCGCCGGCCGTGCCGTGCTCCACGTCCACGGCTTCGTCGACTACTTCTTCCAGACCGCGTACGCCGAATGGTGGACCGCGCGGGGCTATGACTTCTACGCCCTCGACCTGCGCAAGTACGGCCGCTCCCTGCGCCCCCACCACACCCCGCACTACGTGGAGGACCTGGCCGAGCACTACCCCGAACTCGACGCCGCCTGGCAGCGGATCACCGAGCGCGACGGACATGACCACGTGGTGCTCAGCGCCCATTCGACCGGCGGCCTGATCGTCCCGCTGTGGCTGGCCGACCACGCCGTGCCCGCTGCCGGCCAGTTCCTCAATGCGCCCTGGTTCGACCTGCAGGGAGCGTGGTGGATGCGGACCATCGGCACCCAGTTGATCCGCCAGGTCGGGCCCCGGGTCCCCCGCAAGGAGATCCCCCGGGAGGTCAACGGCGTCTACGGACGCAGCCTGCACCGCGACCACGGCGGCGAGTTCGACTTCAACCTGGAGTGGAAGCCGCTCGAATCACGCCCGGTGTACGTCGGATGGTTGCGCGCCATCCGCGAGGGCCATGCACGGCTTCATGCTGGCCTCGACCTGGCCGTGCCCACCCTGGTCCTGGCCAGTGACCGGACCACCACCCCGACCGAACTCGACGAGGACGCCCACTCCAGCGACATCGTCCTGGACGTGCGCCAGATCCGCCGCTGGGCCTCCTCTGTCGGCACCCACGTCACCAGCATCGCCGTGCCCGGTGCCCGCCACGACGTGGTCCTCTCCCGCGCCCCCGTGCTCAAGCAGGTCCATGCAGAACTGGAGCGTTGGCTGACGGCGTACGTCGATCCTCGCTAGTCTCCTCGCATGAACCCCATCACCGGCCTCAACATCGGGCGCATCGTCATCGGCGTGCTCGCCTTCTTCACCCCGCGCCTGCTCGCCCGCGTGCTGCGCCTGGACGCCGCGAACCAGCCGCAACTCACCTACCTGTCGCGCATGTTCGGCTCCCGGGAGGTCGTCGTCGGGGCGGTGACGCTCTCCGCGACCGGCACCAGTCGCACCAACCTGGTCCTGGTCGGCGTCGCGGTCGATGCTGCCGACGCCGTCGCCGGGATCGCCGCGGGCGCGAACAAGTCGGTCTCCAAGCCGACCGCTGCCATGCTCACGCTTCCCGCGCTGGCGGCCGTGGCGGCCGGCGTCTACGGCCTCTCCCGTAAGGGCTGAACCGGCCCTCGACCGGCCCGGCTCAGGCCAGGAAGACCACCAGGGCGACGATCCCGACCAGCACGATCACCGCACGCAGCGCCGGCGCCGGGAGCCGCCGCCCCCAGGTGGCTCCGACCTGCCCGCCGACGATGGCGCCACAGGCGATCAACACCACCACTAGCCAGTCGACGTCGGCAACGATGACGAAGACCAGGCCGGCCACGGCGTTCACCAGTGCGGCCAGGATGTTCTTGGTGCCGTTGAGTCGCTGGAGTGAGTCGTTGATGCCGATGCCCATCACGGCCATCAGCAGCACGCCCTGGGCCGCGCCGAAGTAGCCGCCATAGACGCCGGTGAGCGCCACCAGCGGCCAGACCCACCACGCCCCGCGCTCCGGCAACCCGCCGGTCGCCTCGTGGCGGCGGGCCACCCAGGCCGAGATGCGGGGCTGGAGCACGACCGCGACGCAACCGAGGATGATCAGCACCGGCACGATCGCCTCGAACGCGCCCGGATCGAGGACCAGGAGCAGGGCAGCACCCACGACTCCCCCGAGCAGCGACCCGATGCCGAGGTAGATGATCCGGGAGCGCTGGCCGGTCAGTTCGCGCCGATAGCCGATCGCCCCGGAGATCGACCCGGGGACCAGGCCCACGGTGTTCGAGACATTTGCCGTCACCGGGGGGACCCCGAACGCGAGGAGGGTCGGGAACGTCACCAGCGTTCCCGACCCCACCACGGTGTTGATGGTCCCGGCGGCCAGTCCGGCAAGGACGATGGCCACCATCTCGACCGGACTCACAGTCGTGGCCTCACTGTTGCGGCGGAGCCTCCCGGTCGTTGCCGACCGCAGCGCCCTTCGCCTCGGCGATGGCCTCCTCGACCGCCGCGTGGGCGCTGGAGAGCGTGCTGTCCGCGGCTTCGGGCACAGCGGGCTCGCTCGATCCCATGTCGACGCGGACCCGGGGGCCCTCGACGTCGTCCGGGATGCCCTGCAGGCTGTTCATGGTCGATCCCAGGCCCTCCAGTGCCTTGCCGATCTCGGAGGGCACGATCCACACCTTGTTGGCGTCACCCTCGGCGATCTTCGGCATCATCTGCAGGTACTGGTAGGCGAGCAGGGACTGGTCCGGGCGCCCGTCGTGGATCGCCTGGAAGACCGTCTGGATCGCCTGGCCCTCACCCTGGGCCCGCAGGATCGCGGCCTCCCGGTCGGCCTGGGCACGGAGGATCTGCGACTCGCGATCACCCTCCGCGTTGAGGATGGCGGACTGCTTGGCACCCTCGGCGGTCAGGATCGCCGACTGGCGCTCACCCTCGGCGGTGAGGATCGCGGCACGCTTGTCGCGGTCGGCCCGCATCTGCTTCTCCATCGAGTCCTTGATGGAGGGCGGCGGGTCGATCCCCTTCAACTCGACGCGGTTGACCCGGATGCCCCACTTGCCGGTGGCCTCGTCGAGGACGCCGCGCAGGCGCGAGTTGATCGCGTCGCGGCTGGTCAGGGTCTCCTCGAGGTCCATCCCACCAACGATGTTGCGCAGGGTGGTCATGGTCAGTTGCTCGACGGCCTGGATGTAGTTGGCGATCTCGTACGTCGCGGCCACCGGGTCGGTGACCTGGAAGTAGATGACCGTGTCGATGGAGACGACCAGGTTGTCCTCGGTGATCACCGGCTGGGGCGGGAACGAGACGACCTGCTCACGCAGGTCGATGACGTAGCGGACCTTGTCCACGAACGGCACCACCACGTTCAGCCCGGCAGGGAGGGATCCCTTGTACTTGCCGAAGCGCTCGACGATGCCGGCGCGGGCCTGCGGGATGATCCGGATGGTCTTGGTGAGCGCGACGACCACCAGCAAGATGACCAGGACTGCAAGGACCAGGAGTGCTGTGCCCATGTTCTTCCTTTCGACGTTCTGGTGGTGACGACCCTAGCGACCGGTCACGACTCCAGCCGCGGCACGGGGTGCACGAAGGCGGTCGCGCCCCGGATCTCGAGCACCTCGACGGCCTCGCCCACGCCGATCACCAGGGATTCGTCGTACGGCCGGGCCGTCCACTCCTCGCCGGAGAGCTTGATCAGGCCACCGTGGGTGGAGGTGATCTCGTTGAGCACGACGCCACGCTCCCCCACCAGCTTGGCGTGGCCGGTCTTCAACTCGGGGCCCGAGTGCATCCGCTTCACCACGGAGGGGCGGACCAGGACCAGGGAGGCCGCGGCAGCGCCGGCAGCGAGCAGCACCTGCAGGATCAGCGGTGCACCGAGCAGGGCAGCAACCATGCCGACCGCGGCGCCGGCGGCGAGCATCAGCAGGACGAAGTCCAGGCTGAGCATCTCCAGCACGCCGAGCACGATGGTCAGGCCGAGCCAGGTCTCCCAGGCGTGATCGCGCAACCAGTCCATGCGAAGACCCTATCCCTGTCCGGCGCCGAGGTGGGCGCGGCTGCGGCGCCGGGCGCTGAACCGTCCGTCCTCGTGGTGCACCACGAGCGGCATCGCGAACGTGGTGCTCAGCAGTTCGGCCGTGATCACCCGCTCAACGGGTCCGGCAGCGACCACCTTGCCCTCACGCAGCAGCATGGCGTGGGTGAAGCCGGGCGGGATCTCCTCGACGTGGTGGGAGACCAGGACCGTGGCGGGCGCCATCTCGTCATGGGCCAGGACCGACAGCGTGGAGACCAGGTCCTCACGCCCGCCGAGGTCGAGGCCGGCAGCCGGCTCGTCGAGGAGCAGCAGTTCCGGGTCGGTCATCAGCGCCCGGGCGATCTGGACCCGCTTGCGCTCCCCCTCGCTCAGGGTGCCGAAGGTCCGGTCCAGCAGCCGTTCCCCGCCGAGTTCGACCAGCAACTGTTCGGCACGCTCGTGGTCCAGGTCGTCGTACTCCTCGCGCCACCGGCCCGTCACCCCGTACGACGCGGAGACCACGACGTCGCGGACCAGTTCCGTGCGCGGGATGCGCTCGGCAAGTGCCGCGCTGGAGACCCCGATCCGGGGCCTGAGGTCGAAGACGTCCACGGTCCCGAGCACTTCGTCCAGGATGCCCGCCACGCCACTGGTGGGATGCATCTGGGCCGCGGCAACCTGCAACAGGGTGGTCTTGCCGGCCCCGTTGGGGCCGAGCACCACCCAGCGCTCATCCTCCTCGACGGTCCAGTTCACCCCGTCGAGCAGGGTCGTCTGCCCACGGCGGACCGTCACTTCGGCGAACTCGAGTACGGCGGCCATGGGAGCACCCTATCGACCCGGCGTAGGCTTTCGCGCCATGTCCCGACGCGTTGCGATCGACTCGGCGCGGATGGCCTGGTGGCTGACCGCTTGGCTGGGTGGCCGGATCTCCCCCGATGACCTCTTCGCCGCCGTCCTGGACGGGGATGCCGCGCATCATGTGACCGGCCTCGACGGCGGCACCGAGCCGGAACCGCTGCTGCTGGCGCTGGGCCCGATCCGTCGCAGCGGCGCCGTCTCCGCGGGTCTGGCGCTGCCGGTCGCCGGGGACCTGGTCGGCCTCGGTGGACCGGCCGGGTTCAACGCCCTCGCCCTGGCGGCAGGTGAGGCAGTCGTGCTGGCGGGCGCGGGGCTGGGCCTGGTCCCGCACCGGGCGGGAGCGGGCGTCGTGTGGCAGGCCGTCCCGGCTGACCGACGCCCCCTGGACGACCTGGGCACGGCGGACCGGAACCTGCGCCGGTCGATCAGCGCGTCCGCGGATGCGCTGGTCGACCTCGACGTGGCGCGCTGGCGGCCCGAGGTCGCCGACGAGTTGATGTCCCTGCACCGGTCGCCGTCGTACGCCGCTCCTGCCGGTACGCCGTCCCGTGCTGTCGACCTGGCCGGCCGGGCGAGCCAGGCATTGGCGATCGTGGACCTGGCCCTGGCCGACGACGGTGCCGCGGTCTCGGCCCGCCAGGCCCAGGCCCGCACGGCGGCACTGCAGCCACTGGCCCGCGCCGGTCGCCGGGCGATGGTTGCCGCCTGCTCCCCCGAGGTGTGGCCACCGGAGCCGGCCTGACCACGGGGCGGTCCGGGCGGCGGCGCCACGACGACGCCCACTAACCTCATCCCTGTCATGAACGCGCCCGACCAGACTCCCAAGACGCTGCTGATCACCCTGACCGGCAAGGACCGCCCCGGGGTGACGTCGGGCATGCTCGAGACGCTGGCCCGGGCCGGCGTCGAGGTGCTGGACCTGGAGCAGATCGTGCTGCGCCGCCGGCTCATCCTCGGCCTGCTCGTCACCGCGCCGCGGGACTGGCGCAAGTTGCGCGACCAGGTCGAGGCGCGGGCCGAGGAACTCGGGATGAGCGTCGAGGTCGACCGGGGCACGGGCGACAACAAGCGGCGCCGTGACGGGCGCAGCCACGTCACCGTGCTGGGCGCGCCCCTCAAGGCAGGCGCACTGGGCGCCATCACCGGGCGGATCGCCGACTCCGGCGGCAACATCGACCGGATCGAACGGATGGCGCGCTATCCGGTCACCGCCCTGGAACTCCACGTCTCCGGCGTCGAGACCGACGTGCTGCGCAGCCGCCTGGCCCGCGAGGCCGCCCGCCAGGGCATCGACGTGGCCGTGCAACCGGAATCCCTCCTCCGCCGCGGGATGCGGCTGATCGTGATGGATGTCGACTCCACCCTGGTCCAGGGCGAGGTGATCGAGATGCTCGCCAGCCACGCCGGCTGCGAGGCCGAGGTTGCCCGGATCACCGAGGAGGCGATGCGGGGCGAGCTCGACTTCGAGGCGTCGCTGCGGCAGCGGGTGGCCTTGCTGGAGGGGATCGACGCCGACGCGTTCGACAGCGTCTACGAGTCCATCCTGCTCGCCCCCGGGGCCCGGACCATGGTCCGCACCCTGAAGCGCCTCGGCTACCGCTTCGCCATGGTCTCCGGCGGGTTCACGCAGATCACGGACCGGCTCGCGGCCGACCTCGGCTTCGACTTCGCCCGCGCCAACGAGCTCGAGGTGGTCGACGGCCGGCTGACCGGCCGGATCGTCGGCCCGGTCATCGACCGCGCCGGCAAGGCGGAGGCGCTGCGCGACTTCGCGGCCCAGGTCGGGATCAGCGAGGCGTCGGTCATCGCTATCGGTGACGGGGCCAATGACCTCGACATGCTCAACGCCGCCGGCCTGGGCATTGCCTACAACGCCAAGCCGGTCGTCCAGGAGGCGGCCGACACCGCGGTGAACGTGCCCTACCTCGACACGATCATGTACCTGCTGGGGATCTCCCGCGAAGAGGTCGAGGCCGCCGACGAGGCGGCAGGGATCATCACGCCGGCCCCACCGGTCTGAGGCGCCGGGTCAGGAACCCGGCCGGAACGCCACCACGTCACAGGTGCCAGGGACGAGGTCCTGCCATGATCCGTCCCACGCCAGCACGGCAGAGGCCGCCGTGTTGAACCCGATGAGCATCTGCTGGGTGGCCTCCGGGTCACCGCCGCCACCGTCGAGCCACTGGGCGAGGTAGCTGATCGTCGGATTGTGGCCGACCATGACGAGGGTCCCCACCCCTTCCCCGGTGCCGCGGAGGATGTCCAGGAGCGAGTCCGGCTCGGCGCCATAGGCGGCATCGCTGGCCTCGGCAGGGCAGGTGAAGCCGGCAGCATCGCGCACCTCCTCCCAGGTCTGGGTGGTGCGGGTGGCCGAGGAGTGCAGCGCACCATCAGCCTCGATGCCCTGCTCACGCAGCCAGGCGCCGACCCGGTGCGCGGCCGTGCGCCCCGAGGTGGTCAGGGCGCGCGCATGGTCGGTGGCCGCCATCGGTTCGGCCTGGCCGTGGCGCACGAGGACCAGGCGACGGGACACGGTGTTCACGCTGGAATGGTGCCACCGTGGGTCAAGCGGTGCCTCAGGCGCCCATGGCGTGGAAGCCACCGTCGACGTGGACGATCTCGCCCGTGGTCGCGCCGAAGAAGTCCGAGAGCAACGCGACCACTGCCCGCGCCGTCGGCTCCTGGTCGGTGTTGTCCCAACCCAGCGGGGCACGGGTCCCCCACATCTCCTCCAGGTCGCCGAACCCGGGGATCGCCTTGGCGGCCAGGGTGCGCAGCGGGCCGGCGGAGACGAGGTTGCAGCGGATGCCGTCCGGTCCCAGGTCGCGGGCCAGGTAGCGGGAGGTGGACTCCAGGCCGGCCTTGGCCACGCCCATCCAGTCGTACGCCGGCCAGGCCACGGTGGCGTCGAAGGTGAGGCCGACGATCGAGCCGCCCTCCCCCATCAGCGGACGGGTGGCGGTGGCGAGCGACTTCAGTGAGTACGCCGAGACCTGAACCGCCTGGGCAACGTCCGGCCAGGGGCCGTCGAGGAAGTTGCCCCCGAGCAGGGTCTCGGGGTTGCCATAGGCGATCGAGTGGACCACGCCGTCGAGGCCGTCGACGTGCTCGCGGACCGCGTCGGCCAGGCCGGCCAGGTGCTCCTCGTCGGTGACGTCGAGTTCCAGGACCACGGGCTCGACCGGGAGCCGCTTGGCGATCCTCCGGGTGATGCCCAGCGCTCGGCCGAAGTTGGAGATCAGGACGGTGGCGCCCTGCTCCTGGGCGACCTTGGCGACCGCGAATCCGATCGAACTGTCCATCGTCACCCCGGCAACCAGAATCCGCTTGCCCTCGAGAATGCCCATCTTCCTGCTTCCTGTCCGTGTCGAAGAAAAGTGTCGGTCCGCTGCAGCCTCAGTGGCCCATGCCGAGGCCGCCGTCGACCGGGATCACGGCCCCGGTGACATAGGCAGCGCCGTCGCTGGCCAGCCAGGTCACCGCGCCGACCACGTCGTCGACGTCCGCGAAGCGGCCGAGCGGGATCTGGGCCTGGTAGGCCGCCTTCTGCTCCTCGGGCAGGACGTCGGTCATGTCCGTCTGCACGAAGCCGGGGGCCACCACGTTGGTGGTGATGGAACGCGAACCGAGTTCGCGGGCCAGTGAACGCGCCATGCCGACGAGGCCTGCCTTGGAGGCGGCGTAGTTGACCTGCCCCGGCGATCCGAGGAGGCCGACCACGGAGGAGATCAGGATGATCCGGCCGCGCCGCAGGCGCAGCATGCCCTTGGCGGCGCGCTTGGTGACCCGGAAGGTCCCGGTCAGGTTCGTCTCGATCACCGCGTCCCAGTCGTCGTCGCTCATCCGGAGCAGGAGGGTGTCGCGGGTGACGCCGGCGTTGGCGATCAGGACCTCGACCGGGCCGTGTGCCGCCTCGATCTCGGTGAACGCCGCGTCCACCTGGGCAGCATCGGTGATGTCGCACCGGACGTCGAGGGCGCCCTCGGGCGCACCGCCGTTGCGGGTGGTGACGGCAACCTTGTCGCCCTGGTCGAGGAACGCCTGGGCGAGGGCGCGGCCGATGCCGCGGTTGCCGCCGGTGACGAGTACGGATCTGCTCACGCCAGATGACGCTAGAGATTACTGCCGCGTAGTCCCAATCAGGTGTGGCTACTGTCCAGTACCCGACACCGGCGGCGGCAACTCAGTCGTCCTCGAGGCGGAAGCCCAGCTTGAGGCCGACCTGGAAGTGCTCGATCTCGCCGTCCTTGACCTGCCCGCGGACCTGGGTCATCTCGAACCAGTCCACGTGGCGCAGGGTCTGCGTGGCCCGCTGGATGCCGTTGCGGATGGCCTGGTCGATCCCGTCCGGAGAAGTGCCGACGATCTCGGTGACGCGGTAGGTGCGGTTGCTCATGGAGTCCTCCTGCAGGGGTTGGCTGGCGAATCACCGGTGAGCCTACCGACGTACACTCGGACCATGGGCGCACGGGAGGACCGACGGCAGCCGGCAGCCGTCCGGATCACCACGGCGGCACCGTCGGGCAAGGAAGAAGTCGCCGGTCGGCAACGCCGCTACCTGATCTCGATGGCCGTGAGGACCGCATGCTTCGCCGGCGCGATCTTCGTGGGCCCGGGATGGCTGCGGTGGGTGCTGATCGTGGGCGCCGTGGTGTTGCCGTACCTGGCTGTCGTCTTCGCCAGCAAGACACCGACGCGCAACGACGACACGCCCCCGCGCGGCCCGGACTGGCTCGGCCGCGAACTGGGTGGATCCTGAGGTTGGTTCCCGGGGCGCGCCGTGACATCCTTGGGCGTGGGCCCACCACCCCCGTTCGGGCCCAACTGCGATGCCGGACGGCTTCCCCCCGTGGCCGTCCGGCATTCGCCTTTCCGGCGGCGCCGGCAACCGATGAGGAGGAACCGTGGACGAGGTGCTGATCTGCTCCGCGAAGGGTTGCCAGGAGCCAGCCGCATGGACGCTGCTGTGGAACAACCCGAAGATCCACGACCCCGAGCGTCGCAAGGCCTGGCTGGCCTGCGAGGCGCACCGGCAGCACCTGTCCGACTTCCTCGCCGCGCGTGAGTTCCTGCGCGACGTGGAGGCGGTCGACTCAGCCGCCGATCGCTGACATCGGCCGGGCCGGCTGCAGGAAGGCCGGGTCGTCGATCCCGTGCCCGGGCAGCTTCGGGAGCACCGCCTGGACCCACAGTGCGGCCAGTTCCTGGTCGGTCGCACCATCGCGCAGCGGCGTACGCAGGTCGGACTCGGTCCGGGCGAAGAGGCAGTTGCGCACCTGGCCATCGGCGGTGAGCCGCACCCGGTTGCAGGCACCGCAGAACGGTCGGGTGACCGAGGCGATGATGCCGACGGTTGCCGGGCCGCCATCGACCAGGAACTCCTCGGCCGGAGCCGCTCCCCTGCCCTCGGTGATCGGGGTGAGGACGTGTTCCTTCTCCAGCAGGGTCAGCGTCTCGTCCGCGGTGATCATTGCTTCCCGGTGCCACGCATGCTGCGCATCGAGGGGCATCTGTTCGATGAAGCGGAGCTGGTGGCCCTCGGCCATCGCCCACGCCAGCAGCTCCGGGGCCTGGTCGTCGTTGATGCCCCGCAGGAGCACCGCGTTCACCTTGATCGGCGTGATCCCGGCATGCTGCGCGGCCCGCAGCCCCTCCAGTACGTCGGCGATCCGGTCCCGTCGCGTGATCGTCGCGAAGGTGTCCGGGCGGATGGTGTCCAGCGAGACGTTGATCCGGTCCAGCCCGGCCGCGGCCAGGGCGGGGGCCGTGCGGGCCAGGCCCAACCCGTTCGTGGTCATCGCGATCTCGGGACGCTGGTCCAGCGCGGACGTGGCCGCGATGATCGGGACGAGTCCGCGGCGTACCAGGGGTTCTCCCCCGGTGAAGCGGACCGCACGGACGCCGAGGAGCCGGGTGGCGATGTCGACCAGGCGCACCACCTCGTCATCGGTGAGCACCTCCTCACCGGGCAGCCACGCCAATCCCTCGGCCGGCATGCAGTAGGAGCAACGCAGGTTGCAGCGGTCGGTCAACGAGACCCGCAGGTCGGTCGCCACCCTCCCCCACGCGTCACCGAGTTCCATGCCCCCATCGTAGGCGCCCGCCCATGGCGCTGTCGGTGTGGCCGGATAGCCTTCCGGTGTGAGATCGCTGTCGTTCCTGCTGAGCCGCCGGTGGATACTCTTCCTGGCTACCGTGCTCCTGCTCAGTTGGGTGGCATGGATGCTCGGCCAGTGGCAGTTCCACCGACTCGACGACCGTCAGGAGAGCAACGCGATCATCGAGCGCAACGCCCATGCCGCGCCCATGCCCGTGGCCGAGGTGCTCTCCCCCGAGCATCCGCTGGACGCCGCCGACGAGTGGACGCATGTCACCGCGACCGGCACCTACGACGTGGCAAGCACCGTGGTCGTCCGCTACCGGACCCGGGACGGCGTGGCTGGTGTGAACGTGGTCGTCCCACTCGTTCCCGCGTCAGGACCGGCCGTGCTGGTCGACCGTGGCTGGGTGGCCACCGACAACCGGGGCACGACCTCCGCCGATGCCGTTCCTGACCCGCCCGCCGGCGAGGTGACGGTCACCGGGTGGGTGCGCGTGGACGCCGAGGGCGACTCGGCGCGGGTTGCCGACCAGTCGACCCGGGCGATCAACAGCGTCAACATTGCCGAGGCACTCGACCTCACGGCCCACCAGGGCTTCGTGGTGCTGGACACCGAGGACCCCGAGCCGGAGACACCCCTGGCCCACTCAGGCCTTCCGGAGATGGGTAACGGTCCGCACTTCTTCTACGGCCTGCAATGGTGGTTCTTCGGCCTGATGGCCATCGGGGGCTTCATCTGGCTCACCATCGACGAGGTGCGTGGCAAGAAGCGCCCGGCCCGTCCCGGCCGTCGCCGTCCCCCGGCTCAGCGGGTGCGCTGAGCCGAGTCGTCCACCAGTTGGGTCCGGTGCAACCCGGCATAGGTGCCGCCGGCGGCGAGCAGGTCGGCGTGGGTGCCGGACTCCACGATGCGGCCGTCGACCAGGACCAGGATCCGGTCGGCGCGGCGTACCGTGGAGAGCCGGTGCGCGATGACCAGCGAGGTGCGCCCCTGCAGGGCAGCGTCCAGCGCCTCCTGGACGGCTGCCTCGGAGCCGGAGTCCAGGTGCGCGGTCGCCTCGTCGAGGACCACGATGTCGGGCGCCTTGAGCAGCAGGCGGGCAATCGCCAGCCGTTGGCGTTCGCCGCCGGAGAGGCGATATCCGCGGTCCCCGACGACGGTGTCCAGCCCGCTGGGCAGCGACCGCACCAGGTCGGCGACGACGGCTTGCTCCAGGGCGCGCCACAGGTCTGCTTCCTCGGCGTCGGGGCGGGCGTAGAGCAGGTTGGCGCGGATGGTGTCGTGGAACAGGTGTGGATCCTGCGTCACGTAGCCGACAGCGGCCTCGAGTGAGTCCAGGGCCAGGTCCCGTACGTCGTGCCCTCCGACCCGGACCACGCCGGCGCTGGCGTCGTACAGCCGGGCGACCAGGTGGCTCACGGTCGTCTTGCCGGCACCGGAGGGGCCGACCAGGGCGATCATCTGGCCCGGCTGCGCCGTGAAGCTGACGTGGCGCAGCACTGGGCCACCGTCGCCGGCAGGGACGCGGGCGAGCAGTTCCAGGGAGGCCAGGGAGGTGTCCTCGGCGCTCGGGTAGCTGAACGAGACGTCGTCGAACTCGATGCTGGTCGGTCCGGGTTCCAGCCGCACCGGGTCGGGACGCTCCTGGACCTGCCGGGGCAGGTCGAGGACTTCGAAGACGCGCTCGAAGCTGACCAGCGCCGTCATCACGTCGATCCTCACGTTGGACAGGCCCTGCAGCGGCCCGAGGAGGCGCAGGAGCAACGTGGCCAGGGCGAGCATGGTGCCGACGCTCAGGTCCTGGCGGATCGCCATCCACCCGCCCACGCCATAGACCAGCGCGGTGGCCAGGGCAGGGACGGTCATCATCACGGCCGCGAAGAGGCGCGTGATGAGCGAGATCCGGACGCCCAGGTCGCGCAACCGCGTGGCCCGCGCGGCGAAGCGGGCATCCTCCTCCTCGGCCCGCCCGAAGAGCTTGAGCAACAGCGCGCCGGCAACGTTGAACCGCTCGGTCATCATGTTGCCCAGGTCCGCGTTGCCGTCCATCTGCTCGCGGGTGAGCCCGGCCAGGCTGTGCGCCACCCACCGTGACGCGAGGAGCAGCACCGGGAAGAGGAGCAGGCAGAGCAGGGTCACCTGCCAGCTGAGCGCGAGCATCGCGATGCCGACCACCACCACCGAGATGGTGTTCGACACGGTGCTGGACAGCGTGGAGGTGAAGGCTCGCTGCGCACCCACGACGTCATTGTTGAGCCGGGAGACCAGGGCACCGGTCTGGGTGCGGGTGAAGAAGGCCAGCGACTGGCGCTGGACGTGGGCGAAGACCCGGGTCCGCAGGTCGAGGATGAGCCCCTCGCCGATGCGGGCGGAGAACCAGGCGCTCACCACCATCAGGGCGCCGCTGAAGAGTGCCGCCACCGCCATGGCGACGGCGATCCGGACCACGACCGTGGTGTTCCCGGCCAGGACGCCGTCGTCGACGAGTCGCTGCACCAGCAGCGGGGTGACCACCACGAGCAGCGACTCGACCACGGTGATCGCGAGGAATCCGGCGAGCAGCCTGCGGTGGGGACGGGCAAAGCCGAGCACACGGCGCAGGGTGTGCGGTGCCAGTGACTGGTTGGCGATGGAGCGGTCCGTGCGCAGGTTGCGCCAGGTGGCGCCCATCCCCGTCATGCCCGACATGTCGCCGCCCCGCTCAGGCCAGGGAGATCAGGTCGGCGTAGTCGTCGCTCCACAGGTCCTCGTCCCCGTCGGGGAGCAGGAGCACACGATCCGGTTCCAGCGCCCGCACCGCGCCCTCGTCGTGGGTGACCAGCACGATCGCGCCCTCATAGGTGCGGATCGCGGCCAGCACCTCCTCACGCGAGGCGGGGTCGAGGTTGTTGGTGGGCTCGTCGAGGAGGAGCACGTTGGCGCTGGAAACGACCAGGCTGGCCAGCGCCAGCCGGGTCTTCTCGCCGCCGGAGAGGACGCCGGCGGGCTTGTGCGCATCATCTCCGGAGAAGAGGAAGGAACCCAGCACGCTGCGGGCCTCGGTGTCGGTCAACTGGGGTGCTGCGGACTGCATGTTCTCCAGCACCGTACGCCGTACGTCGAGGGTCTCGTGCTCCTGGGCGTAGTAGCCCACCTTGAGGCCGTGGCCGGCGACGACCCGGCCCGTGTCGGGTTCGTCGATCCCGGCCAGGATGCGCAGCAGGGTGGTCTTGCCGGCACCGTTGAAGCCGAGGATCACCACGCGGCTCCCCCGGTCGATGGCCAGGTCCACGTCGGTGAACACCTCGAGCGAGCCATAGGAGCGGGAGAGTTCCTCGGCGGTGAGCGGCGTCTTCCCACACGGGGCCGGTGCCGGGAACTTGATCCTGGCCACCTTGTCGGCGGCACGCTCGGCCTCCACGCCCGCCATCATCTTCTCGGCCCGCTTGAGCATCGACTGGGCAGCCGATGCCTTGCTTGCCTTGGCCCGCATCCGGTTCGCCTGGTCGGTGAGCGTCTTCGCCTTCGACTCGGCGTTGGCCCGTTCACGCTTGCGCCGGCGCTCGTCGGTCTCGCGCTGCTTGAGGTAGTGCTTCCAGCCCATGTTGTAGACGTCGATCGTCGCCCGGTTGGCGTCCAGGTGGAGTACCTTGTTGACGGTGTCCTCGAGCAGGTCGTTGTCGTGGCTGATCACGATCAGGCCGCCGGCATACCCCTTCAGGAACTGGCGTAGCCACACGATCGAGTCCACATCGAGGTGGTTCGTCGGTTCGTCGAGCAGCATCGTCTCGGCACCGGAGAAGAGGATCCGCGCCAGTTCGACGCGACGTCGCTGTCCACCGGAGAGCGTCTTCAGGGGCTGTTGCAGGATCCGGTCCTCGATGCCCAGGCTGCTGGCGATCGTGGCCGCCTCCGACTCGGCGGCATAACCGCCCCCGGCATGGAGTTCGTTGTCGGCGCGGGCATAGCGCTTCATCGCGCGTTCGGCCACGACGGGGTCCTCGGAGGCCATCTGCTTCTCGGCCTCGCGCAGCCTGCGGACCACGTCGTCCAGGCCGCGGGCGGAGAGGATCCGCTCCATCGCCAGGACCTCGGGGTCTCCGGTGCGGGGGTCCTGGGGCAAGTAGCCGACCTCGCCGGAGGTCAGCACGTTGCCGGAGGCGGGCTGGGCCTCTCCGGCGAGGATCTTGGTCAGGGTGGTCTTGCCTGCTCCGTTGCGTCCCACGAGACCGACCTTGTCACCGGCCGCCACGCGGAAGTTGACGTCCTCCATCAGGAGGCGAGCACCGGCACGAACCTCAAGTTGCTGGGCGGTGATCATTTCGCTCGCTAGTCTACGGGCGGTACGGCGGCTGCCGTTCATCGCTGTGGCACCAGGAAGGAAGAGCCATGCGCTTCAACCCCAAGGCCAGCATCGGTTCCGGCCAGGTCAGTGGCTCGCGCGGTGGCGGTGGCCGCATGCCGATGCCCAGCGGTATGGCCGCCGGTGGCGGGGGCCTGGCGATCATCGCAGTGATCCTGCTCTTCCTCGTCCAGCAGTGCGCCGGCGTGAACATCCCGGTGATGCCCGGCGGGCCCGACGGCAACAGCCAGGCAGGCGACGAAACGGCGTACGAGCACTGCCTCACCGGGGATGACGCCAACAAGGACGAGGACTGTGCCCGCAAGGCCGTCGCCCTCTCCCTGGAGGCGTTCTGGGCATCGGAGTCCAGCGTGTCCAACTTCCGGGTGGCGCCGATCGTCACCTTCTCCGGGCAGGTCTCCACCGCGTGCGGGCAGGCATCCTCCGCGGTCGGCCCGTTCTACTGCCCCGGTGACCTGACGATCTACCTCGACCCGACCTTCTTCGACCAGGTGCTCGAGGGGCAGCTCGGTGGCAAGGGCGGCGATTTCGTGGAGCCCTACGTGCTGGGCCATGAATACGGCCACCACATCCAGCGGCTGACTGGCCAGATGGAGAACGTCAGGACCCAGCAGGGACCGGACAGCGATGCGGTGAAGCTGGAACTGCAGGCCGACTGCTACGCCGGGCTGTGGGCGCGGGCTGCCGAGTCGACCGAGGACGGATCCGGGGTGGCGATCTTCTCCGAGATTGATGACGCGGACATCCAGGAGGCGCTCTCCGCGGCCTACACCGTCGGCGACGACCACATCCAGGAGGTCACCGGCGGCCGGGTCGACACGGGTTCGTGGACCCACGGCTCGTCCCAGCAGCGGATGGAGTGGTTCAAGCGCGGTTTCGAGTCAGGCAACTTCTCCGCGTGCGACATCTGGTGAAGCCCCGGCGCTAGACCTGGAGTAGTGCCTCCACCTGGCCGAAGAGCCGCTGCACGCTGCGCAGGTATGGCGCGACGCTGGGATGCCGATACTTGCCGGCAAGCGCCCCCGGCCCGTCGGCAACCCTGGCCAGCGCCCAGTCGGCACGGGTGAAAGCGGTGTAGACCGCGTTCACGCTCGCCCCCAGCACCACCTGCTCGGGAGTGGCCAGGCCAACCGGCAGACCGTCGGCGTACGCCTCGGCCAGCACCGGGAAGTCCTCCCGGGCACTCAGCGCCAGGTAGCCCAGGTCGGCACCAACCGGGCCGGCACCCAGCGTGGACCAGTCGATGGCCACCACGTCGTCCCCGCGGCGTTGGAGCAGGTTCCCCGGCACCGGGTCGCCGTGCTGCAGCACGAGCGGCAGCGCCGCGATCCGCTCCAGGTGCACCGCACGCAACTGCCACAACCGGTCGGCGACATCGGCAACCGTGGTCCGGGCGAGGGTCGTCCACCCACCCCTCCGGTCGACCCGGGCCAGGCGGGCAGCCAGCTGGTCACGGGCCAACCACGCAACGTCGGGGATCGGGTTGTCGCCGAAGCGGCCCAGGGCGCGGGCCAGGAACGGTCCCGGCAGCGCGGATGCCTCCACGTGCTCGTGGCACAGGGTGATCCCCGTGTCGTCCTCGTCCACCGCCATGGTCACCACGGCGCGCAGTCCGGTCGTGCCGTCCACGACCCCGGAAAGCGCGACATCGGCGGCGCGGCGCCACCAGGCGAAGTGCATCGGGTCACTGAGTTCACCAGGATCGCCGGGCAGGGGTGCCTGGATCCGCTTGATCACCCGGTCGCCGTCGCGCCAGACGCCGAGGGTCGACGTACCCATGCCACCGGGGAGGCGTTGCCAGCCGGGTCCGGGTTCCCACATGGAGGCTCCCTGGGGTGCGCTCAGGTGTTGACGACCGTCATCCTGACAGACATCGCGTCGATGATGGCGCTTTCCAGCACTGCTCGGCGCGGATCGGCGACGGCAAGCACCTCGGAGCAGGGGCGCAGGTGCGCCAGTCCTGGGTGGTCGAGCACCTCGCTGATCGCGCTCCGGTCACCACCGGTGACCACCAGTTCCGTCCCGGACAGGATCCGCACCGCGTGCCCCGCCGCGGCGGCGTAGGCCTGCCGGGCCTGGTTGTCGCGGCGCCGGGCGAAGCGCTGCTGGCTCTGGCCGCCCGCCTTGGTGCGTCCCTGGACGTGGCGCTGCCCGACCTTGGACTCGACCACGTCGCCGCCACGCAGGCGGGCGACGGCGAATCCGCCCTTGCGCACCAACAGGACACCCCACTGCTCCGGCGGCGTACAAGCCGCGACCAGCAGGTCCACCTCGGGTGCGTCGTCGTACGGGCGATCGAACGGCAAGTGGGCCGTGAAACTGGACCCGTCCTCTGCCCGGCCGGTCAGCGCACCAGCCACCACGGCGAGGGCGGTGGCCCCGTGCCGGGCGGTGAAGTTCTCCACCCAACGGTGCAACCGGGTCGGTGGCACCGTCAGCGACGTCATCGGAGCGTGAAGATCCTCAGACGTTGAAGCCGAGCGCGCGCAACTGCTCGCGGCCGTCGTCGGTGATCTTGTCCGGCCCCCACGGCGGCATCCACACCCAGTTGATCGCGACGTCGTTGACCAGGCCCTCCAAGGCGCTGGTGGTCTGGTCCTGGATCACGTCGGTCAACGGGCAGGCTGCCGAGGTGAGGGTCATGTCGATGACGGCGTTGGACGACTCATCGACATGGACGCCGTAGACCAGGCCGAGGTCGACGACGTTGATCCCGAGTTCGGGGTCGACGACGTCCTTCATCGCTTCGGTGACGTCGTCGGCACTGACCGCCGTTCCGCCAGCGGGCGCCTCGGTGATGTCGCTGTGGTCAGCCATCGGAGTCCTCCTTGATGGGGGTGTTCTGCGAGTCTACGGAAACGATCTGCGCGGTGGCGTCCTTCCAGGCCATCCACGAGAGCAGGGCGCACTTGACCCGGGCCGGGAACTTCGCCACTCCGGCGAAGGCAATGCCGTCCTCGAGGACGTCTTCGTCCGGCTCGACGGTGCCGCGCCCCTGCATCAGCTCCTGGAAGGTGCCCAGGACGGACATGGCTTCCTCCACCGACTTGCCGATCAGCAGGTCGGTCATCACCGAGGCGGACGCCTGCGAGATCGAGCAGCCCTCGGCGTCGTAGGAGATGTCTGCGACCTGGTCGCCGGCCAGGTGCACCCGCAGGGTCACCTCGTCGCCGCAACTCGGGTTGACGTGGTGCACCTCGGCCTCGAACGGTTCGCGCAGGCCCGCGTTGAGGGGGTTCTTGTAGTGGTCGAGGATGATTTCCTGGTAGAGCGTGTCCAGGTCCTGGTTCATCGGGTCATCCCAGCTTGAAGTAGGAGCGGGTGTAGTTCAGGGCTTCGATGAGCGCGTCGATCTCTGCCGGAGTGGTGTAGAGGTACGACGAGGCGCGAGTCGAGCTCTGTACGTCGAAGCGCTTGTGCGCGGGCTTCGCGCAGTGGTGCCCGGCCCGGACGGCGACACCGCGGGAGTCGAGGACCTGGGCGACGTCGTGCGGGTGCACTCCGTCGAGTTCGAAGGAGATCGCTCCCCCACGCCGGGACGCATCCAGCGGGCCCAGGACGGTCAGTCCCTTGATGGTCGCCAGCCCCTCGAGTGCGTACGCCGTGATCGCGTGCTCGTGGTCGCGGATCGCCGCCATGCCCACGTGGCCGAGGTATTCCACCGCAGCGCCGAGCCCGACGGCCTCGACGATCGGCGGCGTACCGGCCTCGAACTTGTGCGGGATCCCCGCGTAGGTGCTGCGCTCCATGGTGACGGTCTCGATCATCTCGCCGCCGCCGAGGAAGGGCGGCAACTGGTCGAGCACCTCGCGCCGACCCCAGAGCACGCCGATCCCGGTGGGCCCGACGACCTTGTGCCCGGTGAAGGCGAGCAGGTCGGCTCCGCACTCGCGGACGTCGACGGGCATCTGCGGCACCGACTGGGAGGCGTCGACGACGACCAGCGCGCCGGCCGCATGTGCCCGGTCCGCGATCTCCCGCACGGGGTTGATCGTGCCGAGCATGTTGGAGACCCAGGTCAGGGAGACGACACGGGTCCGCTCGTTGATCAGTTCGTCGATGTTCGACAGGTCGAGTTCACCGGAGTCGGTGAGCCCGATCCAGCGCAAGGTGGCCCCGGTGCGCTCGGTGAGCAACTGCCACGGGACGATGTTGGAGTGGTGCTCCATCTCGGTGATCAGCACCTCGTCGCCCTCGCCCAGGGCACCGACGCGGTCGCTCCAGTCGCCCTTGGCCCAGGCCAGGGTGTTGGCGACGAGGTTGAGTGCCTCGGAGGCGTTCTTGGTGAAGATGACCTCGTCGCGCGAAGGCGCATTGATGAAGGCCGCGACCTTGTCGCGTGCGGTCTCGAAGGCTTCCGAGGCCTCCGCGCCGAGCTGGTGCATGGCGCGGGCCACGTTCGCGTTGTGGCGCTCCAGGTGGTCGACCATGGTGTCGATCACCACCTGCGGCTTCTGCGACGTGTTGGCACTGTCGAGGTAGACCAGCGGCAGGCCGCCGACCATGGTCCGCTCGAGGATCGGGAAGTCGGCCCGGATCATCTCGAGCTCGCCGAGGAGGCCCTCCATCAGACGGCTGCCTTGAGGTACTTGTCGTAGCCGTGCGCCTCCAGCTCGTCCGCGAGCTCGGGACCACCGGACTCGGCGACCTTGCCGGCGACGAAGACGTGGACGAAGTCGGGCTTGATGTAGCGCAGGATCCGAGTGTAGTGCGTGATCAGCAGGACGCCCTTGTCCTTGGCCTCGGCGAACCGGTTCACCCCGTCGGAGACCACCTTGAGCGCGTCGATGTCCAGGCCGGAGTCGGTCTCGTCCAGCACGGCGACCTTGGGGTCGAGGAGCTCCAGCTGGGCGATCTCGTGGCGCTTCTTCTCCCCACCGGAGAAGCCCTCGTTCACCGAGCGCTGGGCGAAGGTGGCGTCCAGGTCGAGCTTGTCCAGGGTGGTGTTGACGTCCTTCACCCAGGTCCGCAGCTTGGGCGCCTCGCCGTCGATGGCGGTCTTGGCGGTGCGCAGGAAGTTGGAAACAGAGACACCCGGGACCTCGACCGGGTACTGCATGGCCAGGAAGAGGCCGGCGCGGGCCCGCTCGTCGACGGACATCTCGAGGACGTCCTCGCCGTCCAGCTTCACGGTGCCGCCGGTGACGGTGTACTTCGGGTGCCCGGCGATGGAATAGGCCAGCGTCGACTTGCCGGAACCGTTCGGGCCCATGATCGCGTGGGTCTCGCCGTCCTTGATGGTCAGCGTGACGCCCTTCAGGATCTCCTTGGGGCCGTCTTCGGTCTCCACGGTGACGTGGAGGTCGTTGATCTCGAGGGTGCTCATCTCTTCTTCTCTTTCTGCTGAAGTTCGGGTGGTCAGGCGGGACGGATGCCGTTGAGGGACGTCTCGGTGTCGACGTACACGTCGTCGCCGCGGAGCTCGACCGCGAAGGTCGCGATCGGCTCAGTGGCCGGCAGGATCGTCGGCTTGCCGGTCTTGAGGTCGAAGGTCGAGCCGTGCAGCCAGCATTCGATGGTGCAGTCCGCCACCTCCCCCTCGGAGAGGGGGACGTTGGCGTGCGAGCACTGGTCATGGACGGCGTAGAAGTCGTCGCCGTCACGGGCGACGGCGACCGCCAGCCCGTCGATGACGACGCCGAGGGCCTCGTCGCCGGGGACGTCGGCCGCTGCACAGGCCCGGGTGAATCCCATCAGGCGTCCTTGAGGACGTTCTTGGCGAGCTCGGCCTCGACGGTGGCGAGCAGCTGCTCCTCGATCGAGGGGATGCCCACCTTGCGGATCAGGTCGTTGAAGAAGCCGTGCACGACCAGGCGCTGCGCCTCCTTCTCCGGGATGCCGCGCGAGCGCAGGTAGAAAAGCTGCTCGTCGTCGAACCGGGCGGTCGCCGAGGCGTGGCCGGCACCGGCAATCTCACCGGTCTCGATCTCCAGGTTGGGCACGGAGTCGGCCTGGGTGCCGTCGGTGAGGATCAGGTTGCGGTTCTCCTCATACGTCTCGATGCCCTCGGCAACCTTGCGGATCAGGACGTTGCCGATCCACACCGTGTGTGCACCATCGCCCTGCAGGGCGCCCTTGTAGTTCACGTTCGACGTGGTGTGCGGCGCGTTGTGGTCGGCGAAGAGGCGGTGCTCCAGGTGCTGGCCCTCGTCGGCGAAGTAGAGCCCGAGCAGTTCCGCGTTGCCGCCCGGCCCGGCGTAGTCGACGTTGGCGTGCATCCGGACCAGGTCACCGCCGAAGGAGACGGAGGTGTGCTTGACCGAGGCGTCGCGGCCGACATGGATCGCGTCACGGCCGAGGTGGACGGCATCGTCGTCCCAGTCCTGGAGGCTCAGCACGTTGACGTTCGCGCCGTCGCCGACCAGGAAGGACTGGATCGCCGAATAGCGTGCCGAACCGGTGTGCACCAGGACGATCGTGGCGCGGGCGTGGGCGCCGACGCGGTAGACGACCTGCCCCCACACGAGGTCGTCGACCGAGGACCCGGTGAGGCGGATCACGATCGGCTCGTCGGAGGCGAAGTCCGCCGGTACGTCGACCAGCGTCGCACCGCCGGAGAGGCTCGCCGACAGCGCCGCAGGCCGCTCGTTGGGCGCGACCTCGCCGATCTCCCGAGCTTCCGCGGCGGTGATCGTCGAGAGCGTCACACCTTCGGGCAGCGTGGTCTCCCAGGCGAGGGAGGCGTCGGACGCCTCGCCGTCGAGGATGCCGCGCAGCCGCTTGAGCGGGGTGAACCGCCAGACCTCCTCGCGACCGCTCGGCAGCGGGTGGTCGGCCAGGTCGTACGACGCCGGTGGGTTCAGGTGGCTCTCCACCCGGTCGACCTCGAGGGCCGCGCTCACGTTCTCAGCAGTAACAGTCACTTCTTGCTTCCTGGTGGTCTCTGGGTCTTGTCGATGGTCGGGTGCCGGGCTGGATCAGCCGACGGCACCTTCCATCTGCAGCTCGATCAGGCGGTTCAGCTCCAGGGCGTACTCCATCGGGAGCTCCTTGGCGATCGGCTCGACGAACCCGCGCACGATCATCGCCATTGCCTCGTCCTCGGCCATCCCCCGGCTCATCAGGTAGAAGAGCTGGTCCTCGGAGACCTTGGAGACCGACGCCTCGTGGCCCATGGAGACGTCGTCCTCGCGGATGTCGACGTACGGGTAGGTGTCCGAACGGCTGATCTGGTCGACCAGGAGGGCGTCACAGAGCACGTTCGACTTCGATCCGTGCGCACCCTCGTTGACCTGGATCAGGCCACGGTACGACGAACGGCCGCCACCGCGCGCCACCGACTTGGAGAGGATCGAGGAGGACGTGTTGGGCGCGGCGTGGACCATCTTGGCGCCTGCGTCCTGGTGCTGGCCCTCGCCGGCGAAGGCGATCGAGAGCGTCTCCCCCTTGGCGTGCTCGCCCATCAGGTAGACGGCCGGGTACTTCATGGTGACCTTGGAACCGATGTTGCCGTCGACCCACTCCATCGTGGCGCCGGCCTCACAGGTGGCCCGCTTGGTGACCAGGTTGTACACGTTGTTCGACCAGTTCTGGATCGTCGTGTAGCGGCAGCGACCACCCTTCTTGATGATGATCTCGACAACCGCCGAGTGCAGCGAGTCCGAGGAGTAGATCGGTGCGGTGCACCCTTCGACGTAGTGCACGTAGGCGTCCTCGTCGACGATGATCAGGGTACGCTCGAACTGGCCCATGTTCTCGGTGTTGATCCGGAAGTACGCCTGCAGCGGGATGTCCACGTGGACGCCCTTGGGGACGTAGATGAACGAGCCACCGGACCAGACCGCGGTGTTCAGCGCGGCGAACTTGTTGTCGCCGACCGGGATCACGGTGCCGAAGTACTCCTTGAAGAGTTCCTCGTGCTCCTTCAGCGCGGTGTCGGTGTCAACGAAGATCACGCCCTGGGACTCGAGGTCCTCGCGGATCGAGTGGTAAACGACCTCGGATTCGTATTGCGCGGCCACACCGGCGACCAGGCGCTGCTTCTCCGCCTCCGGGATGCCGAGCTTGTCGTAGGTGTTCTTGATGTCCTCGGGCAGGTCCTCCCAGCTGGTGGCCTGCTTCTCGCTGGAGCGGACGAAGTACTTGATGTTGTCGAAGTCGATCCCCGACAGGTCGGATCCCCAGTTGGGCATCGGCTTGCGGTCGAAGAGCTTGAGGCCCTTCATCCGCAGGTCGAGCATCCACTGCGGCTCGCTCTTCTTCTCCGAGATGTCCTGGACGACGGCAGGCGTCAGCCCGCGTGTCGCGTTGGCGCCGGCATCGTCCTTGTCGGCCCAGCCGAACTCATAGCGTCCGATCCCCTTGAGTTCGGGGTTGAGCTCTTCGATGCTCGGGGTGGCGGTCATCAGGACTCCTCGCGGTTGTCGTGGTTCTGGGTTCGTGGGGTGGGTAGGTCCGGAATGTTCGTGGTGCAGACCCCGTCGCCGTGGGCGATCGTGGCCAGGCGCTGGACATGCCGGCCGAGCAGTCGACCGATGACTTCGGTCTCCGCCTCGCACAATTGCGGGAACTCGGCAGCCACCTGGGAGACCGGGCAGTGCTGCTGGCACAACTGCTGTGCCACCGGATGCTCACGCACCGCTGCCGCATAGCCGCCGTCGGTGAGCACCCGCGCCACAGCCTCGACCGGGTCCAGGTCGGGCTCCGCGGCGAGCAGGGCGGTGACGCCCTCCTCGATGATCGCGGCGCGGCGCTGCGCAAAGGCAGTCACGGCCTCATCGCCGCCCTGCTCGGCCAGGAAGCGGAGCGCATCCACGGCCAGGGCGTCGTACTGGTGGTCGAACTCGTCGCGGCCGGCGTCGGTGAGCGCGAAGACCCGGGCCGGTCGGCCCCGGCGCCGCGAGCCGTAGACGCGCTGCTCGCGCGACTCGACGCTTCCCTCCTCGACCAGGTGGTCCAGGTGGCGGCGGACTGCGGCTGGCGTCAACTCGAGCCGGGCAGCCAGGTCAGCAGCGGTGGACGGTCCGTTCTCCAGGATCATCCGGACCACGCGGGCACGGGTCGGAGCGTCCCCCTCGGGGGACACGACGGCGCCACGGATCAATTCCACAACACAAGTGTGACGTTAATGCTCGGGCCGCTTCAAGCAAGGGTCACCTAACCCTCACTGGACCGGGATTCAGTCCTGGGTGCGGTTCCGGAAGGTCCGGATCGCCAGCGGCGCGACGACCAGGGTGATCGCGGTGGTCCAGATCAGCGTGGTCAGCACCGGATGGTGCAACGGCAGGGCCGCGTCGTTGCCCACCGGCCCGGCATTCCCCCACAGTTCGCGCACCGCCTGGACCAGGGACGAGATCGGGTTCCATTCCGCGATCGTGCGCAGCCAGGCCGGCATGTGCTCGGTCGGCGCGAAGGTGTTGGCCAGGAAGGTGATCGGGAACATCGTGGTGAACATCACACCGTTCACCGCCTCGACGGAACGCATCTTCGAGCCGACCCAGATCCCGATCCAGATCATCGCGAAGCCCCACATCAGCAGGAGCACATAGGCCAGCATCGCGTCGAGCACGTTGCCACGGATCCGCCAGCCGATCAGGAGACCGGTCAGCGACATCACCACGATGCCGATGCTGGAGTGGAGCAGGCTGGAGATGCTCCGGCCGACCAGCACGGCAGCGGGGTTGATCGGCAGGGAGCGCATCCGGTCCACGATGCCCTTCTCGATGTCCGCGGTCAGGCCGACGGCGACGATGAAGGAGGCGAACGCCACGGTCTGGCCCATGATCCCGGCCAGGAGCCACTCCCGGTAGCCGGAGGGTGCATTGGTGGCGATCGAACCGCCGAAGACGAAGGCGAAGAGCATCACGAACATCACCGGCTGGATGGTGACGTCCATCAGCATCTCGGGCATCCGCTTGATGTGGATCAGGTTGCGTCGCACGATCACCAGGGACTGTCGCAGCAGTCCGGTGTCGCGGATCTCGGGACGGGCCAGGTCTCGGGTGGTCATCCGGCGACCTCCTCCTCGGTCGGGGCGGTGGGTTCCTCTGCCCGGTGCCCGGTCAGGCTCAGGAAGACGTCGTCAAGGCTCGGCCGCTTCAGGCCGAGGTCATCCAGTTCGATGCTGCTCTCCGCGAAGACGGACGCGATCCGGGTCATGTCGGCCAGGCCTTCAGCGGCCGCGGTCAGTTGGCGCGCAGGTTCCTCCACGTGCACCTCGGCGACCTGGCTGCGCAGCAGGCGTTCCGCCTCGGGCAGGTCGCTGGCGTTGGAGACGGTCACCACCACGGCGGCTCGTCCCGACTGGTCCTTGAGTTGCAGCGGCGTGCCCTCGGCAATCACCCTCCCCTTGTCGATCACCACGATCCGGTCGGCCAGCTGATCAGCCTCCTCCAGGTATTGCGTGGTCAGCAGCAGGGTGGTCCCGTCCCTGACCAGTTCCCGCAACACGTCCCAGAGCTCGACACGCGACCGGGGGTCCAGCCCGGTGGTGGGCTCGTCGAGGAAGAGGACCGGCGGGGTCGCGATCAGGCTGACCGCAAGGTCGAGTCGTCGGCGCATGCCTCCCGAATAGGTCTTCACGATCCGGTCGCCCGCATCGGTCAGCGAGAAGCGTTCCAGCAGGTCGTCGCCCGCCTTGCGGAGGTAGGCAGAGGAGAGTCCGTAGAGGCCGCCGATCAGCCGGATGTTCTCCCGACCGGTCAGCAGCTCGTCCACGGTGGCCGCCTGACCGGTCAGGCCCATGCTGCTGCGGACCAGGCGGGGATGGGTGACCACGTCGTGGCCGGCAACCCGGGCGGTGCCAGCTGTCGGCGTGGTCAGGGTGGTCATCATCCGCACGGTTGTCGTCTTGCCGGCTCCGTTGGGGCCGAGCATGCCCAGCACCGTCCCGGCGGGCACCGAGAAGCTGACCCCGTCGACGGCGACGGTCTCCCCGAAATGCTTGACGAGGCCTTCGGCCTCGATGGCGGGCCCGGGGGCCATCTGGGAAGTCATGCGCGCTCCTGGTGGGTGGGAAGGATTGATCCGGGGAGATGGACCAGCGCTCGCCGCGGAAATCATCGGTCCGGGATGCGCGTGGTCGACGTTACCCGCCACCACCGACACTGCGCGACGGGTTTTGCGGGTCCTGCCTGCTCCATCGCAGAGACGGCTTCCTAGACTGTCCCGGTGCCCTCCTCTCCTGCTGCCGTCGAGATCGAGGGCCTCGTCATGCAGTACGGCGCGAAGACCGCCGTCGACGACCTCTCGCTGATCGTCGAGCGCGGCACCATCACCTCAGTGCTCGGCCCCAACGGTGCCGGCAAGACCACCACGCTCGAGACCTGCGAGGGGTTCCGGCGGGCCCAGCAGGGCACGGTCCGCGTCCTGGGCCTCGATCCCCATGCCCAACGGAGCCAGATGTTGCCGCGGATCGGCGTCATGCTGCAGTCCGGTGGCGCCTGGTCCGGCGTACGCGCGGTCGAGATGCTGCGCCACATCGCCTCCTTGCACGCCCACCCGATGCCGATCGAGCCACTGGTGGAGCGGCTCGGCCTCGGCGACTGCGGGCGTACGCCGTACCGCCGCCTCTCCGGGGGCCAGCAGCAGCGACTCGGCCTGGCCATGGCGATCGTCGGGCGGCCGGAACTGGTCTTCGTCGACGAGCCGACCGCCGGGATGGACCCCGCCGCACGGCGTACCACCTGGGAACTGCTCGAGGAACTGCGGGAAGCGGGCGTCACCATCGTGCTCACCACCCACCACATGGACGAGGCCGAACGCCTCTCCGACCAGGTCCACGTGATCGACCGGGGACGCCTGGTCGCCAGCGGTACGCCGTTCGAACTGACCCGCGCCCGGGAGCAGGCCACGATCCGCCTGGTGGTGACCGAGCCGTTTCCACCCGGCTCGCCGGTCGCACTCCAGCACGCGCTCGGTGAGGGGACCGAGGTCCAGGAGTTGAACGGCCAGAGCCTGCTGATCACCGGGCGCGCCGATTCCTCCACCCTGGCCACCGTGGCGCGGTGGTGCGAGGAGCACCACGTGCTACCCGAATCGATGGTGCTCGCCCAGCGCTCCCTGGAGGACGTCTTCCTGCAACTCACCGGTCGGGAGTTCACGCCGTGACCCCACTCCCCCTCACCCCCGCCCCCGGATCAGCGCCGTTCGCCCGGCAAGTCCTTGCCCAGGCCTCGCTGGAGGCGCGCCTGCTGCTGCGCAACGGCGAACAGTTGCTGCTCGCGGTCGTGATCCCGGTCCTGGCGCTGGTCGGTGGCGTGCTCGCGGCCGAGCGGGTGGGCCTGGACTTCGACGCGACGGCGGTCGACGTGCTCACCCCGGGTGTGCTGGCGCTGGCCGTGATGTCCACGTCGTTCACCTCCCTGGCCATCGCCACCGGCTTCGAGCGGCGCTACGGCCTGCTCAAGCGGCTCGGCGCCTCGCCCCTGCCCCGGCTGGGGCTGCTGTTCGGCAAGGTGCTGGCCCTGCTCGGGGTGCAGGTCCTCCAGGGGATCGTGATCTGCACCGTGGCCGTCCTGCTCGGTTGGAATCCCGGCGGCGGTGTCGCCGGCATCCTCCTTGCCCTGGCCGGTGCCCTGCTCGGCACCCTCGCCTTCGCCGCCCTCGGCCTCGCCCTGGCCGGTGCGCTACGCGCCGAGGCCACCCTGGCCGCGGCGAACCTCGTCTACCTGCTGCTGATGATGGGCGGCGGGATCGTGCTCCCCCGGTCCAGCTACGGCGCAGCCGGGGACTACCTGGCGTTCCTCCCGTCGGCCGCGCTGGGTGACGTGATGCGTGACGGACTGATCGACGGTACGACGAGCGCCACGGCCTTCGTGGTGCTCACGACGTGGGCGGTGCTCGCCGCCGCCCTGGCCAGCAGGAGCTTCACGTGGGAGTGACCATTCCATCCGGCCTGGCGAAGTGGCTGTGGCCCCTGGCCGTCGGCAACATCTTGGCGAACATCGGGATCGTGGTCACCGGAGCCGCGGTCCGGCTCACCGGCTCGGGGCTCGGCTGTCCGACCTGGCCCCAGTGCACCGAGGAGTCGTACCGCCCCCACGGCGAGCTCGGTTGGCACGGTGCCATCGAGTTCGGGAACCGGCTGCTCACCTTCGTGCTGGCCGCCGTCGCCATTGCCTGCTTCCTGGCCGCGCTGGCGTCACGGGACCGGATTGCCATCCGCCTCTCGTTCCTGATCGGCCTCTACATCCCGATCCAGGCCGTCATCGGCGGCATCACCGTGCTGACCGACCTCAACCCGTGGGTCGTCTCGCTGCACTTCCTCTCCTCGATGGTCATCATCATGTTCTGCCTGGCCCTGCTGGACCACCTGCGCAGCCCGACCCGTGCGGAGGCCCCGGCAGCCTCGCGGCTCGTGGCGATGGTCGTCTTCGTCTCCGGCTGGGCGGTGCTCTACCTGGGCACCGTGGTCACCGGAGCCGGGCCGCATGCCGGCGACGAGGACGCGCGACGCAACGGCCTCGACCCCGAAGTGGCCTCCCTGCTGCATGCCGGCTCGGTCGCCGTCCTGGTGGTGGCCACCGTGGTGCTCCTCGTCCTGGCCGTGCGGGCCGGCGACCGCTGGCTCACGGTCGTCACCAGCGCACTGCTGGCGCTGGAACTCGCCCAGGGTGCCGTCGGCTGGGTGCAGTACCTCAACGAACTCCCGGTGCTGCTGGTGGCGGTGCACATGCTCGGCGCCGGGCTGATCGCAGCCGGCATGGCCCGGGTCCTGTTCGCCGTGCGCGCACACGAATCGCACGCGCAGCACACCGGCCGGCTCCTCGCCTGGGCAGCGGGTCTCAGCCGCCGAACGTGATCAGGGGGTCGACCGCGACCGCGACGAAGAGCAGGCTCAGGTAGAGGTTCGAGTTGTGGAAGAGCCGCATCGGCTTGATGTCGGCGAGGACGTCACTCTGCTTGGCCCGCGACCACATCCGGTGCGCCTCGACCAGGAAGACCGCACCGAGCACCGCCGCGCAGATCGGGTAGAAGAGGCCCGTGTCGGCGACCGGCCACAGCAGCAACGAGGTCGCCACCATCACCCAGGAATAGAGCACGATCTGGCGTCCGACCTCGGCGGCCGGCTTGACCACGGGCAGCATCGGCACGTCGACGTTGGCGTAGTCCTCGCGATAGCGCAGGGCCAGTGCCCACGTGTGCGGTGGCGTCCAGAAGAAGACCACCAGGAAGAGGATCACCGGCGTCCAGGCCAGTTCGTTGGTGACCGCCGTCCAGCCGATCAACGCCGGGAAGCACCCGGCCAGGCCACCCCAGACGATGTTCTGGGTGGTCCGCCGCTTGAGCAGCATCGTGTAGACGAAGACGTAGAACGCGTTGGCGCCCAGCGAGAGGCCCGCCGAGAGCCAGTTCACGAAGAAGCCCAGGACCAGCGTCGAGGTGATGGCCAGGACGGTAGCGAAGAGCAGGGCAGCTGCCGGCGAGACGATGTGCCGCGGGAGCGCCCGGCGCCGGGTGCGGCGCATCTGCTCGTCGATGTCGCGGTCGTAGACACAGTTGTACGCCGAGGCGGACCCCGCGGAGAGGGTTCCACCGACGACCGTGGCGACCACGAGCCACAGGTCGGGGACACCGCGGGCGGCGAAGAACATCACCGGCACCGTGGTGAGCAGCAGCAGTTCGATCACCCGGGGCTTGGTCAGCCCGACATAGGCGGCGACAACGTCGCGGATCCCTGCCCGGCCCTCGGCACGCTCGGGAAGTGACGTCTCACCGTCCCGGGAGGGGGCAGGCGTCGAATGTCCGACGTACGTCACGAAAACCTCGAGTGGCAGGAGTTGGATCTTGGAGTACGGCTCCAGGTGAGCCGACGTCAAGTCTATCTCCACCGGACAGTAGGCTCATCGTTGCCGCCGCTGCCAGCAACGAGAGGATCCTCACGTGAGTCCCGAATCCACCCCCCTTGACTGGACCGAACTGGACCGGAAGGCGGTGGACACGGCCCGTGTCCTGGCCATGGATGCGGTGCAGAAGGTCGGCAACGGCCACCCCGGGACGGCGATGAGCCTGGCCCCCGCGGCGTACCTGCTCTTCCAGAAGGTGATGCGCCACGACCCGGCCGACGTCGACTGGGTGGCGCGGGACCGCTTCGTGCTCTCCTGCGGCCACTCCTCGATCACCCTCTACACCCAGCTCTACCTGGGCGGCTTCGGCCTCGAACTCGACGACCTGAAGGCGTTGCGGACCTGGGGATCCCTGACCCCCGGCCACCCCGAGGTGGGCCACACGCCGGGCGTCGAGACCACCACCGGCCCGCTGGGCCAGGGGATCGCCAACGCAGTCGGCATGGCGATGGCCGCACGCCGCGAGCGCGGCATGCTCGACCCGGAAGCCGCACCCGGGGAGTCCCCCTTCGACCGCCACGTCTACGTCATCGCCTCCGACGGCGACCTCCAGGAGGGCGTCAGCGCCGAAGCCTCCTCACTGGCTGGCACCCAGCAACTCGGCAACCTGACCGTGATCTACGACCGCAACCGGATCTCCATCGAGGGTGACACTGACGTGGCGATGACCGAGGACGTAGCGAAGCGCTACGAGGCCTACGGGTGGCACGTGTCGAACGTCGACTGGACCAATGGCGGGGCAGAGTACGTCGAGGACGTCCCGGCGCTGTACGACGCCATTCGCGACGCTGGTCGGGTCACCGACCGCCCCAGCCTGATCATCCTGGACACGATCATCGCCTGGCCCGCCCCGCACGCCCAGGGCACCGAGGAGTCCCACGGCAGCGCCCTGGGCCCCGACGAGGTCGCGGCCACCAAGATGGTGCTGGGCTGGGACCCGGAGCAGCACTTCGAGGTGCCGGCTGACGTCCTCGAGCACACCCGTGCGCTGGGTGCTCGTGGCGCCGCCGCGGGCAAGGCCTGGGACGAGCAGTACGCCGCCTGGGCCGATGCCCACCCGGATGCTGCTGCCCTGCTGCGTCGCACCCGCGCCCGGCAGCTCCCCGACGGACTGGCCGAGGCGCTCCCGCAGTTCCCGGCCGACGAGAAGGGGCTCGCCACCCGCGCGGCCAGCGGCAAGGTGATCAACGCCCTCGCTCCGCTGATGCCCGAACTGTGGGGTGGCTCGTGTGACCTGGCCGGGTCGAACAACACCACGATTTCCGGTGTCCCGTCGTTCCTTCCCGGTGGCCACTCGACCGAGCAGTGGAGCGGCGACCCGTACGCCGGTCGCGTGCTCCACTTCGGGATCCGTGAGCACGCCATGGGTGCGATCATGAACGGGATCACCCTGGGTGGCCTGACCCGGGTCTTCGGCGGCACCTTCCTGCAGTTCGCCGATTACATGCGCCCAGCGGTCCGGCTCGCGGCGCTGATGCAGCAGCCCGCGATCTATGTCTGGACCCACGACTCCATCGGCCTCGGCGAGGATGGACCGACCCACCAGCCGATCGAGCACCTGGCCAGCCTGCGCGCGATCCCCGGCCTGGACGTGGTCCGCCCGGCCGACGCGAACGAGACCGCCGCTGCCTGGCTCGCCGTCCTGGCGCGCACCGACCGTCCGGCGGGCCTGTGCCTGACCCGCCAGGGCGTGCCCACCTTCCCTCGTGGGGATGGTTGGGGTTCCGTGGACGGTGTCGCCCGGGGTGGCTACGTGCTCCTGGATGCCGAGGGAGGTGCACCGGACGTGGTCCTGGTCGCCACTGGCTCGGAGGTGCAGCTCGCCGTTGCGGCCCGCGAGATCCTTGCCGGTCGCGCCGTACGGGCCCGCGTGGTCTCGATGCCGTGCCGGGAGTGGTTCGCCGAGCAGGACCAGGCATGGCGCGACGAGGTGCTGCCGCCGTCGGTGCGGGCCCGGGTGTCGGTCGAGGCCGGCATCGGGATGGGCTGGCGGGAGGTCGTCGGCGATGCGGGACGGATCGTCTCGATCGAGGGATACGGCGCCTCGGCCGACCAGCAGCGCATCTTCGACGAGTACGGCGTCACCGCCGAGGCGGTTGCCGCGGCCGCCGAGGAGAGCATCGCCGCCGTGGCAGGCTGACCCTGCACCGACTGTGGCGTCCGAGCAGAACCGAGCAGTGAGGAAATCATGTCCGAAGCCCTGAAGTCCCTCTCCAGCGCCGGTGTCTCGGTCTGGCTCGACGACCTGTCCCGGGAGCGCCTGGAGACCGGGAATCTGGCCGAACTGGTCACCACCAGGTCCGTGGTCGGTGTCACCACCAACCCGACCATCTTCGCCGGCGCCCTGGCTGACGGTGAGCGCTACACCGCGCAGGTGGCCGAACTCACTGCGGGTGGCGCCTCGGTCGACGAGGTCATCACCACCCTCACCACGGACGACGTACGCGCCGCGTGCGACGTCCTGGCCGAGGTGCATGCTGGCGCCCCTGCCGATGGCCGCGTCTCCATCGAGGTGGAGCCCGGACTCGCCCACGACACCGAGGGCACCATCGACCAGGCCGTCATGCTCTGGTCCCGGGTGGACCGACCGAACGCGATGATCAAGATCCCGGCCACGCCGGCCGGGCTGCCCGCGATCACCGCCGCCACCGCCCGCGGGATCAGCGTGAACGTGACCCTGATCTTCTCCGTCGAGCGCTACCGCGCCGTGATGGATGCCTGGCTCACCGGCCTCGAGCAGGCAGCCGCGGCGGGCCTGGACCTCTCCGGCATCCATTCCGTGGCCTCGTTCTTCGTCTCCCGGGTGGACTCGGAGGTCGACGCCCGGCTCACCGCCAACGGCACCGAGGAGGCGCTCGCGCTTCGCGGCAAGGCCGCGCTGGCCAATGCCCGCCTCGCCTACGCCGCCTTCGAGGAGGTCTTCGACTCCCCCCGTTTCCGGGCCCTGTCCGGGGCGAACGTGCAGCGTCCGTTGTGGGCCTCCACCGGGGTGAAGGACCCGTCCTATCCGGACACGCTCTATGTCACCGGACTGGTCGTGGACGGTGTGGTGAACACCATGCCCGCCGCAACGATGGAGGCGTTCGCCGATCACGGCGAGGTCCAGGGGGACACGGTCAGTGGCCGCGGGACGGAGGCCGCCGCGGTCCTGGCTGATCTGGCCGGGGTCGGCATCGACTTCGATGACGTCCTGACCGTCCTGGAGCGCGAGGGCGTCGACAAGTTCATTGCCTCCTGGAACGACCTGGTCGCCACGGTGCGCGCCCAGATGGAGGTCACAGGTGAGTGAGGAGTCCGTGGCCAGCGGGCCCGGATACCTGCTGCGCTTCCGGATCGCCGACACCACGGCGTACGACGCGCTGCTCGATCGGCTGATCGCGGATCGCGTGGCGAGCAGGCTGAGTGCCGGCGATCCCACGCTGTGGGGGCCAACGGCCGAGGAGGAGGCTGCGCGGCGCCTGGGCTGGATCGCGCTCCCCCGCACCTCGCGTCCGCTGGTTGCCGAGATCCTGGCGCTGCGCGAGGACCTGATCGCACGGGGGCTGGACCGGTTCGTGCTCTGCGGCATGGGTGGGTCCTCTCTTGCGCCGGAGGTGATCACCACCGCCGCCGGTGCTCCCCTGGAGGTGCTCGACTCCTCCCATCCCGACTCGGTGCGCCTGGTCGTCTCGCGCGACATCGAGCGGACCGTGGTGATCGTCTCCAGCAAGTCGGGCAGCACCGTCGAGACCGACAGCCACCGGCGCGTCTTCGCCGAGGCGTTCGCCGCCGCTGGGATCGACCCTGCTGAGCGGATCATCATCGTCTCCGATCCCGGATCCGAACTGGACCGGGTTGCCACGGCGGACGGGTGCCGCATCTTCCGTTCGGACCCCGAGGTGGGCGGTCGTTACTCCGCACATTCCGCGTTCGGCCTGGTGCCCGCTGGCCTGGCCGGCGTCGACATCGCCCGCCTGCTCGACGAGGGCGAGGAGGTGATGGGTGCACTGGCCCGCGATGACCGGGACAACCCGGGCCTGCGGCTCGGTGCGCTGCTGGGCCTGGCGGCCTCCAGGGGGATCGACAAGTTGATCCTGGCCAGTGCCGGTGCGGTCTATTCCGGCCTGGGCGACTGGATCGAGCAACTCATCGCCGAATCCACCGGCAAGCAGGGCAAGGGCCTCTTGCCGGTCGTCGTCGGCGCCACCGACTCCCCCAACTTCGCCTCCAGCAGCCCGGATTCACTCCTGGCCAGCTTCGGGCCGGACTTCCCCTTCACCCGGACCGGACCGACCTCGGGCCTGGGTGTCTCCATCGATGCCGGGCTCGGGGCCCAGATGCAGATCTGGGAGTTCGCGACGGCCGTCGCCGGTCGGGTCCTCGAGATCAATCCCTTCGACCAGCCGGACGTGGAGAGTTCGAAGGCGGCCGCACGGAAGATGCTCGGCGGCGAAGAGTCCGCACCGGAGCCCCGCTTCGTCGAGGACGGCATCGCGGTCCACGCCGGGGACTGGCTCCCGGCTGGGGTCTTCAGTGTCTCCGGGGCGATCCGGGCACTGCTGGAACAGCTCGACCCCGACCACGGCTACCTGGCCGTCCAGGCCTATCTGGACCGCCACACCGACTCCTCGCTGGCCGCCGTACGAGCCGCCCTGGCCGCCCGCACCGGGCGCCCGGTGACCTTCGGCTGGGGACCACGCTTCCTGCACTCGACGGGGCAGTACCACAAGGGTGGACCCGCGGCCGGCGTCTACCTGCAGGTCAGCACCGAGCCGGACGCCGACCAGGGCATCCCCGGCCGCGACTTCTCCTTCCAGGACTTCATCGTCTCCCAGGCCGTCGGTGACGGGCTCGTCCTGGCAGAGAAGGGCCGGCCGGTGCTCCGCCTGCACCTGCAGGATCCGTTCGGTGGCGTGCCACGGCTCCGGGACATGCTGCAATGAGCGAGCACCTGCAGGTCCACCCCGACGCCGCCACCCTTGCCGAAGCCGTGGCCGAGGCGCTGGTTGCCCGCCTGGTGGAGATCCAGGCCGAGGGCCGCACGCCGGTGGTCGGCTTGACCGGCGGGACCATCGCTGCTGCCGTCCACCGGCGCCTGGCCTCCTCGATGAACGGCCTCGACGTGGACTGGGACGACGTCGACTTCTGGTGGGGCGACGAACGGTACGTCGCAGCGGACAGCGAGGATCGGAACGCCGGTGCTGCGCGTGAGGACTTCCTGGAGCCGGTGGAGGCCGACCTGACCCGGATCCATGAGATGCCGGCGGTCGATTCCGGGCTCAGCCTCACCGAGGCAGCAGCCGCCTATGCCACGGAGTTGCGGGAGTTCGGCGGCGGCACCTTCGACGTGCTCTTCCTCGGCATCGGTCCCGACGGCCATGTTGCCTCCCTCTTCCCCCACTCGACGGCGGTGACGACCGCGGGAGCGGTGACGGTCGCCGTACCGGACTCCCCCAAGCCCCCCGCCGAGCGGATCACCCTGACCCTGGAGGCCCTGGGGCGCAGCGACCAGGTCTGGTTCGTGGCCTCGGGTCAGGAGAAGGCCCAGGCGGTTGCCCGGGCCCTGAGTGCTGGTCCGGTGGAGGCCGTTCCGGCGCGAGGGGTCCGCGGCCTGACCTCGACAACCTGGTGGCTGGATGCCGCGGCCGCCTCGGCACTGGAGTGAGATGACCCGGATCAACTGGATGGACCTGGACGGCGTCGCCAACATGCGCGACCTCGGCGGCCTGCCCACCACGGACGGTTCCGTCATCCGCCATGGTCGCCTGGTGCGCTCGGACAACCTCCAGGACCTCACCCCGGAGGCTGTCGAACACCTGGTCACCGATCTGAGACTGAGTGACGTCGTCGACCTGCGCAGCAGCCACGAGGTCGACGCGGAGGGCCCCGGCCCGCTGCGCTCCGAACCGCGAGTCGCCCACCATCACCTCTCCCTGCTGCGGGAGCGGCCGGGTGCGGACGCCGGAGCCGACGCGCTGCTGACCCGCCGTGGCCAGGAGAAGTTCGACGAGAACCACTGGACCAGCCACTACCTCGGCTACCTGCGTGCCCGTCCGGAGTCCGTCGTCGGCGCCCTGCGGGTGCTGGCCCGGGCGGACGGCGCCACGATCGTGCATTGCGCGGCGGGCAAGGACCGGACCGGAACCGTGGTCGGGCTCGCCCTGTCCGTCGCCGGGGTCGCGCCAGCGGACATCGTGGCCGACTATGCCGCCTCGGCCGAGCGGATCGAGGCGATCATCGCCCGCCTCTCGGCCAGGCCGACGTACGCCGCAGTGCTCCGCTCGGGTGCCGCCCACCAGACACCGCGTGCCGAATCAATGGCGCGGTTCCTGGACGCCCTGGACCGGACCCACGGTGGTGCGCTCGGCTGGCTGGACGAGCAGGGTTGGTCCGACCAGGAGACGGCCGACCTGTGCGGAGCGCTCAGAAGATGATGTCGCCGGCCTTGCGCCGCGAGCGCAGGGTCTGGATCGCCTCGTCCAGGATGTCGGCGGCTTCCTGGTCCGAACGCCGTTCCTTGGCGTAGGCAAGGTGGGTCTTGTAGGGCTCGATGCGCGGCGCCGGCGGCGGGTTCTCCGCGTCCAGGCTGGCCGGCAGGCCACAGCGTGGGCAGTCCCACGACTCCGGGACGGTTGCCTCGACGGCGAAGGTGATCACCGACCGGTGGTCATGCGAGCAGTAATACGTGACGCTCTGCCGCGGGGCGGCCTCGCCGCGCTCCGCCTCACCCATGGGGCCTGAACCGATCCGGCTGCCGCGGATCGCATTGCCTGCTCCAGCCACGAACCCGTTCCCCTCTTCCGCTCAGACGCCCTGGTAGGCCATCAGCAGGGACAACGCGACGATCGTCGCGGCCCAGATGACGCCGATGCCGACGGTGAGCCTGTCCAGGTTGCGCTCTGCGACGGATGAACCACCGAGGCTGCTGGAGACGCCGCCACCGAACATGTCCGAGAGGCCACCGCCGCGGCCCTTGTGCAGCAGGACGAGGCCGATCAGCAGCGTGCTGGTGATCACGAGGATGATGGTGAAGAGCAGGGTCACGGCGGCAACACTATCCGACGAATTGCGGGATCACAGCACCGGCATGTCGTAGTAGCGGCACACCCCACCGAACTCGTCGGCCTGGAGGCTGGCCCCGCCGACCAGGGCGCCGTCGATGTCGGCCTGCGCCATGATCGCTGCCACGTTGGCCGCCTTGACCGAGCCGCCGTAGAGGATGCGGACCGCAGCGGCAGCCTCGTCGCCGTGCACCTCGGCGATCCGGCTCCGGATCGCCTGGCACACTTCCTGGGCATCCTCGGGAGTGGCCACTTCCCCGGTCCCGATCGCCCAGACCGGCTCATAGGCCACCACCAGGGAACCGACCTGCTCGGCGGACAGGCCCGCCAGTGAGCCGTCGAGCTGGGCCAGGGTGAACGCCACGTGCTCGCCGGCCTGCCGCACGTCGAGGCCTTCACCGACGCACACGATGGGTGTCATCCCGGTCGCGATCGCCTTGACCGCCTTCGCGTTCACCAGGGCATCGTCCTCGTGGTGGTGCTCACGGCGCTCCGAGTGCCCGACCACGACATAGGAACAGCCGAGCTTGGCCAGCATCGCCGCCGACACCTCGCCGGTGTACGCGCCGTTGTCGTGCACGGAGACGTCCTGGGCGCCGTACCTGATCCGCAGCCGGTCGCCGTCGACCAGGGTCTGCACCGAGCGCAGGTCGGTGAAGGGGGGCAGGACGACGACCTCGACCTTGTCGAAGTCGTGTCGCTTGTCAGAGAGGGTCCAGGCGAGCTTCTGCACCAGGACGACGGCTTCCTGGTGGTTCAGGTTCATCTTCCAGTTGCCCGCCATCAGCGGGATGCGGCCGGTCTTGGTGCCCTTCTTCTGCGCAGCCATCGTCAGCTCTCTTCCAGGACGGTGATGCCGGGCAGTTCCTTGCCCTCGAGGTATTCCAGGCTGGCGCCGCCTCCGGTGGAGATGTGGCCGAACGCTGCCTCGTCGAAGCCGAGCTGGCGCACGGCTGCCGCGGAGTCACCACCGCCGACCACGCTCAGGCCGGGGGCGCGGGTCAGCGCCTCGGCCACGGCACGCGTGCCGCCGGCGAACTCCTCGGTCTCGAAGACCCCCATCGGGCCGTTCCAGAAGACCGTGCGTGCCTCACCCAGGGCAGCAGCGAAGGCGGCTGCGGACTCGGGGCCGATGTCGAGGCCGAGGCTGTCGGCCGGGATCTGGTCGGCCGGAACCACCCGCGGTTCGGGGGTCCGGTCGCCCGAGGGGAACGCGGTGTCGACGACGATGTCGGTGGGCAGCAGGATCTGCACCCCTGATGCCTCGGCCCGCGCCAGGTAGGCGCGACAGGTGTCCAGCTGGTCGGCCTCCAACAGGCTCTTGCCCACCTCATGGCCACGGGCAGCGAGGAAGGTGAAGACCATCCCGCCACCGATCAGCAGGCAGTCGGCCTTGTCGAGCAGGTTGTCGATCACGCCCAGTTTGTCGGAGACCTTCGATCCGCCCAGCACCACGGCGTACGGGCGTTCGGGGTCGATGGTGAGCCGGCGGAGTACGTCGACCTCGGAGCCGACCAGGTTGCCCATCGCCGACGGGAGCAGCCGGGCCACGTCGTACACGCTGGCCTGCTTGCGGTGCACCACGCCGAAGCCGTCGCTGACGAAGCCGTCGGCGAGCGCGGCGAGTTCCCGGGCGAAGGCAGCCCGCTCGGCCTCGTCCTTGCTGGTCTCGCCGGGGTTGAAGCGGACGTTCTCCAGGAGCACCACGTCGCCCGGTGCCGCTGCAGTGACCGCGGCAGTCGCCGCTGGGCCGACGGTGTCGGCAGCGAATGCGACCTTGCGGCCCAGCAACTCGGCCAGGCGCTCAGCGACCGCAGCCAGCGAGTACGCCGGATCCACCGCGCCCTTGGGACGGCCGAGGTGGGCCGCCACGACGACGACGGCGCCGCGCCGCGCCAGTTCCTCGATCGTGGGGAGGCTGGCCCTGATCCGACCGTCGTCGGTGATCCGGGTGCCGTCGAGTGGCACGTTCAGGTCCGAGCGGACCAGGATCCGCTTCCCCTCCAGGCTGTTGCCGAGGGCTGCGCTGAGCGTGTCGATGCCTGCCATCAATTCCTGTCCTTCATGCCTGGTGAGCGTGGTTGCTCACAGCGTCGAGCCGAGGTGGGTGACCAGGTCGACGAGGCGGTTGGCATAGCCCCACTCGTTGTCATACCAACCCACCACCTTGACCTGGTCGCCGATCACCCGGGTCAGCGGCGCATCGAAGATGCACGACGCCGGATGGGTGACGATATCGGACGAGACGATCGGGTCCGTCGAGTAGGTGAGCCACGGCGCCAGCGCACCCTGCGCCGCGTCGGAGAAGAGGGCGTTCACCTCCTCCGCGCTGGTTGCGCGGGAGGTGGTCACGGTGAGGTCCACGACCGAACCGGTGGGCACGGGCACCCGCAGTGCGAACCCGTCGAGCTTCCCGTCGAGTTCCGGCAGGACCAGGCCCAGCGCCTTGGCGGCGCCGGTGGACGTGGGGATCACGTTGAGCGCGGCGGCACGGGCGCGGCGCGGGTCCTTGTGAACGTTGTCGAGCAGGTTCTGGGTCGCGGTGTAGGCGTGCACCGTGGTCATCAGGCCGGCCTCGATGCCGATGCCCTCGTGGAGCACCTTCGCCATCGGGGCCAGGCAGTTGGTGGTGCAAGAAGCGTTGGAGACCACCACGTCGGCCGGGTCGATGGTCTCGTGGTTGACGCCCATCACCACGCTGCGGTCCACGTCCTTGCCGGGTGCGGAGAGGATCACCTTCCGCGCCCCACCGGCGTCGACGTGTGCGCGGGCCGCGGCTCCGTCGGTGAAGCGGCCGGTCGCCTCGATCACCACATCGACGCCTGCGTCAGCCCACGGGATCGACCCGGGATCCGGCTCGGCGGTGGCGATGACCTGCTGCTCCCCCACCCGGATCCCGGTCCCGGTGGCAGTGACCTCGGCACCGAGCCGGCCGAGGATCGAGTCGAAGTCGAGGAGGTGCGCCAGGTCGGACTTGTCGGCCAGGTCGTTGATGGCGACGATTTCGATCGCAGCTCCGCTGGCACGGGCAGCGCGGAAGAAGTTGCGTCCGATCCGCCCGAAACCGTTGATCCCCACCCGGACAGTCATCTGCACTCCTCAGGAGGGTTCGTCGGCGAGCATCTCGGGGGTCAGGGACGCCTCGGTGTCGGGGATCCCGAGCTCCTCGGCACGCTTGTCGGCCATCGCCAGCAGGCGACGGATCCGGCCGGCGATCGCATCCTTGGTGAGCACCGGGTCGTGGAGTTGGCCGAGCTCTTCCAGGGAGGCCTGCTTGTGTTGCAGGCGGAGCTGGCCGGCCAGGCTCAGGTGCTCGGGCACGTCGTCGGCCAGGATCTCCAGCGCCCGCTCGACGCGGGCCCCTGCCGCAACGGCCGCCCGGGCAGATCGACGCAGGTTGGCGTCATCGAAGTTGGCCAGCCTGTTGGCGGTGGCGCGAACCTCACGGCGCATCCGGCGTTCTTCCCAGGCCATCAGGGATTCGTGGGCGCCGAGCCTGGTGAGCAGGGCGCCGATGGCGTCGCCGTCCCGGATCACCACGCGGTCCACGCCGCGCACCTCACGGGCCTTGGCCTGGATGCCGAGGCGACGCGCGACGCCGACCAGGGCAAGCGCGGCCTCAGGGCCGGGACAGGTCACCTCGAGGGAGGAGGAGCGGCCCGGTTCGGTGAGCGATCCGTGCGCAAGGAAGGCGCCGCGCCAGGCGGCCACGGCGTCGCATCCCCCACCGGAGACGACCTGCGGCGGCAGGCCGCGCACCGGGCGTCCCTGCTGGTTGAGCAGCCCTGTCTGGCGGGCGAGTTGCTCGCCGTCCTTGACCACCCGGAGCACGTAGCGGCTGCCCTTGCGGATGCCGTTGCCCTGGACCATCGCCACCTCGGCCGGGTGGCCGAAGATCTCGGCGATGTCGGTGCGCAGGCGGCGTACGGCGGCCCCGGTGTCGAGTTCGGCCTCGACGACCACCTTGCCGCTGATGATGTGGAGCCCCCCGGCGAACCGGAGGGTCGTGGACACCTCGGCCTTGCGGCAGCAGGCCTTCGTGGTCTGGGTGCTCGCAAGCTCAGACTTCACCTGTGCCGTCATCGCCATGGTGCCGATCCTTACACATCCCCGAGAATGCGGGCATAGGCGGCTGCCAACTTCTCGTGGTCATGGCGGGGACTGCCGTCGTCCTCCGCGATGTCGGCAAGCACCAACTGGGCGCCCATCCCCCGGACCACCTGTTCCAGGAGTTCCGGGTCCGGCACGGCCCGGTGGTCGGCCAGCACCGTGTGCACCGGCAACTCCGGGGCATGGTTGAGCAGGACGGCAAGCAGGTCCTCGGGCAGGTAGCCGAGCGTCTCCCCCTTCTGCTCAGCGAGGTTGAGGACCACGATCACCCGGCGTCCGCCCCCGCAGACCGCTTCACGCAGTTCCGGCAGGACCAGGTGCGGCAGGACGGAACTGAACCAG
Source organism: Nocardioides sp. AE5 (assembly GCF_031844485.1). Taxonomy (NCBI): domain Bacteria; kingdom Bacillati; phylum Actinomycetota; class Actinomycetes; order Propionibacteriales; family Nocardioidaceae; genus Nocardioides; species Nocardioides sp. AE5. The sequence goes on from NZ_JAUZVI010000013.1 coordinate 120,395, forward strand.
CTCCCGGGCCCCAGCACCACCCAGTCGGCCTCACGCACGGCCTCGACTGCCTCGGCGCAGGCCGGGGCGTCGGGCGGTTCCAGTTCGATCCCGAGCAGCACGCCCGGCGCCCGGGCCACCGCCACCTGGCCGCGGACCTTGGTGATCTCGTCCGGTAGCCGCGGGTCGGCGCCCCGGACCGTGGCCGTGATGTCCATCGGCGTCGTGGCCACCGGCAGCACGCGCCCCTGGGCGCCGAGCAGGCGACTCACCCACTCCAGTGCCGTGACGTGGTTGCCGAGCAGTTCCCACAGGCCCACGATCAACAGGTTGCCCAGGCTGTGCCCGCGCATCTCCCCCGATCCCTGAAAGCGGTGCTGCATCAGCCGCGCCCAGGTCTGGCCCCACTCGTCGTCACCGCACAGGGCGGCCAGTGCCATCCGCAGGTCGCCGGGGGGCAGGACGCCGAACTCACTGCGCAGCCGTCCCGAGGAGCCGCCGTCGTCGGCGACGGTGACGATCGCGGTGAGGTCCTCGACCACGTGGCGCATGGCGGAGAGCGAGGCATGCAGTCCGTGCCCACCCCCGAGCGCCACGACCTTCGGCGACCCCATCACTCGTTGCCCAGGTCGCGGTGCTGGGCCCGGGCGAGGTAGCCCTCGTCGCGCAGGCGGGCAGCCATCGCCTCGCTCATCGCCACCGAGCGGTGCTTGCCGCCGGTGCAGCCGATGCCGACGGTGAGGAAGCGCTTGCCCTCCCGCAGGTAACCCGCGGCCGCGGTGGCGATCACCGGGACGAACTGGTCCAGGAACTGTTGTGCGTCCGGGCGGGAGAGCACGAAGTCGGCGACCGGCTGGTCGGTGCCGTTCATTGCCCGGAGCTCGGGCTCCCAGTAGGGGTTGGGCAGGAAGCGCATGTCGGCCACGAAGTCGGAGTCCACCGGGATGCCGTACTTGAACCCGAAGCTGACCACGGTGATCTTCAACGTCATCGCCTCTGGGGCCCCGAAGTGCTCTGCGATCTTCGCGGAGAGCTGGTGGACATTGAGGTTGCTGGTGTCGATCAGCACGTCCGCCGACCCGCGCAGGCGGGCCAGGGCAGTCCGCTCCCGGTGGAGCCCGTCGAGCAGCCGCCCCTTCTCCTGCAACGGATGCGGGCGCCGGGCCGCATCCTGGCGCCGGACCAGCACGTCGTCGTCTGCCTCGAGGAAGAGCAACGTCGTACGGCGCCCGGTCGCCTTCTGCTCGATGTTGGCGCGCAGGTCCTCGAAGAAGGCGCCGGAGCGTACGTCGACCACGACGGCGATCGGCTGGTTGGTGCCGATGTCACGGTTGACCAGGTCGACCACGTCGGGCAGCAGCGCCGGAGGGAGGTTGTCGACCACGAAGTAGCCGAGATCCTCGAGTTCCTTCGACGCCGTGGACCGGCCGGCTCCGGTCATCCCGGTGACCACCACCAGCTCGCCAGGGTTCTCCTCGGTCATCAGTGCTCCTCTACTTCGCCCGTGGCCGTGTTCACGGTGACAGTCTTGCTGGTCGACGCGGTGACCGCATCCTTGATCGCGGTCGCGGTGGTCATGCCGATGCCCGGCACCATGGCGATCTCCTCGATGGTGGCCGCCTTCAGCTTCCGCAGCGATCCGAAGTGCTTGATCAACGACTTGCGCCGGACCTCTCCCAGCCCGGGTACGTCGTCGAGCAGGCTCTCCACCATGGTCTTGGAGCGGCGTCCCCGGTGGTGGGTGATCGCGAAGCGGTGCGCCTCGTCGCGGATCCGTTGCAGCAGGTAGAGACCCTCGCTGGAGCGGGGCAGGATCACCGGGTCCTCCTCGTCGGGCAGCCACACCTCCTCGAGGCGCTTGGCCAGCCCGCAGACCGGGATGTCGGTGATGCCGAGTTCGCTCATCGCGGCCACGGCCGCCGCCACCTGGGGTGCGCCGCCGTCGACGACCACCAGGCCGGGGGCATAGGCGAACTTCCGGGGCCGGCCGGTCTCCGGGTCGACCAGCATCGGTCCGTCGTCCGAGGCAGCCTCGGTGCTGGTCGCCTGTTCGTCGAGCATCCGGCGGAAGCGCCGGGTGATCACTTCGTGCATCGAGGCGACATCGTTCGACCCACTCTCGCCACCGACGGTGCGGATCACGAAGCGGCGGTATTCGCCCTTGCGGGCCAGGCCGTCCTCGAAGACGACCATCGAGGCCACCACCTCGGTCCCCTGCAGGTTGGAGATGTCGAAGCACTCGATGCGCAGGGGTACGTCGTCGAGACCCAGCGCGGCCTGGATCTCCTCCAGCGCCCGGTTGCGGGTGGTCAGGTCGCTGGCCCGCTTGGTCTTGTGCAGCGCCAGTGCCTGCTGGGCATTGCGCGCCACCGTCTCCTGGAGGGTCCGCTTGTCCCCACGCCGGGGCACCCTGATCGCAACCCGTCCGCCGCGGCGCTCGCCCAGGAGTTCGGCGAGCGTCTCGGCCTCTGCGGGCAACGCGGGCACCAGGATCTCCCGCGGGATGGCGTCGCGCTCCTCACCGGCGTACAACTGGAGCAGGAAGGTCTCGACCAGGTCCGCGGTGCCGCCCTCGTCGACCCGATCGGCGACCCAGCCGCGCTGGCCGCGGATCCGGCCGCCGCGGACGTAGAAGATCTGCACCGCCACCTCGAGGGGGTCCTCGGCCAGCGCGATCACGTCGGCGTCGGTGCCGTCGCCGAGCACCACGGCCTGCTTCTCCAGGGCCTTGTTCAGGGCGGCCAGGTCATCGCGCAGCCGGGCTGCCTTCTCGAAGTCGAGCGCCTCGGAGGCGGCGTACATCTCCTTCTCGACCCGCCGGGTGAAACCACTGGTGGCGCCGGCCATGAAGTCACAGAAGTCGTCAACGATGGCGCGGTGTTCCTCCGCACTCACGTTGCCCACGCAGGGCGCCGAGCACTTGTCGATGTAGCCGAGCAGGCACGGGCGCCCGATCTGCGCCGAGCGCTTGAAGACGCCGTTGCTGCATGAGCGCATCGGGAAGACCCGCAGCAGCAGGTCGACGGTCTCCCGGATCGCCCAGGCGTGGCCGTAGGGGCCGAAGTAGCGGGTGCCCTTCTTCTTCGCCCCGCGCCCAACCATCACCCGGGGGAACTCCTCGCCGAGGGTCACCGCCAGCCACGGGTACGACTTGTCGTCGCGGTACTTCACGTTGAACCGGGGATCGAACTCCTTGATCCAGGAGTACTCCAGCTGGAGTGCCTCGACCTCGGTGTTGACCGTCGTCCATTCCACCCGGGCCGCGGTGGTCACCATGGTCGCGGTGCGCGGGTGCAGGTTGGCGATGTCCTGGAAGTACGACGTCAACCGGGAGCGCAGGTTCTTCGCCTTGCCGACATAGATCACCCGGTCCCGGGCGTCACGGAACTTGTAGACGCCCGGCTGTGTCGGGATCGACCCGGTGCGGGGACGGTACGTCGACGGATCAGCCACGGCTCCAGCCTACGTTTCGCGGCCGGCCGTGCTCAGGCGGCCGTGATCGCGTCCCCGTCGATCCGGATCGGGATCTCCGGCAGCGCCTCGGGGGCCGGGCCGCCCTGGACGCTTCCGTCGGTGAGCGCGAAGTGGCTCTGGTGGCACGAGCAGTCGATGGTCTGGGTGACGCCGGTGACCACGCACGCCTGGTGGGTGCAGATCGCGGAGAACGCCTTGAACTCGCCCTCGGTCGGCTGGGTGATCACGATCCGCTCGGACTCCAGGATCTTCCCGCCACCGACGGGGATCTCCCCGGTGCGGGCCAGGACGGTGCCCGTGTCGGGCGCCGGCGCCGCTTCGTCACCGCCGGCGCAGGCTGCGAGCAGGGGTGCGCCCACGGCCAGGGTGGCGGCACCTCCGAGGAGGGTGCGACGGTTCAGGCAAGTGTTCTGCTGCACGGGGGCTCCTGCGGAGTCGTGAGGGGCGGGTGGGGACACGATAGCGATCAGGTTGAAACCTTGAGCAGTGGCGCGAGGAAGGCGCCGGTATGGCTGGCCGGATTGGCCGCGACCTCCTCGGGCGTGCCCTGGGCGACGACGGTGCCGCCCCGCGACCCGCCTTCCGGCCCCATGTCGATCAGCCAGTCGGCGGTCTTGATCACGTCGAGGTTGTGCTCGATGACCAGCACGCTGTTGCCCTGGTCGACCAGGCGCCCGAGCACCACGAGCAGCCGGCTGATGTCCTCGAAGTGGAGTCCGGTGGTGGGCTCGTCGAGGACATAGACGGTGCGCCCCGTGGAACGCTTCTGCAGTTCGGAGGCGAGCTTCACCCGCTGGGCCTCTCCCCCGGAGAGAGTGGTCGCGGGCTGCCCGAGGCGGACATAGCCGAGGCCGACCTCGTTGAGGGTCTTCAGGTGGCGGGCGATCGCCGGGACCGCGGCGAAGAACTCCACGGCCTCCTCGATCGGCATGTCGAGCACTTCGGCAATGGTCTTGCCCTTGTAGTGCACCTCAAGCGTCTCGCGGTTGTAGCGGGCGCCGTGGCACACCTCGCACGGCACGTAGACGTCGGGGAGGAAGTTCATCTCGATCTTGATCGTGCCGTCGCCCGAGCACGCCTCGCAGCGTCCGCCCTTGACGTTGAACGAGAACCGGCCCTGCAGGTAGCCGCGCATCTTCGCCTCGGGGGTCTGCGCGAAGAGTTTGCGGACATGGTCGAAGACGCCGGTGTACGTCGCCGGGTTGCTGCGCGGGGTGCGCCCGATCGGCGACTGGTCCACGTGGATCACCTTGTCCACGTGCTCCATCCCGCTGATCTTGCGGTGGCGCCCCGGCACGGTCCGGGCGTTGTAGATCTGCTTGGCCAGCGAGGTGTAGAGGATGTCGTTGACCAGCGTCGACTTGCCGGACCCGGAGACCCCGGTGATCGCACAGAAGACCCCCAGCGGGAAGTCGACAGTGATGTCCTTCAGGTTGTGCTCGGTGGCCCCGTGCACGGTGAGGGCCCGGCCCTCGGTGCGCGGGCGGCGTACGGTCGGGACCTCGATCTGGCGGCGACCGGAGAGGTAGGCGCCGGTGGAGGAGTGCTTGTCGGCCAGCAACTTCTTCACCGTGCCGGAGACGACCACCTGTCCGCCGTGCTCGCCGGCGCCCGGGCCGATGTCGACGACCCAGTCGGCGGCGCGGATCGTGTCCTCGTCGTGCTCGACGACGATCAGGGTGTTGCCGAGGTCGCGCAACCGGACCAGGGTCTCGATGAGCCGCTGGTTGTCCCGCTGGTGCAGGCCGATCGACGGTTCGTCGAGCACGTAGAGGACGCCGACCAGCCCGGCGCCGATCTGGGTGGCCAGGCGGATCCGTTGCGCCTCTCCCCCGGAGAGTGACCCGGACGGACGGTCCAGGGAGAGGTAGTCCAGGCCGACGTCGAGCAGGAAGTTCAGGCGTTCCTGGATCTCCTTGAGCACCCGCTCGCCGATCTGGCGCTCGCGCACGGAGAGGTCGAGGTTGCGCAGGTGTTCCGCGGTCTCGTTGATCGGCAGCGCGCAGAGCTCGGCGATGTTGAGGCCGCCCTTGTCCCGCGAGCCGAGGGTGACCGCCATCGAGACCGGCTTGAGGCGGCTGCCGGCACAGGCCGGGCAGGGCACCTCGCGCATGAACCCCTCGAACCGGTCCCGGCTGGTGTCGGTCTCGGCCTCGCGGTGGCGCCGCTCGATGTAGGGGCGGACCCCTTCGTACGCCGCGTAGTAGGAGCGCTCGCGGCCATAGCGGTTCTTGCTCCGCACGTGCACCTTGGTCGGGTGCCCGTCGAGGATGATCCGGCGTACGTCGGGGTCGAGCCGCTCCCAGGGGGTGTCGACGTCGAAGCCGAGTTCCTCGCCGAGTGCCTTGAGCAGGCGGCCGAAGTAGTCGGCCACGTGCGCACCGCTCCACGGCTGGATCACGCCCTCGGCCAGGGTTGCGGACGGGTCGGCGATGACCAGTTCGGGGTCGACCTCCATCCGGGTGCCGAGGCCTGAGCACTCCGGGCAGGCACCGAAGGGTGAGTTGAACGAGAACGAGCGCGGCTCGAGGTCGTCGGTGTCGAGCACGTGGTCGTTCGGGCAGGACATCTTCTCGGAGAACTTCATCTCCCGCTCGGAGTCCTTGGCTTCCCTGTCGACGAAGTCGAAGACCACCAGGCCACCGGCCAGCCGGAGTGCGGTTTCCACGGAGTCGGTGAGCCGGCGCTTGGCCGATGCCTTCACCGCGAGCCGGTCGACGACGACCTCGATGGTGTGCTTCTTCTGCTTGGCCAGCTTCGGCGGGTCGGCCAACTGGTGGGTCTCGCCGTTGATCCGGGCCCGGGAGAACCCCTGGGACTGCAGCGATCGGAAGAGTTCGACGTACTCGCCCTTCCGGCCGCGGATCACCGGGGCGAGCACCTGGAACCGGGTGCCTTCCTCGACCTCCATGATCCGGTCGACGATCTGCTGTGGGGTCTGCCGCTCGATCGGCGCGCCGCAGGTGGGGCAGTGCGGGCGGCCGGCGCGGGCATAGAGCAGCCGGAGGTAGTCATAGACCTCGGTAATGGTGCCGACCGTGGAGCGCGGGTTCTTCGAGGTGGACTTCTGATCAATGGAGACTGCCGGGGAGAGGCCCTCGATGAAGTCGACGTCGGGCTTGTCCATCTGGCCGAGGAACTGGCGCGCGTACGCCGAGAGCGACTCGACGTACCGGCGCTGGCCCTCGGCGAAGATGGTGTCGAAGGCGAGGCTGGACTTGCCGGAGCCCGACAGTCCGGTGAAGACGATGAGGGCGTCGCGCGGGAGGTCGAGGGAGACGTCCTTGAGGTTGTGTTCGCGGGCTCCGCGGATGATGAGTTGATCGGCCACCCCACCACCCTACAAGGTGTTCGAACAGGTGTTCGTCATCACACCTCAGGCGAGTCCCGCCAGGATCTGCGGCCCGTTGGGACGCACGAAGAGTCCCAGGTCGGCGGGCTCGATCACGGCGCCGTCCGGCAGCACCCCAGTGAGGTAGACCGAGACCCGGCCGCCATCGGTTCCCAGCACCCGGGCGCAGGCAACCAGCGCGGCGGCGTACGCCTGGCGGTCCGGGACCTCCACGGTGCCGCGCACTGCTCCCCCACCCTTGGCAAGGCCGACGTACTCGACCCCGACCGGGACCGTCGCATCAAGGTTGGCGAGCGCCTCCACCAGGTCGCGGGTGATCGCCGCTTCGTCGCGCTGCCTGCCGCGGAACCGGATCACTTCGCCTCGCCCCTCCAGATTGGTACGTCGACCGACGAGGAGGTGTCCCCGTCGCCCACTAGGAACGGTGCCAGCGATGGGTCGCCCTGCCAAGCCCGCAACGTCTCCCCCGTGGGACCGTCGGCGCCGAGCGCGGTGTGCACGGACTCGACGTACCGGTTGTAGTTGTGGTTCTCGGTGACCGAGAGGAGTCCGGCCGGACTGTCCAGAGTCACGGTCTGCTGACGGTCCGCGAAACCGCCCGTGGTCGGTCCGATCCCGCCGAGGTCCAGCCGGGGCACGACGTCGTGGGCGTGCTGGACCTGCAGCACCCGGACGTCCGGGTCGAGGTCGAGGTGGTCGATCGGCGCACCGAAGGTCATCACGTTGGAGACCTGGTACGCCGAGCGGAAGCCCTCACTGGTCGCCAGTTCGCCGGCGATCATCCCACCCTGGCTGTGTCCGACCAGCATGATGTTGGCGCCCGGCGGCACCCCGGCCGCGGCGATGGCGGCCTCGACGGCCTCCACGGCCGCGGTCTGTCGGCCCGCCATCAGGTGCAGGTTGGCGGTGGCGTCACGGACGAACGGGCCGGCGCCGGGGCCCCAGTTCTCGGTGCCGGCGATCGCCACGACGTACCCGACCTGGCCATCGGCGTTGGTGACCGTGGTGACCCGGACACTGCCACTGCTGCCGTCCCCGGCGAGGTAGGAGTCGGCGACGCCCTGCATCAGGCTTGCGGCGTCGGTGGGCGGGGTGTGCGGCGGCCTGCCGTCCGGGCTCCCGTGTACGCCGACCGGCAACGGCGCACCCGCATGGCCGCTGGTCTCACCGAACCAGTTCCTGTCCTCTCCGGCGACGGCGTTGGCGCCGACCCCGGCGGCGGTACCGGCCACGGTGATCGCGCTGGCGGCGATCTCGGCGCTGCTCCAGTTCTCCCGTCCGGTGAGTACGTCGACGACCTTGCCGCCCAGATCGGCCCACGCCTCGCCGTGGCGGCGCAGGGCCTGGCCCATCGCAGTCAGTCGACGGCCCATCCACCCCTGCCCGCCACTGGCCGCGGCGAGCTCGCCGTCGCTGGGTCGCCAGGTGCCGGTGGCTCCACCCGCTCCGGTGGATGAGGCCTGGTCCTGCTGGTCGGCCTCGGATTGGAGCCGGATGGCGAGCTCGGCCAGGTGCTGGGCGGCCAGGGTGATCCTGGGACGCTCGGTGCTGCGCCAGGTCTCCCGGGTGCGCTCGGCGTCCGCGCCGTACCACTCGAACCCATCGAGGAGGGCGTCGATCCGGGAGCCGAGGGCGTCGAGTTCTGCGGCGCCGTCGGTGAGTGCCGTGCCGGCCTCGCGGGCGGCGACGGTGTCCATCCCCAGGACGGCAGTCATGACGCGGCCCCCAGGGTGTGGACCAGGCGCTCCATCGCCCCGGTCACGTCCCAGACGAGGCCACTGGCCACCGCGCCGGGTGCTGCGGTCACTGGTCCACCCGGCTCGACGGCGTACACCTCGGTGGCGGTGGCCAACCAGGTGCGGAGCGCTACCGCCTCCTCGTCCTCGATACCGGTGACGATGGCGACGACGGCGCGGCAGTCCTCGGCGAACCCCTCGGCCTCGGGTGGCTCGGGACGGTGACCGGCCACGGGCGCCGGGTCGTGGCGCAGGTGGCTGACATCGGGGAGCAGGTCGCGCACCACCCGCCACAGGTCGCGGGAGGCGAATCCGGCCGTCTCACCGTCGGCTTCGAGGATGCCGCGGCTGCCGGTCAGCACGATGCCGGCACGGCGGGTGGCCTCACCCTCGGTGACCGAGATCTGGAGGACGATGCGCGGCGGCACCGGTTCGGGGCGGTCCGCCGCGGGGGCGAATGTCGGGATGCTCATGGGTGAGACGGTAGGAGCGCGGGACGGTCCTGGGCAGATGGAATGTTCCGGTTCGTCCCGGCTCGACTGT
>NZ_JAUZVI010000014.1:0-115337 GCF_031844485.1 Nocardioides sp. AE5
AGCCAGGGAGCGGCGGTCTTCGACCAGTCCGGCGCAGGAACCGTCGAGGGGCTTGCGGACATCGAATGGTTCGTCCCCGACGCTGCCCAGGCAGCCGAGGACGTCCCCGCGGCGTACCCGAACGGCTGCCAGCAGACCGAACTCGACTCAACCCCGATCACATGTGAATACGGCGACCTCGACTCCGAGACCGTCATCGTCGTCGTCGGTGATTCGAAGGTCCTGCAGTACGAGAGCCCGTTGACCCGGATCGCCGAGGACGAGGGCTGGCACGTCATCTCGTTCACCATGTCCGCCTGCGCCTTCAGCACGGGAATGCAGGCACGCAGCGGTGCGCCGTACACCAACTGTGCCGACTGGAACGACCAGGTGCTCGATGAGGTACTCGACCTCAAGCCCGACCTGCTGCTCAACTCGCAGCGGAGCAATGCCGCGCTGACGGACCCGACCGACCCCGACAGTGGCGACAGCGACGCCATGGTGGACGCAGTCGCCGAGCGCTGGCAACAGCTCGCCGACGTCGGCATCCCCGTGGCCACGATCGTTGACAACCCCACCCCCGACCTCACCGTCTATGAGTGCGTTGCTGACAACCCGGACGACCTGGCCAAGTGCACCTTCGACCGCGACGAAGGCACACGGACCAGCGCCGCCCCGGTGCAACGTGCCGCCGCCGAACGGGTCGACAACGTCACCCTGATCGACCTCAACGACTACATCTGCCCCGACGAACAGTGCGTGCCCGTGATCGGCAACGTGCTCGTCTACCGCCAGACCTCCCACCTGACCGACACCTACGCCCGCACCCTGGAGCCCGAGCTCCGCAAGCAACTGGTTCCCCTGCTCGAGGCGGCTGGCTGACCGGACGGCCGAGTCAGCCCTCAGCCGCGCCGTACTTCCAGCACCCGGAACCCCTTGGCGCTGGCCAGCCGCTCGGTGGGCCACCCCTGCTCGACCAGCCAGCGCTGCAGTGAGTCGGCGCCGAGGTTCTTCCCCACCACCATCACCATCCGCCCTCCGGGGGCAAGCCGGGGCAGCCAGGTGAGCAGCAGCTCGTGCAGCGCCTCCTTGCCGATCCTGATCGGTGGGTTGGACCAGATCTCGTCGAAGACCATGTCGGTGGGCACCTGCTCCGGCCGGCATGCCACGAAGCGCCCGGAGACCCCGAGCGCGCGGGCATTCTCGTTGGCCAGCATGATCGCCCGGTCGTTGACCTCGACCCCGGTGACCGACGAGAGCGGCACCGCCACCGCGATGGCCAGCCCGATCGGACCATAGCCACAACCAAGGTCCAGGAACCGCCCCTGGACCGGCGGTTCCAGTTCGCGGAGCAGCACCGCGGTGGCGTGGTCCAGGTGCCCCCTGCTGAAGACGCCGGCGCCGCTGGCCAACGTCAACTCGTGGTGCCACACGCGGCAGGTGAACTCCTCACGCTCGAACGGCGCCGTCGGGTCGGCAGAGAAGTAGTGGTCGGTCATGGTGCCTCCCTCTTGTTCCGGGCCCGCTCGGCCTGGCGGATCAGTTCGATGCCGTCGGGGTAGCCGACCTCCTCCAGGGTCAGCCCGTGGGCCGGGACCACGCCGACGCGGGGGTCGCGCTCGAGCGCAGCGAGGATCTCGCCGGCCCACGCCGCTGGCTGGCGCCCGTCGCCGATCGCCAGCAGGCACCCGGTCAGGGCGCGGACCATGTTGTGGCAGAACGCATCGGCCCGCACGGTGAGCTCGGCCAGGCCGTCGTCCGTACGCCGCCACTCCAGGTCCAGCAAGGTGCGGATCGTCGTCGCTCCGTCACGTGCCTTGCAGAAGGAGGCGAAGTCGTGGAAGCCCACCAGGTGCTGCGCGGCCAGGTTCATCGCGTCCACGTCGAGTTCACGTGGCCAGGCGAGCACGTGGCCGCGCGTGAGCGGATCCACCAGTTCGGCCCGGTCGGCGACCCGGTAGGCATAGCGGCGCCAGACGGCGGAGAAGCGGGCATCGAACCCTTCGGGCGCCGCGCTGGTACGACGTACCCGGATGTCGGCGGGCAGGATCCCGTTCAGGCGCCGGGCCAGCGCTTCGAGTGGCGGTCGTCCGGACCTGCCTGCGGCGGCTTCAAAGACGTCGTCGGCAAGGTCGAGATGGAGCACCTGGCCACGTGCATGGACCCCGGTGTCGGTCCTCCCCGCACAGGTGACCTGCACCTCGGGCACCCGCAGCACGGTCGCCAGCGCAGCCTCGAACTCGCCCTGCACGGTCCGCAGCGCGGGCTGGCGTGCCCAGCCCTTGAAGTCGGTGCCGTCGTAGGCAAGGTCGATCCGGATCCGCACGCCCTGCATCCTGTCACGCTTGCGCACCGCACGAGTAACGCCCCGTCCGCGGCGGTCTGCACCCCGCCAGCGAGGTGGAAACCAACCACAGCGGAGCACATGCGGCGCAGGTCAGTGGTGATCGTGGCTCTCGCTGTCGGGCATTTCGCCTGCTCGGTCTCCCGGCTCGACCACGACGAACTGGCCCATCATTCCCTGGTCCTCGTGCCGCAGCAGGTGGCAGTGGAACATGTAGGGCACGTCCGGATCGGCATGGTCGGTGAACCGGAGCAGGAGTTCGGCCTCAATCCCCTGCGGCAGCCAGATGGTGTCCTTCCAGCCGCGCAGGTGGGGAGGCGGTTCGCGGCCGTCGTACGACCTCACCTGGAACTGAACGTCGTGGACGTGGAAGTTGTGCGGGTTTCCGTCCCGGTTGCGGACCCGCCACAGCTCGGTGGTGTCCAACTCGACAGCGTGGTCGATCCGGGCCATGTCCATCTCGCGGCCGTTGATCCTGGTCCCGGAGAGGTCGAACTGCCGGGTCGTCGCGATGTCGTCGTCGGCCAGGTCGGGCGCCGCGGCCATGGTCTCGGGGAGCTCCGGGCTCTCCGCCAGTTCCTCGGCGGCTCGCAGCTCCATGATGTCGAGCCGGTCCTTCTCCCCGGCCAACCGCCCTGCCTTGCTGACCAGTTGCTCACTGCGCAGCACCACGTCATCGCCCGGTTGCATCTCGACCACGATCTCGGCGCGTTCTCCCGGCGAGACCTCGAGATTGGTCATCGTTGCCGACGTTGGCAGCAGTCCCCCGTCGGTGCCGACCAGGTGGAAGGGTCGACCATCGGAGAGGACGAAGTTGTAGATCCGCGCGTTCGAGCCGTTCAGCACCCGCAACCGGACCCGTTCGGTGGTCACCTCCAGATAGGGGCCGGGGGTGCCGTTGACCAGGACGTGGTCACCGAGGATCCCGGTGCTGCGGAAGATGCCGTGGGAGAGTTCCAGGTCGGACCCGTCGAACAACTTGTCCTGGACAATCACCGGGACGTCGTCCACGCCGTACTCGCTGGGCAGGTCCACCTCGTTCTCGTCGTCGATGATGAACATCCCGGCGACCCCGCGATAGACGTGCTCGGCGGTCCTGCCGTGCGGATGCGGGTGATACCAGAGGGTCGCGGCCGGTTGGTTGATCTCCCAGCTGGGCGACCAGGTCTCCCCGTCACCGACCATCTGGTGCGGGCCACCGTCCATGGCTGCCGGCAAGTGCATGCCGTGCCAGTGCAAGGTCGAGGACTCCCCCAGCCGGTTGGTCACGTTGATTCGGACCTGCTCGCCCCTGGTAGCGCGGACCGTGGGTCCCAGGTAGTCACCGTTCACGCCCCAGGTCGGAGTCGGTGCCTCGCGGCCCAGGTCGCTCGTTCCGCGTTGCATGGTCAGGTCGAAGGTGCGTACGCCGTCCGCGTCCACCGTCGAGTCGGCCAGCGGCGGGATCGCCAGCGGGCGGTCGAAGTCGACCTCGCCGACGGTGTCGATCGGAGCCGTGATCATCACCCAGCCGAACCATGCCGTGGCAGCCACGAGCAGGGCGACGGTGCCACCGACAACGAGGACGAGGATGCGCTTGGTCCGTTTCACGGGTCCTATCCCAGCGGGTCACGGCCATGGGCTCAACGGGTCCGCGCCGATCTCAGGGTCGGTTCAGGGTGATCCACCAGCCGTTCTCACGCGCGTCCCCGCCCGAAGCCTGTGGATGAGCGGCGCGTAGTGTCGGCAGTCGATGTCACCCTGTCTCCTCCACCCCGAGTCCACGGGGTACGACGACCGAAGGAGACGCCCATGAACACGCACCCGGTCGGCGCGGATGCGCCGATCCTGGCCAAGATCCGCAAACTGCTCGCCAAGGCCGAGGACCAGGCAGCCACCCGCCAAGAGGCAGAGACCTACACCGCCAAGGCCGCGCAACTGATTGCCGACTACGGCATCGATGCGGCCCTGCTCGCCGCGGCCGTGCCCGGTGCCGACGTCGTGGGTGACCGGATCGTCGTCCTGGAGCGGCCCTTCGGCAAGGACAAGGCAGAACTCCTGGCCGACGTGGCCACCCGGTTGCGGTGCCGCGCCGTGCTGCGCACCGAACGCACCAGCGAAGGCAAGGTGTACGCCGTCCACCTCTTCGGCCATGAGTCCGACCTGGTCCGCACCGACCTGCTCTTCACCAGCCTGCTCCTGCAGGCCACCGGCCTGCTGGCGCGCACCCCGGTGCCGCCCGGGGAGCACAAGGCGGCCTTCCGTCGTTCCTGGCTGGCCGGGTTCCGGGTCGCGATCGTACGCCGGTTGGCCGCCACCGAAGCAGACGCAACCCGTTCTGCCGACGCAGGCAGCGCGCCGGGGGCCCGCTCGGCGACCCTGGTGCTGGCGGACCGGTCGCGGGCCGTCACCGAGGCCATGCACGACGCCTATCCCCGCCTGGGCACCGCCAGGCAACGCTCGCTCTCCGGATCCGGCATGCCGGGTGGGTACGCCGCCGGGCAACGCGCCGACCTCGGCGAGACCCGCCTCTCCGGCCAACGCCGGGCACTGGGCCGGGCGAGAGCCCGGGCCTGAGGCCCCACGGCCGGCCCGGAGCAGCACGAGGGCCCGCCACCCCAACAGGGTGACGGGCCCTCGCATGGCCTGCAATCAGATCACTCGGACTTGGCGTCGCCTTCCTCGGCGGCCTCATCCGCAGCGGCCTCGACCTCGGTGGTCTCCTCCGCAGCAGCCTCGACCTCTTCGGCCGGGGCCTCGGTGGTCTCGGGGGCCTCCTCGGCCTCGGCCACCTCTGCCTCGACAGGCGCAGCGGCCTTCTCGGTCTTCTTGGTGGACGGCGCCTTCGGGCTGTAGGCCTCGGTCACCAGCTCGATGACCGCCATCGGGGCGTTGTCGCCCTTGCGGGGGTTCAGCTTGGTGATCCGCGTGTAGCCACCCGGACGCTCGGCGAAGCCCGGTGCGATCTCGGTGAAGAGGATGTGCACGACCGACTTGTCGGTGATGCTCTTGAGCACCTCGCGACGGTTGTGCAAGTCGCCCTTCTTCGCCTTGGTGATCAGCTTCTCCGCGAACGGGCGAAGCGTGCGGGCCTTGGCCTCCGTGGTGGTGATCGCACCGTGCTCGAAGAGCGCGGTGGCCAGGTTGCGCAGGATCAACCGCTGGTGCGCGGGGCTGCCGCCGAGGCGGGTGCCCTTCTTGGGAGTAGGCATTGTTCTCTCTCAGTTCTCCCCGGCCGTATCAGGTACCGGAGTAGATGGGTGGTTGTTGCCTGGGCAGGCGGGTCAGTACTGCTCGTCCTCGACGTAGGTGTCGTCGTCGTCCTCGGAGTAGTTCGCCACGGCGGTTGCCGGGTCGAAGCCGGGCGCGCTGTCCTTGAGGGACAGGCCCATCTCGACCAGCTTGGCCTTGACCTCGTCGATCGACTTCGAACCGAAGTTGCGGATGTCGAGCAGGTCCTGCTCCGAGCGACCGATGAGCTCACCCACGGTGTGGATGCCCTCGCGCTTGAGGCAGTTGTAGGACCGGACGGTCAGCTGCAGGTCCTCGACCGGGAGGGCGAGGTCGGCAGCAAGCTGCTCGTCGACCGGCGACGGGCCGATGTCGATGCCCTCGGCCTCGACGTTCAGCTCGCGGGCCAGGCCGAAGAGCTCGACCAGGGTGTGACCGGCCGAGGCGATGGCGTCGCGGGGACGGATCGACGGCTTGGTCTCCACGTCGATGACCAGCTTGTCGAAGTCCGTGCGCTGTTCGACACGGGTGGCCTCGACCTTGTAGGTCACCTTGAGGACGGGCGAGTAGATCGAGTCGACCGGCATCCGGCCGATCTCGTTGTCCGCACCCTTGTTCTGCACCGCGCTGACGTAGCCGCGACCGCGCTCGACGACGAGCTCCATGTCGATCTTGCCCTTCTCGGACAAGGTGGCGATCTTCAGCTCGGGGTTGTGCACCTCGACACCGGCCGGGGCCTGGATGTCGGCAGCCGTGACGTCACCGGCACCGGCCTTGTGCAGGTACATGGTGACCGGCTCGTCGTGCTCCGAGGAAACGACGAGGCCCTTGAGGTTCAGGATCACCTCGGTGACGTCCTCCTTGACGCCCTCGATGGTCGAGAACTCGTGGAGGACGCCGTCCACCTTGATGCTGGTCACCGATGCCCCCGGGATCGAGGAGAGCAGGGTGCGACGCAGCGAGTTGCCGAGCGTGTAGCCGAAGCCGGGCTCCAGCGGCTCGATCACGAAGCGCGAGCGGAACTCGTCGACAGTCTCTTCCGACAGGGACGGGCGCTGAGCGATAAGCACTGATTCTTTCCTTTCCGGGCCCGCCCACCATTTGACGGGCCCGAACTGCAGTGGCGAAAGGGAGGGATTACTTCTTCGAGTAGAACTCGACGATCAACTGCTCCTGGACCGGAACGTCGATCTGTGCCCGAACCGGAAGCTGGTGGACCAGAATCCGCATGCGGTTCGGCAGTGCCTCGAGCCACGCCGGGACGACGCGCTCGCCGTGGGTCTCGCGAGCCACGATGAAGGGGGTCATCTCGAGCGACTTCTCGCGCACGTCGATCACGTCGTGGGCGCTGACCTGGAAGGACGGGATGTTGACCTTCTTGCCATTCACCTTGAAGTGACCGTGCACCACGAGCTGGCGCGCGTGGCGACGCGTGCGGGCGAAGCCGGCGCGGTAGACCACGTTGTCGAGACGGCACTCGAGCAGCTGGAGCAGGTTGTCACCGGTCTTGCCGGCGCGGCGCGAGGCCTCCACGTAGTAGTTGTGGAACTGCTTCTCCAGGATGCCGTAGGAGATGCGCGCCTTCTGCTTCTCGCGCAGCTGGAGCAGGTACTCGCTCTCCTTGATGCGGCCGCGGCCGTGCTGGCCGGGCGGGTAGGGGCGACGCTCGAAAGCCTGGTCGCCACCAACGAGGTCGACACCGAGACGGCGCGACTTCTTGGTCATGGGGCCGGTGTAACGGGCCATTTCTCAAAGTCTCCTAGTTCTCGATGCTGGATTCAGACGCGGCGGCGCTTGGGCGGCCGGCAGCCGTTGTGCGGGGCGGGCGTGACGTCCTGGATGGTGCCGACCTCGAGGCCGATCGCACCCAGGGAACGGATCGCCGTCTCGCGGCCCGAGCCCGGGCCCTTGACGAAGACGTCGATCTTCTTCATGCCGTGCTCCATCGCGCGACGGCCAGCGGCCTCGGCAGCCATCTGGGCAGCGAACGGAGTGGACTTGCGGGAACCCTTGAAGCCGACGGTGCCGGCAGAGGCCCACGAGATCACCGCACCGGTCGGGTCGGTGATCGTGACGATGGTGTTGTTGAACGTGCTCTTGATGTGGGCCTCGCCCTGGGCGACGTTCTTCTTCTCCTTGCGGCGCACCTTCTTGGCGCCGGCCGCGCTGCGGCTCTTGGGAGGCATTCAGTTTCTCCTGATTTCCTGGAAGCTCTGTGTGTTCGAGATGGGAAGCATCAGTGCCGTGCCGATGGGCGACGGATCACTTCTTCTTCTTGCCGGCAACCGTGCGCTTCGGACCCTTGCGGGTGCGGGCGTTGGTCTTGGTGCGCTGGCCGCGGACCGGAAGGCCCATGCGGTGACGGCGACCCTGATAGCTGCCGATCTCGATCTTGCGGCGGATGTCTGCCTGGACCTCGCGACGGAGGTCACCCTCGATCTTGAAGTTGGCTTCGATCTCGTCGCGGAGCTTGACCAGCTCCTCGTCGCCCAGCTCGTGGACGCGAAGGTTGGGGTTGACCCCCGTTGCGGCCAGCAGCTGCTGGGCGCGGGTACGGCCGATGCCGTAGATGTAGGTGAGTGCGATCTCGATGCGCTTGTCGCGCGGGAGGTCCACACCAACGAGGCGTGCCATGGAAGGCCCTTTCTGTGAGGGATTGCCCCCTCGGTCGTTCACAGAGGTTTCGGTCGTGTCGCGCCCTGGCCCGTGGCCAGGCTCCAGCCTTCTGCTCCGGAGGTGATTCGGCCCTTGCGCCCCGAGGGACACTGCGGCCTAAGCGATCACGTTGTCGTTGTATTCAGTTGTGCTGTTCGTACGGCGGATGCTTGTTGCGCACCTGCCCGGCCTGCGGGCCCTGACTGTCTTGAACTTGTCAGGACCTGCGGGACTCGCCTACGCGGGGCCTCGTTCCTCGGCACCGCTTCGGCTCACTCCTCAGCCCTGACGTTGCTTGTGGCGGGGGTTCTCGCAGATGACCATGACGCGGCCGTGGCGACGAATCACCTTGCACTTGTCACACATCTTGCCCACGCTCGGCTTGACCTTCACGAGGATGGTCCTTTCGGTTCTGGTTTCGGCTG
This sequence comes from Nocardioides sp. AE5, assembly GCF_031844485.1. NCBI lineage: Bacteria > Bacillati > Actinomycetota > Actinomycetes > Propionibacteriales > Nocardioidaceae > Nocardioides > Nocardioides sp. AE5. The sequence continues at coordinate 8,614 of NZ_JAUZVI010000014.1, forward strand.
TTACTTGTAGCGGTAGACGATCCGACCCCGGGTGAGGTCGTACGGCGAGAGCTCCACCACGACCCGGTCCTCGGGGAGGATCCGGATGTAGTGCTGGCGCATCTTGCCGCTGATGTGCGCGAGCACCTTGTGTCCGTTGCTCAGCTCCACCCGGAACATCGCGTTGGGAAGGGCCTCCGTAATGGTGCCCTCGAGTTCGATCACGCCCTCTTTCTTCGGCATGTCCTCCACAATCTGTCGTCGCGTACACGTCTACCTTTGGTGCACCGGTCCCGCCTGGTTCCTGACCAGGTGGTGCCGGGTGGCCCGCGAACCTCCTCCCCGCAGGGAGGTGGACCTCGTGAGGTTGCCCGTGGTACCTCATTTCCCACAGCGCACGGCGACACCCCCGGAGAGGTGATCTGCCGCGTGCTTCGGGCAGCCGCGAGGCACCACGAAACGAACCCACGTTGGGCCGACACGTCAGTCTAGTCGCAACCCGGGGGAACCCCTAATCGCTCCACCAGGCCACCTGCCGGAGCCAGGCTCAGGAGAGCGCCCCGGCGAGCAACTCCAGCGTCTGCTCCCGGCCCGGGCTGCGGTCCGGAGCCGTGCCGTCGAAGGCACCGGCGACCGGGCTGATCATCACCTCGTCCACGTCGTACGTCGCAGCGAGGCGGCGTACCTCCTCGGCGGCGCTCGCCGGGTCCCCGATCACCCAGTTGCGCCGCAAGGAGGCGACCAGGGCAGGCGCCAGCATCGCGACCCGCTGCTCCGCCTCCTCAACGAGCAACTGGTGCCCCAGCGGCTGCCCGGTGCGCAGGGTGCTCATCATGTGCAGGTTGGGGGCGGCGAGCCGCTCCGCCTCCGCTGCATCCTCGGCGACCGCCGCGTTGAGGGTGAGGAAGGTGCGGGGCTCGGCCAGCAGCGCCGAGGGCCGGAAGTTCGTCCGGTACAACTCCAGCGCCTCGGCAAGCCCCTGGCCGGCGAAGTGGTGGGCAAAGACATAGGGCAGGCCCAGTTCGGCGGCAAGCCTGGCGGAGTAGTCCGAGGATCCGAGCAACCACACGTCCGCGGTCGAGGTGGCCCGTGGCGTGGCCCTCAGTTCGTGGGTCCGTCCGGCCACCGAGAGGCCGACGCCGCCCTTGTCCATCATCGCGACGATGTTCTCGACGTACTCCGGGAACCTCGCCACCGCGTCGTCACCCACCCCGCCGGCGCCGTGGCGCAGGGCATAACTGGTGACCGGGTCGGTGCCCGGTGCGCGACCGATGCCCAGGTCGATCCGGCCGGGGAAGGCGGCCTCGAGGAGGGCGAACTGCTCGGCCACCACCAGCGGCGCGTGGTTGGGCAGCATCACCCCACCGGAGCCGACCCGGATCCGCTCGGTGGCCGCGGCCAGCATCCCGATCAGGACCGGCGGATTGGTCGCCGCCACGGCCGGCATGTTGTGGTGCTCGGCGATCCAGTAGCGCCGGAAGCCGGAACGGTCCGCCAGGCGCGCCAGCCGGCGGGAGGCGGCGATCGCGTCACTGGTCGTCTGGTCGGTGCGCACCGGCACCAGGTCAAGCACGGAGAGGGCGGGAGTGTGGCTCACACCCGGACAACTCCGTGCATGCACCACCTATTCCTCAGTGGCGCGTGGTGGCACTGCGACGGACCAGCCAGAACGCAGCGGCGAGGAGCAGCGCGCAGAGCACCCACACCATGGTCATGTTCCCCATCCACTGCAGGACGCCCTGGTCGTAGAGGCCGTCGATGCCCTCGTCGGTCACCAGTCGCCGCGCCGCATGCAGGTCCACCGACGACGCCGTCGCCGAGAACGACCAGCGCGCCGGGGCCAGCCAGGCCAACTGCTCCAGGACCGCCCGACCCGCCACCGGGACCAGCGCTCCGCAGAGCACCAGTTGCACCATCACCAGTCCGACCAGTGCTGGCATCGTCTGCTCGTTGGAGGTGACCACGGCCGAGACGGCCAGGCCCATCACGGCCATCGTGAAGCACAGGGCGCCGACCGCCAGGGCAACCTCGAACCGGCCCATGCCCAGGGACCCGCCGTCGTCCGGACCCGGCAGGCCGACCGTGGCCAGCCAGGTGACCAGGAGCCCCTGGCCGAAGCAGGCGGTGCCCAGCACGGCCACCTTGGAGAGCAGGTACATGCCCGGCGAGAGGCCGACGGCGTACTCGCGCTGGAAGATGGGCCGCTCCCCCACCAGTTCGCGGATCGTCACCGCCGTGCCCATCAGGGACGCGGCCATCACCAGGATGGTGAGCCGGGTCAGCGCCTCCTGGGAGTCCAGGCCACCGTTCGCGTTGGCCGTCTCGGCCAGGCTCAGGCCGGCATCCCCCGGTACGACGCGACTCAGCCCGCCCAGCACCAGCGGCAGCATGACCAGCATCGCCAACAGGAGCTTGTCGGAGAAGGTGACCGCCAGGTTGCGGCGGACCAGGGTCCAGAACTGGCGGCTCATCGACTGCAGCGGCGGCTGGCTCACCGGCGCGTTCATCGCGGGCAACCGACCGGTCTCCACCGTCTGCGGCGGCGCCGGGATCCGCGACCACAGGTCGTGGTCGTCGAGCATGTCGAAGACCTCGGGATAGTTCCGGCAGCCGAAGTACTCCAGCACTCCGCTGGGCGGTCCGAAGTAGGCGCGGCGTCCACCCGGAGCGAGCACCAGCACGTTGTCGCACACGTCCAGGGCGAGCACGGAGTGGGTCACCACCATCACCACGCGACCCTCGTCGGCCAGCCCGCGGAGCAGGTGCATCACGTCGCGGTCGAGGCCGGGATCCAAGCCCGACGTGGGCTCGTCCAGGAAGAGCAGCGGCGGGGCGGTGAGCAGCTCGGTCGCGATGGAGACGCGCTTGCGCTGGCCTCCCGAGAGCTGGGTGCCGATCCGGTTGTCGATCTGGCGCTCGAGCTGCATCTGGCCGACCACCTGCTGCACGCGCTGGCCGCGCTCTGCGGGTTCGGTGTCGGGTGGCAGCCGCAACATGGCGGCGTACGAGAGGCCCTGGCGCACGGTGAGCTGGGGATGCTGGATGTCGGACTGGGGCACCAGGCCGATCTGGAAGCGCAACTGCTCGTAGTGGCTGTAGAGGTCGGTGCCCTGCCAGATCACCTGCCCGTGGGTGGCCGGGCTGCTCCCGGTGAGGGCGCCGAGCAGGGTCGACTTTCCTGCGCCCGAGGGGCCGATCACAGCCGTGAGCGAGGAGGGCCCGAGCTCGAAGGACATGTTCTCCAGCAGCCGCTTGCCGCCCTTGGCCACCGTGGTCAGGTTCTCGGCGAAGAGGGTCAGGTCGGTCCGCGTCGCCTTCGAGGCCAGGTTGGTGCCGGTCCAGGAGAAGGTCTGGTTGCCGAAGATGACCTCGTCGCCGGGCGAGAGCGGAATGCTGCCGGAGAGTCGGCGACCGTTGACGAAGGTGCCGTTGAACGAGTCGAGGTCGCGCAGGATCGGCAGCGCATTGCCCATGGTGATGGTGGCGTGCTGGCGCGAGACGAGCGGGTCGTCCAGGATCACCTCACACGTGCGCGAGCGGCCGATGGTGAGGATGCCGTTGCCGTCGAGGTCCTCGGGCATCACGGTGTGGCCGTGGGCCAGGTGTCCGGGTGGTGGTTGGGGCATCGAGCCCTGCCCGGCCGGGTACCACGCCTGGGGCGGTGGCATCTGGCTGAGGTACGCCGGATCCGGCATTCCGGTCCCCTGCGGGACGGGCGCCTGGCTGACTGGTCCGTGGTTCACCGGTCCCTGGGAAACCGGTCCCTGGCTGACCGGCCCGGTGGGCGCAGCAGGCCCGGTGGGCGCAGCCGCACCGGGCTGCGGTGGCGGCATCGACTGGTACGGCGCCGCCGGCTCGGCGACGGGAGCAGACGTCCCCGTCGCGGATGGAGCGACCACCAGGACATCGACGACCGGCCCCTCGACCCCGCCCAGCACGATGCGCACCGGAGCGCCGATGGGCAACAGTTCCTGGCCGATCCGGCGCTCGGAGACAAAGGTCCCGTTGGTCGAGTCGAGGTCGACCAGCATCCAGCCCTGCCGGGTCCGGCGGAACTCGGCATGGCGTCGCGAGACGTCGGGGTGCGGCAGCGAGATCGGCGCCTGCGCATCCCGGCCGACCATGACCACCGGATCCGCGAAGTCACGACTGCTCCCCGCCACGCTCACCCGCAGGATCAACTGGCTCGCATCGTCATGGCTTGGCTGGGACATCGGCTCCTCGCCGGGTCAGTGGGCGGTCGGGACCGGGACTGGCACCCGGGTCCAGGCCACCACGTTAGTGGAAGGTCAGGCGCCGCCGAACGGCACGCCCAGTTCCGTGAGGCGTGTCTCGCCGCCATCGAGCGCGGTCAACACCCAGGGGCCGTCGGGCGTCAGCGTGAAGGTGTGTTCGTAGTGCGCGGCCCAGCTGGTGTCGGTGGTGACGATGGTCCAGTCATCGTCGAGGACTGCAGTCCGCTTGGTGCCCAGCGTCACCATCGGCTCGACGGCGAGGGCCATCCCGCGCACCAATCGTGGTCCACGACCAGCGCGGCCGACGTTGGGCACGTTCGGCGGCTGGTGCATCTCCGTGCCGATGCCGTGGCCGGTGAAGTCCTCGAGGATCCCGTAGTCCCCCTGGCTGCGCACGTAGCTCTCCACCGCATGGGAGATGTCGCCGACGCGGCCGCCGAGCCGGGCTGCGGCGAATCCGCGCCACATCGACTCCTCGGTCACCCGCATCAGTTCCTGTACGTCGTCAGGTACGTCGCCCACGGCCACGGTGATCGCGGCGTCGCCGTGCCATCCGTCGACGATCGCGCCGCAGTCGATGGAGATGATGTCTCCCTCTGCCAGGACCCGCTCGCCGGGTACGCCGTGCACCACCTCGTCATTGACCGAGGCGCAGATCGATCCGGGGAACGGCGGGTCGCCGTACCCCTTAAACGACGGGATCCCGCCGCCGCTGCGGATGTTGTCCTCCGCGATGGCGTCGAGCTCTGCGGTGCTGATCCCGGCGCGGACCGACGTACGGAGCAACTCCAGGGTCTCGCCGACCAGCAGCCCGGCGACCCGCATCAGGCCGATCTGCTCGGGAGTCTTGACCTGGATCCCGCGGCTGCCGAACACTGCTCAGCCGGGCAGGTTCTCGAGCGCGTCGAAGATCCGGTGCGTGACGGCGTCGATCTCGCCCATGCCGTCGACGCTGATCACCAGGCCACGCTCTCCGTAGACCTCGATCAGCGGGGCGGTCTCCTTGGCGTAGACCTCCTGGCGGTGCCGGATCACGTCCTCGGTGTCGTCGGCGCGTCCCTCGGTCTCGGCGCGCGACAACAGGCGGGCGACGAGTTCGTCCTGGTCGGCGGTGAGGACGACCGCGGCGTCGAGCTGCTGCTCGGCGTCGGCGAGCATCGAGTCGAGCTCCTGGACCTGCGCCAGGGTGCGCGGATAGCCGTCGAGCAGGAAGCCTGGTTCGGCGTCCGGCTGGGCCAGGCGGTCGCGGACCATCGAGTTGGTGACCTCGTCGGGGACGTACTCCCCTGCGTCCATGTAGCGCTGTGCCTCCACGCCGAGCGGCGTCTTGCCAGCGACGTTGGCGCGGAAGATGTCACCGGTGGAGATGGCCGGGATGCCGAAGTGGTTGGCAATCACCTTTGCCTGGGTGCCCTTGCCGGCACCCGGGGGGCCCATCAGGACGATACGCATTCCTTTGGAGTTCGAGGTCATCAGCGGAGGAATCCTTCATAGTTGCGCTGCTGGAGCTGGCTCTCGATCTGCTTCACCGTGTCGAGGCCGACGCCCACCATGATCAGGATGGAGGTTCCGCCGAACGGGAAGTTCTGGCTGGCGTTGATCATTGCGAAGGCGACCAACGGGACCAGAGAGATCAGACCGAGGTAGATCGAGCCCGGGAAGGTGAGCCGGGACAGGACGTAGGACAGGTAGTCCTCGGTCGGCTTGCCCGCCCGGATCCCGGGGATGAAGCCGCCGTACTTCTTCATGTTGTCCGCCACTTCGTTGGTGTCGAAGGTGATCGAGACGTAGAAGTACGTGAAGAAGATGATGAGCATGAAGTAGAGGGCCATGTAGACCGGGTGCGACCCGTCCACGAAGTATTCGTTGACCCAGTTGATCCACGCCGGCTGCGGGTCCCGGTTCTGGTTGAACTGGACCGCCATCGCCGGCAGGTACATCAACGAGCTGGCGAAGATGACCGGGATGATGCCAGCCTGGTTGACCTTCAACGGAATGTACGTCGAGGAGCCACCGAACATCTTGCGCCCGACCATCCGGCGCGCGTACTGCACCGGGACCCGGCGCTGGGCCTGCTCGATGAAGACGACACCGGCGACCAGCGCCAGCCCGACGATCATCACGATGATGAAGGTGAGCCAGCCCTCGGTGCGCTGCACCGCCCAGAGCTGGCCGGGGAAGGTGGCGATGACCTGGACGAAGATCAGGATCGACATGCCGTTGCCGACGCCGCGGTCGGTGATCAGCTCGCCGAGCCACATGATGACCACGGTGCCCGCGGTCATGGTCAGCACCATCACCATGAAGGTGCTCAGCGCCTGCTCGTCGTGGAGCAGCGGGAGGTCACAGCCCTGGAGCAGCTGGCGGGAACGGGCCAGGGCGACGATGCCGGTGGCCTGCAGGATGGCCAGCGCCAGGGTGAGGTAGCGGGTGTACTGGGTGATCTTGGTCTGTCCGGCCTGGCCCTCCTTCTTCAGCGCTTCGAGTCGCGGGATGACCACGACGAGCAGCTGCAGGATGATGGCGGCCGTGATGTAGGGCATGATCCCCAGCGCGAACACGGTCAGCTGGAGCAGCGCACCACCCGAGAACAGGTTGATCAGGTTGTAGACGCTGTTGTCCTCGACCTGGGCGATGCAGGTCTGGACGTTGGCGGTGTGGACCCCGGGGGCCGGGAACTGGGACCCGAGCCTGAAGATGACGATGATCCCCAGGACGAAGAGCAACTTCTTCCGCAGGTCCGGTGTCCGGAAAGCGTTGGCGAACGCGCCTAGCACGTGATCCTCTTTCTCAAGCTGTGGAATCCCGCGGGCACGACGGGCCGGGCGAGAACTCGGGGAAGCCTAACAGGACGATCCTTGCGGTCGACGTCCACAGACAGCATGAGGGGCCCCGGAACGAATCCGGGCCCCTCATGCTGGTACGTCGTCAAGCCAGGTGATCTGGTCAGAGCACCGTGACGGTGCCGCCGGCGGCCTCGATCTTCTGCTGCGCGGAGGCAGAGAAGGCGTCGGCGCTGACCTGGACGGCCACGCTGATCTCGCCCTGGCCGAGGACCTTGACGGGCTTGCCGTCGCGGACCGCACCCTTGGCCACGAGGTCCTCGACGGTGATGGTGCCACCGTCAGGGAAGAGGCCATTGATCCGGTCCAGGTTCACGACCTGGAACTCGACCTTGAACGGGTTCTTGAAGCCCTTGAGCTTCGGCAGCCGCATGTGCAGCGGCATCTGGCCACCCTCGAAGGCGACGGGCACCTGGTAGCGGGCCTTGGTGCCCTTGGTGCCGCGACCAGCGGTCTTGCCCTTGGAGCCCTCACCACGACCGACACGGGTCTTGGCGGTCTTGGAGCCGGGCGCAGGACGCAGGTGATGGAGCTTGAGCGTCATGTCAGTTCACTTCCTCAACCGTCACCAGGTGACGGACGGTGTGGACCATTCCCCGGATCTCGGGGCGGTCCTCCTTGACGACCACGTCGCCGATCCGCTTGAGGCCCAGCGAGCGCAGGGTCTCGCGCTGGTTGGCCTTGCAGCCGATCGTGGACTTCTTCTGCTCGACCTTGAGCTGTGCCATTACTGGGCCACCTCCGCCCGGGCCTTCAGCAGGGCGGCCGGGGCCACCTGCTCGACGGTCAGGCCGCGACGGGCAGCAACTGCCTCCGGCTCCTCCAGCATCTGCAGCGCCTCGACGGTCGCGTGCACGATGTTGATCTGGTTGGAGGAACCGAGCGACTTGCTGAGCACGTCCTGGATGCCGGCGCACTCGAGCACCGCGCGCACCGGACCACCGGCGATGACACCGGTACCGGGAGCGGCGGGACGGAGCATCACGACTCCGGCAGCCTTCTCGCCCTGGACCGGGTGCGGGATGGTGCCCTGGACGCGAGGCACGCGGAAGAAGTGCTTCTTCGCCTCCTCGACGCCCTTGGCGATCGCAGCCGGGACTTCCTTGGCCTTGCCGTAGCCGACGCCGACCATGCCGTCGCCGTCGCCGACGATGACCAGGGCGGTGAAGCTGAAGCGCCGACCACCCTTGACCACCTTGGCGACACGGTTGATCGCAACGACGCGCTCGACGTACGCGGTCTTGTCAGCCTGCTGGCCGCCACGACCGTCGCGTCCACGGCGGTCTCCGCCGCCCTGGCGCTCACCACCGGCGCGCTGGCCGCGCTGGGGTCCGCTCATGAGAACTACCTCTTCTCTTTCTTGCTTGTCTTTGCGATCAGAACGTCAGGCCGCCCTCGCGGGCGCCATCGGCAAGGGCCGCGATCCGGCCGTGGTACTTGTTGCCGGCGCGGTCGAAGACCACGCCCTCGACGCCAGCTGCCTTGGCGCGCTCGGCGACGAGCTCGCCGACCTTCTTCGCCTTGGCAGTCTTGTCGCCATCGAAACCGCGCAGGTCGCCCTCCATGGTGGAGGCCGAGGCCAGCGTCTTGCCGACCAGGTCGTCGACGACCTGGACGCTGATGTGCTTGGCAGACCGGGTGACGACGAGGCGCGGACGCTCCGCCGTACCGTTGATCTTCTTGCGGCCACGGACCTGGCGGCGCAGGCGCGACGCGGTCCGGGCACTGGTGTGCTTGTGGTTCTTGAGTGAGATGGCCATGGTCACTTACCAGCCTTTCCGACCTTGCGGCGGATGTGCTCACCCGCGTAGCGAACGCCCTTGCCCTTGTAGGGCTCCGGCTTGCGCAGCTTGCGGATGTTGGCCGCGACCTCACCGACGAGCTGCTTGTCGATGCCCAGGACGCCGAGCTTGGTCGGGCCCTCGACGTTGAACGTGATGCCCTCGGGGGCGTCCACGGTGATCGGGTGCGAGTAACCGAGCTGGAACTCCAGCTGGGTCGGGCCCTTGGACAGGACGCGGTAACCGACGCCGACGATCTCGAGCTTCTTCTCGTAGCCGTCGGTGACGCCGACGACCATGTTGTTGATCAGCGTCCGGGTCAGGCCGTGCAGCGAGCGGCTCTCGCGCTCGTCGTCGGGACGCTTGACCTCGAGCGTGCCGTCCTCGGCGCGCTCGACGACGATCGGCGCCGCGACCGTGTGGTTCAGGGTGCCCTTGGGCCCCTTGACCGTCACGACGTTCGCGTCGATCTTGACGTCAACACCCGAGGGAACCGTGATGGGGAGCTTGCCAATGCGAGACATGGAAGTTTCCTCTACCTTTCTTCTCGGGTCCGACTACCAGACGTAGGCGAGGACTTCCCCACCCACGCCCTTCTGGTTTGCCTGGCGGTCAGTGAGCAGGCCCTGGCTGGTCGAGATGATCGCGACGCCAAGTCCACCGAGCACGCGGGGCAGCCCGGTGTGCTTGGCGTAGACCCGCAGGCCGGGCTTGCTGATCCGGCGGACACCGGCGATCGAGCGCTCCCGGTTGCGGCCGTACTTCAGGGTCACGGTGAGCGTCTTGCCGACAGCCGGCTGGCCGTCGTCGTCGACGTTCTCCTTGACCTCGTAGGAGGTGATGTAACCCTCCTGCTGGAGGATCTCCGCGACGCCAGCCTTCAGCTTGCTGTAGGGCATGGCAACCGCGTCGTGGTACGCCTGGTTGGCGTTGCGCAGACGAGTCAGCATGTCTGCGATCGGGTCAGTCATCGTCATGGCCGAACGGCCCTTTCTCCACCGTGGTTTCGCACCCGCATCTCGGGGCGACCTTCAGCGATCGTTATGTGGTCAGGTCAGGACTCGGGTCACCAGGAGGACTTGGTGACGCCAGGAAGCTCGCCCCGGTGGGCCATCTCCCGCAGGCAGATCCGGCACAGGCCGAACTTGCGGTAGACGGACTTCGGGCGACCGCAGCGCTGGCAGCGGGTGTAGCCGCGCACCGCGAACTTCGGCTTCTTGGCAGCCTTGACCTTCAGTGCGGTCTTCGCCATGTCAGTTGCCTTCCTTGAAGGGGAACCCGAGGTGCTTGAGCAGCGCCCGGCCCTCGTCGTCGGTGTTGGCGGTGGTCACCAGGGTGATGTCCATGCCACGCGACCGGTCGATCTTGTCCTGGTTGATCTCGTGGAACATGACCTGCTCGGTCAGGCCGAAGGTGTAGTTGCCACGGCCGTCGAACTGGTTGCCGTTGAGTCCGCGGAAGTCGCGGATCCGGGGCAGGGCCAGGGAGAGCAGGCGGTCCAGGAACTCCCACATCCGGTCGCCGCGCAGCGTCACGTGGGCGCCGATCGGCATGCCCTCGCGCAGCTTGAACTGGGCGATGGACTTGCGGGCCTTGGTGACCTGGGGCTTCTGGCCGGTGATCTGGGTGAGGTCGCGGATGGCGCCCTCGATCAGCTTCGAGTCGCGAGCCGCCTCGCCGACACCCATGTTGACCACGATCTTGGTCAGGCCGGGCACCTGCATGACGTTCTTGATGTCGAACTCGGACTTGAGCGCGGGGATGATCTCCTCGCGGTAGCGCGCCTTGAGGCGCGGGATCTCAGTGGTCTGGGTCATCTCAGATTTCCTTGCCGGTCTTGCGCGAGACGCGAACGCTGCGCTGCACGGTGTAGGTCGAGCCGTCCGCGCGGGTCTTGGTGGCCTCGTCCTTGCGGAAGCCGACGCGGGTGACGCCGTCGCCCTCGACCAGCATCACGTTGGAGACGTGGATCGGGGCCTCGGTGGTCACGATGCCGCCGGTGTTGCCACTGCCGGAGTTGACGACCTTCTCGTGCTTCTTCACACGGTTGACGCCCTCGACGATGACGCGCTGCTCGGCCGCGTTCACCGAGATGATCTTGCCCTCGGCGCCCTTGTCCTTGCCCGCGATCACCTTGACGGTGTCGCCCTTCTTGATGTTGAGCCTGCTCATCACAGCACCTCCGGGGCGAGCGAGATGATCTTCATGAACTTCTTCTCGCGCAGCTCGCGGCCCACCGGGCCGAAGATGCGGGTCCCACGCGGCTCCCCGTCGTTCTTGAGGATGACGGCCGCGTTCTCGTCGAACTTGATGTAGGAGCCGTCCTGGCGACGACGCTCCTTCACCGTGCGTACGACGACCGCCTTGACGACGTCACCCTTCTTGACGTTGCCGCCGGGGATCGCGTCCTTGACGGTGGCGACGACGACGTCGCCGATACCGGCGTAGCGCCGACCCGAACCGCCGAGAACACGGATGCAAAGGATCTCCTTCGCACCGGTGTTGTCGGCGACCTTGAGTCGCGACTCCTGCTGGATCATCGGTTATCTCCTGGTTGTCGAGCCGGTTCTCCCCGCATCTCGTGCGGAGAGCCTTGCCGAACTGATAAGTGAATTCTTCTGTGCTGGCCTGTGCTGCTCGCGCGGAGCGTCACTTGGCCTTTTCGAGGACCTGGACGAGGCGCCACCGCTTGGTCGCGGAGAGCGGACGGGTCTCCATGATCAGGACCCGGTCGCCGATGCCGCATTCGTTCTGCTCGTCGTGCACCTTGAGCTTGCTGTTGCGGCGCATGACCTTGCCGTAGAGGGCGTGCTTGACACGGTCCTCGACGGAGACCACGACGGTCTTGTCCATCTTGTCGCTGACGACCAGGCCCTCACGGACCTTGCGTGCTGCGCGCTCGTTCACGGCTGCGGGCTGCTCGCTCATGCGTCGCCACCATCCTTCTCGGCTTCGTTGTCGCCGTCCGGGGCCACGCGGATGCCGAGCTCGCGCTCACGCACCACGGTGTAGACCCGGGCGATGTCCTTCTTGACCAGGCGCAGGCGCCCGTGGCTCTCCAGCTGGCCGGTGGCCGCCTGGAACCGGAGGTTGAACAGCTCTTCCTTGGCCTCGCGCACCTTCTCGGCGAGCTCGGCGTTGGTCAGCTGGTCGAGTTCGTGTGCAGCACTGGTAGTGGTGCTCATCAGAATTCACCTGCCTCACGCGTGATGAAGCGGCACTTCATGGGGAGCTTGTGCATCGCGCGGCGCATGGCCTCACGAGCAATGTCCTCATCCACGCCGGAGAGTTCGAACATGACGCGGCCGGGCTTGACGTTGGCAACCCACCACTCCGGGGAACCCTTACCGGAACCCATCCGGGTCTCGGCAGGCTTCTTGGTCAGCGGACGGTCGGGGTAGATGTTGATCCACACCTTTCCGCCACGCTTGATGTGACGGGTCATCGCGATACGAGCCGACTCGATCTGTCGGTTCGTCACGTAGTGACCCTCGATGGCCTGGATCCCGAAGTCGCCGAAGACGAGACGGGTGCCACCCTTGGCCGCACCGGTCCGCTTGGGGTGGTGCTGCTTGCGGTGCTTGACACGACGGGGCATCAACATGGCTCAGGCCTCTCCGTTGGCAGGCGCTGCAGGAGCCGCAGATCCACTCGCCTCCCCGGCAGCTGCCGGGGCGGACGAACGGTCCTGGCGGTCCGAGCGGTTCGGACGGTCGCCGCGGGAACCACGGCCGGGGCGGTCGCCGCCGCGGCCACGGCCGCCGCGACCGGGGGCGCCGGCACGGGCCGCAGCCTGTGCCTCGCGCTCGGCACGGGTGCCGGCGACCTCGCCCTTGTAGATCCACACCTTGACGCCGATGCGGCCGAAGGTGGTGCGGGCCTCGTAGAAGCCGTAGTCGATGTCGGCGCGCAGGGTGTGCAGCGGCACGCGGCCCTCGCGGTAGAACTCGGTGCGCGACATCTCCGCGCCGTTGAGTCGACCGGAGCACTGGATCCGGATGCCCTTGGCGCCCGAGCGCATCGAGGTCTGGATCGCCTTGCGCATGGCACGGCGGAACTGGACCCGGCCCGAAAGCTGCTCGGCAACGCCCTGGGCGACCAGCTGCGCGTCGATCTCGGGGTTCTTGACCTCGAGGATGTTCAGCTGCACCTGCTTGCCGGTGAGCTTCTCCAGCTCGCCGCGGATGCGGTCGGCCTCGGCGCCGCGGCGGCCGATCACGATGCCCGGGCGCGCCGTGTGGATGTCCACCCGGACGCGGTCGCGGGTGCGCTCGATCTCGACCTTGGCGATGCCGGCCCGCTCCATGCCCTTGGACAGGAGCTTGCGGATGGCGACGTCTTCACCGACGTACGACTTGTACAGCTTGTCGGCGTACCAACGGCTCTTGTGGTCCGTCGAGATGCCGAGGCGGAAGCCGTTCGGATTGATCTTCTGCCCCATCAGGCAGTCCGTCCCTTCTTCACGTTCTGCTGTGCAACGACCTCGGCCGGCTGCACGACAAGAGTGATGTGGCTCGTGCGCTTGTTGATCCGGGTGGCCCGGCCCTGCGCACGGGGGCGCCAGCGCTTCATGGTGGGACCCTCGTCCACGGTCGCAGCCGCGACGACCAGGGTGCCCGCGTCGAGGCCCTCGGTGGTCTCCGCGTTCGCCACGGCGCTCTCGAGGACCTTCAGCACGGTCTCCGAGGCAGCCTGCGGGGCGAACTGCAGCAGTGCCCGCGCGTCCTCGATGCCCAGGCCACGCACCATGTCGACGACACGACGGGCCTTCATCGGGGTGATCCGCACGAAGCGCGCGCTCGCAAAGGCACCCGGCTGGTCGCCGAGCAGCGACTCGCGACGGGCGCTGGTGCGCCTACGCTCTGTAACGCTCATAGCTCGTTCTCTCCAGTAATCTCTCGAGTCACCACCGCACTCAGCGGCGGCGGCCCTTCCGGTCTTCCTTCACGTGCCCGCGGTAGGTGCGGGTGGGGGCAAATTCGCCGAGCTTGTGGCCGACCATCGAGTCGGTCACGAAGACGGGAACGTGCTTGCGGCCGTCGTGCACGGCAATCGTGTGGCCGATCATGGCCGGCACGATCATCGAACGACGCGACCAGGTCTTGATGACGTTGTGCGTGCCCTTCTCGTTCTCGGCGTCCACCTTCTTCTGCAGGTGGTCGTCGACGAAGGGACCCTTCTTCAGACTGCGTGGCATGTCGGTTACTTCCTACCCTTGCCGGACTTGCGGCGACGAATGATCTGGGAGTCAGAGGCCTTGCGCTTGCGCGTGCGGCCCTCGGGCTTGCCCCAGGGGGAGACGGGGTGGCGACCACCGGACGTCTTGCCCTCACCACCACCGTGCGGGTGGTCGACCGGGTTCATCACGACACCGCGGACGGTCGGGCGCTTGCCCTTCCAGCGCATCCGGCCGGCCTTGCCCCAGTTGATGTTCGACTGCTCGGCGTTGCCGACCTCGCCGATGGTGGCGCGGCAGCGGACGTCGACGAAGCGCATCTCGCCGGACGGCAGGCGCAGCGTGGCGCGCGAGCCCTCCTTGGCGACGAGCTGGGCGGAGTTGCCGGCCGAGCGGGCCATCTTGGCGCCACCGCCGGGACGGAGCTCGATGCAGTGGATCGTCGTACCGACCGGGATGTTGCGCAGCGGCAGGTTGTTGCCGGTCTTGATGTCGGCGCCGACACCCGCCTCGACCACGGTGCCCTGCTCCAGGCCCTTCGGCGCGACGATGTAGCGCTTCTCGCCGTCGGCGTAGTGCAGCAGCGCGATGCGCGCGGTGCGGTTGGGGTCGTACTCGATGTGGGCGACCTGGGCCGGCACGCCGTCCTTGTCGTAGCGACGGAAGTCGATGATCCGGTAGGCGCGCTTGTGACCGCCACCCTGGTGCCGGGTGGTGATCCGGCCCTGGTTGTTGCGGCCACCCTTCTTGGGCAGCGGGCGGGTCAGCGACTTCTCCGGCGTGGTGCGGGTGACCTCGACGAAGTCGGCGACCGACGAGCCACGACGGCCCGGCGTGGTCGGCTTGTACTTGCGGATAGCCATTATCTCTGTCCTCTACTCAGCAGGCGCCGGTCAGGAGACCGGCCCTCCGAAGATGTCGATGCGGTGACCCTCGGCGAGGCTGACGATGGCGCGCTTGGTGTTGGCCCGCTTGCCGATGCCGAAGCGGGTGCGGCGCGTCTTGCCCTGGCGGTTGATCGTGTTGACCGAGGTGACCTTGACGTCGAAGACCTTCTCGACCGCGATCTTGATCTCGGTCTTGTTGGCGTCCGGGCGGACGATGAAGGTGTACTTGTTGGCGTCGAGGAGGCCATAGCTCTTCTCCGACACGACCGGCGCGATCAGGATGTCGCGGGGGTCCTTGTGCAGGTTGCTCACTTGGTCTCCTCCTCGGTGGCCTCGGACGAGACTGCCTTGGCGGGGCCGGCAACGAGGGCGTCGAAGGCACCCTTGGTGAAGACCACGTCGTCGCTGAGCAGCACGTCGTAGGTGTTGAGCTGGTCGACGGCGATGATGTGCACGTCGGCGGCGTTGCGCAGCGAGAGCCAGGTGACGTTGTCACCGCGCTCGAGCACGACCAGGAACCGGCGGCGGTCCGAGAGCGCGGCGAGCGAGGCGAGCGCAGCCTTGGTGGAGGGCTTCTCACCGGTGACCAGCGAGTCGACCACGTGGATGCGGTCGTTGCGCGCCCGGTCGGTCAGCGCGCCCTTGAGGGCTGCTGCCTTCATCTTCTTGGGCGTGCGCTGGTCGTAGTCGCGCGGCTGCGGGCCGTGGACGGTGCCACCGCCGGCGAACTGCGGCGCCCGGGTCGAGCCCTGGCGGGCGCGGCCGGTGCCCTTCTGCTTGTAGGGCTTGCGGCCACCACCGCGCACGTCGGCGCGGGTCTTGGTGGCGTGCGTGCCCTGGCGCGCGGCGGCCTGCTGGGCCACGACGACCTGGTGCATGACGGCGACGCTGACGTCGGCGTCGAAGATCTCGGCGGGGAGATCGACCTTGACGGTGGTGGTCACTTGACGACCTCCTTCTTCACTGCCGTGCGGAGGACCACGACGCCACCCTTGGGGCCGGGGACGGCACCCTTGAGCAGGACCAGGCCCTTCTCGGTGTCGACGGCGTGGACCGTGACGTTCTGCGTGGTGATGGTGTCGCCACCCATGCGACCGGCCATGCGCATGCCCTTGAAGACACGGCCCGGGGTCGCGCAGGCGCCGATCGAACCGGGCTTGCGGTGGTTGCGGTGGGCACCGTGGGACGCCGAGACGCCGGCGAAGCCGTGGCGCTTCATGACACCCGCGTAGCCCTTGCCCTTGCTGGTGCCGGTCACGTCGACCTCGTCGCCAGCGGCGAAGGTGTCGACCGGGAGCTCCTGGCCCACGGTGTACGACGCGGCGTCAGCGGTGCGGATCTCGACCAGGTGGCGGCGCGGGGTCACGCCGGCCTTCTCGAAGTGTCCGGCACGCGGCTTGGTGACCTTGCGGCCCTCGATCTCGCCGAAGCCGATCTGGATGGCGTTGTAGCCATCGGTCTCGGGGGCGCGGACCTGGGTGATCACGTTGGTGCCAGCGGCAATCACGGTGACCGGGACGATGCGGTTGTTCTCGTCCCACGTCTGGGTCATGCCGACCTTGGTGCCGACGATGCCCTTGATGTTGTGTTCGTAAGTCATCTCTTCGCGTCTCCCTCGTCGACTAGAGCTTGATCTCGATGTCGACACCGGCAGGCAGGTCGAGGCGCATCAGCGAGTCGACCGTCTTCGGCGTGGGGTCAATGATGTCGATGAGGCGCTTGTGCGTGCGCATCTCGAAGTGCTCGCGGGAGTCCTTGTACTTGTGCGGCGAGCGAATCACGCAGTACACGTTCTTCTCGGTCGGCAACGGCACCGGGCCGGCAACCTTCGCGCCCGTGCTCGTCACGGTGTCAACGATCTTCCGCGCCGAGGTGTCAATGACCTCGTGGTCGTAGGCCTTGAGCCTGATGCGGATCTTCTGTCCCGCCATAGGTCTCTCTCGTCCTTGTCTCTAGTACCTGGGTGAGGCACCGCGTGCAGTCTGTCCCGACACGACTCCGGGTGAAGTCGCACCGCCCGTTACCCCCACTCCGCCGACCCCCGCGGTCGGGCGTGTCGCGCTGTTCAGCACGGCACAGGACCGGGATCTTGCGGTGTCCTGCTGTGGGTCCCGCCGGGCTTGGCGGGCCGATCGGGTCTCCATGAGCGGTGCGGACACAGGCCAACCACCGATACTCGATCCGGAGACGCGATTCAGTAGTCAAGTTTTCCGCACCCCGGCGACCCGCCGGAGCAACCGGACCATCTTGGCAGAGATCCGCACCAGTTTCCAAATCGGGCCACCCGGGGCTCAGATCCGGGTGTAGGCGAAGTCCACCGGAGCACGGCCCTCGGCGATCCCACGCCGCTCGAAGCGGGTCACCGGGCGCTCCTCCCACCGCTGGACGACTCCCCCGTCGAGCCCGGGCTCGGCGTCGAGTACCTCGGCCATCTGCTCGGCGTACTCGGCCCAGTCGGTGGCCAGGCGCCACACGCCACCGGGCCGCAACCGGGCGCTCACCAGCGCCGCGAACTCCGGCGTCACCAAGCGGCGCTTGTGGTGGCGCTTCTTCGGCCACGGGTCGGGGAAGAAGGTCCACAACTCAGCGAGTTCGCCGGGCGCGACCAGGTGCTCCATCGCCCAGACCGCATCCACGCTGCAGATCCGGGCATTGGTCACCCCGAGGTCACCGAGGCGTCCGATCGTGTCGGCCACGCCCGGGTGCCACACCTCGAAGCCGACCACGTTGTACGCCGTACGGGCGGCGGCGAGCGGGGCGGTGGCCTCCCCCACCCCGCAGCCGATCTCGATGACCAGGGGCCGCGGTTCGTCGAAGCAGCCCTGCAGCGTGAAGCCGGGTGCGTCCACGGCCTCCTCGCCGATCACCAGGCGCTCGGCCCAGGTGTCCCACGCCTGCTGCTGCTTGATCCCCAGCCGGCTGCCCCGGCGTGAATAGGTGAGCACCTCACGCATCCGGCGGCCATCCTCGGTGAAGCGGAGGTGCGGGCGTGCGGGCGGCAACTGATCAGACACGAGGAGCAAGCCTACGCCGGAGCGACGCGGCCGATGCCAGCGCCTGCTGCTGCGCCGGAAATGCGAAGGACCCCCGGTGGCCCGATGGGCCTCCGGGGGTCCTTGCGTTGCAGTCGAACTAGATCACTTGGTGATCTTGGTGACGCGGCCGGCACCAACGGTGCGGCCACCCTCGCGGATGGCGAAGCGCAGGCCCTCGTCCATGGCGATGGGCTGGATCAGCTCAACGGCCATCTCGGTGTTGTCGCCGGGCATGACCATCTCGGTGCCCTCGGGCAGCGTGACGACGCCGGTGACGTCCGTGGTCCGGAAGTAGAACTGCGGACGGTAGTTGTTGAAGAACGGCGTGTGACGGCCACCCTCCTCCTTCGAGAGGATGTAGACGCTCGCCTCGAAGTTGGTGTGCGGGGTGGTGGTGCCGGGCTTGATGACAACCATGCCGCGCTCGACGTCCTCGCGCTTGGTGCCGCGGAGCAGCAGGCCGACGTTCTCACCGGCCTGGCCCTCGTCGAGCAGCTTGCGGAACATCTCGACACCGGTGACGGTGGTCTTCTGCGAGGTGTCGCGGATGCCGACGATCTCGACCTCTTCGTTGACCTTGACGATGCCGCGCTCGATGCGACCGGTGATGACGGTGCCACGACCGGTGATCGTGAAGACGTCCTCGACGGGCATCAGGAACGGCTTGTCGGTCTCGCGCTCGGGGGTCGGGATGTAGTCATCCACGGCCTGCATGAGCTCGGCAACCGAGTCGCCCCACTTGGCGTCGCCCTCGAGCGCCGGGAAGGCGGCAACGCGGACCACGGGGATGTCGTCGCCCGGGAACTCGTACTCGCTGAGGAGCTCGCGCACCTCCATCTCGACGAGCTCGATGAGCTCCTCGTCGTCGACCATGTCGCACTTGTTGAGCGCCACGACCAGGGCGGGAACGCCGACCTGGCGGGCGAGCAGCACGTGCTCGCGGGTCTGCGGCATCGGGCCGTCGGTGGCGGCAACCACGAGGATCGCGCCGTCCATCTGGGCCGCACCGGTGATCATGTTCTTGATGTAGTCCGCGTGACCGGGGCAGTCGACGTGCGCGTAGTGGCGGTTCTCGGTCTGGTACTCGACGTGCGAGATCGAGATCGTGATGCCGCGCTGGCGCTCTTCCGGAGCCTTGTCGATCATGTCGAAGGCCGAGGCCTCGTTCAGGTCCGGGAACTTGTCGTGCATCACCTTGGTGATCGCCGCGGTCAAGGTGGTCTTGCCGTGGTCGATGTGACCGATGGTGCCGATGTTGATGTGCGGCTTGGTCCGCTCGAACTTCGCCTTAGCCACTGTGGGCTCCTCCTGGGTTGTGTGTTTCTTGACTCGTGCTCTGGATTTGTTACTGCGCCGAGGGTCTAGACGGGTAACCGAAGGTTACTCGCCACGGACCTTCTTGACGATCTCGTCGGCGATGTTCGAAGGAACCTCGGCGTACGAGTCGAACTCCATCGAGTACGACGCCTGGCCAGAGGTCTTGGACCTCAGGTCGCCAACGTACCCGAACATCTCTGAGAGGGGCACCAGCGCGCTGACGATCATGTCACCGAAGCGCTCCTCCTGGTTCTGGACCTGTCCCCGACGGGAGTTGAGGTCACCGATCACCGTGCCCAGGAAGGACTCCGGCGTGGTCACCTCGACCGCGAACATCGGCTCCAGCAGGACCGGCTTGGCCATCCGCGCGGCCTCCTTGAACGCCTGGTTCCCGGCGATCTTGAAGGCGAGCTCGGACGAGTCGACGTCGTGGTAGGCACCGTCCTCGAGGGTGAACTTCACGTCCACCATCGGGAAGCCCGCCAGGACACCGAACTCCATGGCCTCCTGGCCACCCTGGTCGACCGAGGGGATGTATTCCTTCGGCACCCGACCACCGGTCACGTTGTTCACGAACTCGTAGCCAGCACCGGTCCCGGTCTCGGGGTCGATGTTGGGGCCGAGCGAGACGACGACCTTGGCGAACTGGCCCGAACCACCGGTCTGCTTCTTGTGGGTGTAGCTGTGGTTCGAGACGTCCTTGCGGATGGTCTCGCGGTAGGCGACCTGCGGCTTGCCGACGGTGGCCTCGACGCGGAACTCGCGCTTCATCCGGTCAACCAGGATGTCGAGGTGGAGCTCGCCCATGCCGGCGATGATGGTCTGGCCGGTCTCCTCGTCGGTGTTGACGGTGAAGGTCGGGTCCTCGTCGGAGAGCCGCTGGATCGCGGTGCCCAGCTTCTCCTGGTCGCCCTTGGTCTTCGGCTCGATGGCGACCTCGATCACCGGGGCCGGGAAGGTCATCGACTCCAGGACGACCTGGTTGGCCGGGTCACTCAGGGTGTGACCGGTCTTGGTGTCCTTCAGGCCCATCACGGCGACGATCTGGCCGGCACCGACCGAGGCGATCTCCTCACGCTTGTTGGCGTGCATCTGGTAGACCTTGCCGATCCGCTCCTTGCGGCCGTTGACCGAGTTGACCACGGTCGAGCCCGCCTCCAGCTTGCCGGAGTAGACGCGGACATAGATCAGCTTGCCCAGGTGCGGGTCGGAGGCGATCTTGTAGGCCAGCCCGGAGAACGGCTCGTCGTCGGAGGGACGACGCAGGATCTTCTCGTCCTCGTTGCCCGGCTTGTGGCCCTCGATCGCCTCGATGTCGAGCGGGGAGGGCAGGTACTTGACGACCGCGTCGAGCAGGGGCTGGACGCCCTTGTTCTTGAACGCGGTGCCGAGCAGCACCGGGTTGAGCTTGTCGGCCAGGGTGGCGCGACGGATCGCGGCCTCGATCTCCTCCACGGAGAGGTCCTCGCCCTCGAGGTACTTCTCCATGATCGCGTCGTCGGCCTCGGCCAGGGTCTCGAGCAGCTTCTCGCGCCACTCCTCGGCCTGGTCGGCCAGCTCGGCGGGGATCTCCTCGATGTCGTAGTCCTCGCCGATCTTGGTCTCGCCGCGCCAGGTCAGGGCACGCATGCCGACCAGGTCGACGACACCGAGGAAGTCGGACTCCGCGCCGATCGGGATCTGCAGCACCAGCGGGGTGGTGTTCAGGCGGTCGACGATGCTGTCGACGACCTTGAAGAAGTTCGCACCCGTGCGGTCCATCTTGTTGACGAAGCACATCCGGGGGACGGCGTACTTGTTGGCCTGGCGCCACACGGTCATCGACTGCGGCTCGACGCCGGCGACACCGTCGAAGACGGCGACCGCGCCGTCGAGGACGCGCAGCGAGCGCTCGACCTCGGCGGTGAAGTCCACGTGGCCGGGGGTGTCGATGATGTTGATCTGGTGGTCCTTCCACCAGCAGGTGGTCGCAGCAGAGGTGATCGTGATGCCACGCTCCTGCTCCTGCTCCATCCAGTCCATCGTCGCCGAGCCCTCGTGGGTGTCGCCGATCTTGTAGTTGATGCCTGTGTAGAACAGGATCCGCTCGGTGGTGGTGGTCTTGCCGGCGTCGATGTGCGCCATGATGCCGATGTTGCGGACGACGTTCAGGTCCGTCGTGATGTCGACAGCCACTTGAGTGATGTCCCCTCGGGGTGTGAGTCGGAGATGATTGCAGGCCGGTGGGCCCGGATCACCAGCGGTAGTGGGCGAAGGCCTTGTTGGATTCGGCCATCTTGTGCGTGTCCTCACGCTTCTTCACAGCGGCACCGAGGCCGTTGCTGGCGTCGAGGATCTCGTTCATCAGCCGCTCGGCCATCGTCTTCTCGCGACGGTCCTGGGCGTAGCCGACCAGCCAGCGCAGCGCGAGCGTGGTGCCGCGGGTGCCCTTGACCTCGATCGGGACCTGGTAGGTCGCACCGCCGACGCGGCGGGACTTGACCTCGAGCGCAGGCTTGACGTTGTCGAGCGCACGCTTCAGCGTGACGACCGGGTCGGTGCCGGTCTTCTCGCGGCAACCCTCGAGGGCGGTGTAGACGATCCGCTGGGCGACGGCCTTCTTGCCGTCCTGCAGAACCTTGCTGACGAGCTGCGAGACGACGGTCGAGCCGTAGACCGGGTCGACGTCGATCGGGCGCTTCGGAGCGGGACCCTTGCGTGGCATGTCAGCTCTTCTCCTTCTTCGCGCCGTAACGGCTGCGCGCCTGCTTGCGGTTCTTCACGCCCTGCGTGTCGAGCGAACCGCGGATGATCTTGTAGCGGACACCGGGGAGGTCCTTCACCCGGCCGCCGCGGACGAGCACGATCGAGTGCTCCTGGAGGTTGTGGCCAACGCCCGGGATGTACGCCGTGACCTCGACGCCGCTGGACAGGCGCACACGGGCGACCTTGCGCAGGGCGGAGTTCGGCTTCTTCGGGGTGGTGGTGTAGACGCGGGTGCAGACACCGCGTCGCTGGGGCGAACCCTTGAGGGCAGGCGTTGCGTTCTTCGACGCCTTGTCCTGGCGGCCCTTGCGGACCAACTGCTGAATTGTGGGCACCTTGGTGGTTCCCCTTCTTTTCTACTCTCAGTATCCGGCGATCTGCCGGGCACGATGTTTTCTGCTCACGGATGAGCCATGCTGGGTGGTGCTTCGCAACCGCGATTCCCGTTGCCCCCGCGGTCGGGCGTGTCGCCTCGGTCAACGACACTGTTCCGCGAATGATTCACTTTTGAGCACGCGCAACGGCCGGGTTGTCCCAGACACGAGGGTTCACGGTACTCGGCGCACCCAGCAGGGTCAAAATCGAACCCCGTACGCCGCGGCCCCGCCCTTCCATGCGCTGGTGCACCGTGACGGCCAGCGCCGTTCCGAGCAGGACCAGCAGGCCGCCGATGACCAGGGTCCAGCGGGCACCGGCCACCTCGCCGATCCAGCCGATCACCGGTGCGCCCAGCGGCGTACCGCCCATCACGATGGTCATGTAGAGCGCCATCACCCGCCCCCGCATCTCGGGGTCGGACTCGAGTTGCATCACCGCATTCGCCGAGTTGAGCAGGGTGATCGTGGAGAAGCCGATCAGCGGGGTGAACGCCACGAAGAGGACGTACGTCGGCAGCACGCCGGCCACGATCTCGGCCAGGCCGAAGCCGGCCGCCGCGATGACCAGCAGGCGCAGCCGGATCCGGACCCGGCGCGCGGCCATCAGGGCCCCGGTCAGCGACCCGAGCGCCATCGTCGAGCCGAGCAGGCCGAACTCTCCGGCACCCTTGCCGTAGACCTCGGTGGCCATCAGCGCGGAGGTGATCTGGAAGTTCATCCCGAAGGTGCCGGCGAAGAAGACCAGGATCAGGACGAGCACCATCTTGGGCTGCCCGGCCACGTAACGGATGCCGTCGCGCAGCATTCCCGGCGTACGTCGTGCCGGCTTCGAGGGGTTCAGCAGCGCGGCATCCATCGCCTGCAGCTGCCAGATCACCGCGCCGTAGGAGACTGCGTTGATCAGGATCACCCAGCCCGTTGCCCACGCTCCCCCGCCCAGTGCGCCGATCATCAGGCCGGCCAGGCCCGGGCCGAGGATGCGGGCCATGTTGAAGGTCGCCGAGTTGAGCCCGACCGCGTTGGTGAGGTCGTCGGCGTCGACCAGTTCGGAGACGAACGACTGGCGGGCCGGTGCGTCGAAGGCGGCACCGATCCCGAAGACCAGGGCGATCAGGTAGACGTGCCACACCTGGACCACGCCCAGCACGGTGACCAGCCCCAGCGCGAGCGAGGCGAGCCCCATCGCGGCCTGGGTGATCTGGAGCAGGCGACGCTTGGGGAAGCGGTCGGCGATCACCCCGGCGTACGGCGAGAGCAGCAGCACCGGCAGGAACTGCAGGCCCGTGGTGATGCCCAGCGCGGTTCCGCTGCCGGTGAGCACCAGGACCAGCCAGTCCTGGGCGATGCGCTGCATCCAGGTGCCGGTGTTGGAGACCAGGCTGCCGGCGGCATAGCGCCGGTAGTTGGGGTTGGCGAGGGAGCGGAACGTGGGGCTCAACGTGGGGGTCAGTCCTCCTGGGCAAGTCGCTGGAGCAGGGGCGCGGCGGCGCGCAGCGTGGCGCGCTCGTCGGCAGTGAGGTCGGCCATCCGGCGCGCCAGCCAGGCGTCGCGGCGGGCCCGGTCGGCGGCCAGGGTCTGGCGGCCCTGGTCGGTGAGTTCGACGACGACCTGGCGACCATCGCTCTCGTGCGGACGGCGTACGACGTAGCCGCCCTCCTCGAGGCAGTTGACGGTGCGCGTCATCGACGGCGGCTGGACCCGTTCGAAGCGGGCCAGTTCCCCGATCGACATCGGGCCGTGGCGGCGCAGGCATCCCAGCACCGTGGTCGCCCCGAGGCTGAGTTCGTTCTCCGGGGAGCGCTCGATCGCGAGGCGGCGGCGCAACCGCATCACTGCCATGCGGAGCTCGGCGACGAGGCCGGCGTCGGTCCGGACGGCGTTCTCGGGAGTGGGCATGGTCTTTAGTCTAGGTCATTACCTTTGCTAAAGAAAGCTGCCGAGGAACGCCGAGGCGGCACGTGTTGACGCAGAAATGCGTCGAGGCGGCGTCAATTGACGCCGCCTCGACGGTCCTGGGTGTCGACTCGTGCCGACTCGGCGTGGGAGTCAGTTCACCCAGTTGCTGATCGGGGAGATCGCGAAGTAGACCACGAACATCGCCGCGATGATCCACATCAGGGCGTGGACCTCGCTGACCTTGCCCCGCACCACCTTGATCAGCACGAAGGCGAGGAAGCCCGCGCCGATCCCGGCCGAGATGGAGTAGGCGAACGGCATCAGCACGATGGTCAGGAAGGCCGGGATGGCAATCTCCATGTCATCCCAGTCGATGTCCTTGACCTGCTGCATCATCAGGAAGCCGACCAGCACCAGCGCCGGGACCGCGGCCTCGGACGGCACCACCGCCACGACCGGGGCGAAGAAGGTCGCGACCAGGAACAGTACGCCGGTGACCACCGCGGACAGGCCCGTCCGGGCACCCTCGGCGACACCCGAGGTCGATTCGATGTACGACGTGTTCGACGAGACCGAGGCGGCGCCACCGGCGATCGCGGCGACCGAGTCGACGACCAGGATCTTGCGCGTGTTGGGCGGGACGCCCTCCTCGTCGTTCAGGCCGGCCTCGCTGCCGACCGCGGTCATCGTGCCCAGGGTGTCGAAGAAGTCGGTCAGCAGCAGCGTGAAGATCAGCAGGAAGACCGTGACGATGCCGGCGTTCTCCCACGAGCCGAGCAGGCTGAACTTGCCAAGCAGCCCGAAGTCCGGCGTGGAGACGACGCTGTCCGGCAGTGCCGGCACGTTCAGGTTCCACGCGGTCGGGTTGGCGGTGCCGTCCTCGTTGAAGGAGGCCGGGATGGTGGCCACCTTCTCCACGATGATGGCGATGACCGTGGTCACCACGATCGAGATCAGGATCGCGCCGCGCACGCGCAGCACGAAGAGTGCGATCACCAGCATCAGGCCCAGGCAGAAGACCAGGACCGGCCAGCCCTGCAGGGTGCCGCCCAGGCCCAGCGTCAACGGCGTACCGGAGCCGGAGCCGACGAAGCCGGAGTCGACGAGGCCGACCAGGGTGATGAAGAGGCCGATCCCCACCGAGATGGCGACCTTCAGCGGCACCGGGACGGCGTTGAAGACCGCCTCGCGGAACCCGGTCAGCACCAGCACCAGGATCACGATGCCCTCGATCACCACCAGGCCCATCGCGTCGGCCCAGGTCATCTGGTTCGCGATCGAATAGGTGACGAAGGCGTTCAGCCCCAGGCCCGCCGCCAGCGCCAGCGGGAAGTTGGCCACCATGCCCATCAGGATCGTCAGCACGCCCGCGACCAGCGCCGTGCCCGCGGCAACCATCGCGAAGTCGAGCTTGTCGCCGTTCATGTCCGCGCCACCGGAGAGGATGATCGGGTTGAGGACCAGGATGTAGGCCATCGTCAGGAACGTGACGATGCCGCCGCGGACCTCGCGTCCGACGGTCGAGCCACGCTCGGAGATCTTGAAGAACCTGTCCAGACCGTTGTTCGCGGTCGCAGTCGATTGATTGTTCACGAGCGCATGGTTGCAGATGCCGGGCCCGGCGGTCACCCGGGCCGCTCACTGGACGGTCACCGGGTGGACTAGATTCGGTCCCGTGGAGTCCCAGGAGCAGCCCGTCAAGCACGAGATCGGCAAGAGGACCTATCTCGTGGCACCGGTCGCACCCCTGGACGTGGACGGCGTACGGACCCTGGAGGTCGGCACCGGCCTGTGGCTGCTCGGCTTCATCGCCCTGCTGCCGTTCTATGGCCGTCTCGAGGAGACCGGCAACCTGTGGTGGCTGTGGACCTGCCTGGCCGGCTTCGGGCTCGGCCTCTTCGGCATCGAGTTCTGCCGGCGGCGGCGCCAGCGCCGGGTGGACTGACCCCCGGGCCCTTCCTCAGAAGGACTCGAGGTCGTCCGTGGTGACCGTGTCGAAGACGTGGTCAGGCAGCGGCAGCGGCTTCTGCTTCTTGCTCAACTGGGCCTCGGAGTGCGCCCCGCAGCCGTGGTTGAAGGTGACCACCCGGCCGTCGTCGTTGGCGTTGCCGTTGGCGCAGACACCGAACGTGTGCGCCAGGCGGCCGGAGAGGCGGACCAGGAAGGCGCAGCTGTAGCAGTGGTCGGGAGCCGACTGGGCGATCGGCGCGGCGGGGCCGCCATCGCCGGCGTACCACCGCTCGGCGGCCTCGTCGATGCCTTCGCGCGACAGGGTGCGCACCCGGCCCAGGCCGAGTTCGTCGGCGACCTGGCGGATCTGGGCGATGTCCTGGCGGCCCAGCGGGTCGATCGCGTCGTCGCCGATCAGGTACGTCGGCGCGATCCGCGGGTCGTCCTCCTCGACGGGGAGCAGGTCCCCCGGGGAGAGGTCACCGGGCTTGATCCGGTCCTTGTAGGGCACCCAGGCCGGCGCGGTGATCGCATCCGGCCCCGGGATCAGCACCATCTCGTCGACGGTGATGTCCTTCTGGCGCGACGCGCGCGCGATCGTGACCGACCAGCGCCACCCGGCGTACCCGGGCCGCAGGCATTCGAAGAGGTGGCTGACCACCCGCTCGCCCTCGTCGCGGGCCTCCAGGTGGGCGCCGATGTCGGCAGCCGCGACCTCGGTCTCAAGGGCGCGCCTGGCCTCGGCATCGGCACCAAGGAGGACGGTGTCCGGCTTCGGGCGGGTTGAGGTGGTCACGGGCGTGATTGTGTCCCATCGATACGGCCATTGTCTTGTCGGGTTGGCATAATCCCCCACAGCGGACAGCCCAGGAGGGACCACGAGTGCTGGCAGGGGGACAAGGCAGGATGGCGCCATGAGCCAGCAGCCGCCCGGCGCGGGGAATCACGGTTCCCCCGACGACGAGACCACCCGGCTCTCCGACCAGTCCGCCGGCGACCAGCCGCACACCGCAGGCGAGAACGCGCTGCGGTTCGCCAAGGCGAGTGCCCACGGCGTCGGCGCGATGGCCCGCGGCACCGCCAAGGCCAGCCGGGCCACGCTGCGCGCCGCCCGCCGCGCCTCGCACGCCGACGGCGCCGGCGACTCGGGGCTCTCCCGGCTGATCGAACTCCACGCCTTCAACGCCGCCGGCGACGCGGCCGTGGCGATCTCGCTCGCCGGCACCCTCTTCTTCCAGGTGCCGACCGGCGAGGCGCGCGGCCAGGTCGCCCTCTTCCTGGCCATGACGATGCTCCCGTTCGCGATCGTCGCTCCGCTGATCGGCCCCTTCCTGGACCGGTTCAGCCACGGGCGTCGCTGGGCGATCGGGTCGACCATGGCGATCCGCGGCTTCCTGTGCTGGATCCTGGCCGGGGCGGTGGTCACCAACTCCACCTGGCTCTTCCCCGCCGCGCTGGGCATCCTCGTTTCCTCGAAGGCCTACGGGATCACCAAGGCGTCGGCAGCACCACGCCTGGTGCCGCCGGGCGTCACACTGGTCAAGGCCAACGCCCGGCTCGGCCTGGCCGGCGTGGTCGGGGCCAGCGTCTCCGCGCCGATCGCCGGCCTGGCCGCCACCTTCGGGGCGGAGTGGTCGCTGCGCTATGCCTTCGTCGTCTTCATCGGCGCCACCATCCTGGCGATCCTGCTGCCCAAGAAGGTCGACTCCTCGCACGGCGAGGTCAAGCTCGAACTGATGCCCGGTCCGTCGGCACGACGGGCTCAGCCGCAACGGCAGGGCAGCCGTTACATCCCCAGCCAGGTCGCCTTCGCCCTGCGCGCCAACTGTGGGCCCCGGTTCCTCTCCGGCTTCCTGACCATGTTCATGGCCTTCCTGCTGCGCGAGCACCCGATCCCCGGCTGGGAGGACAAGCCCGAGTTGCTCGCCGGCGTGGTGATCGGCGCAGCCGGCCTGGGCAACACCCTGGGCATCGCCCTCGCGTCCTTCCTGAAACGGGTCAACCCTGCGATCACGGTGGTGCTGGTGCTGATCGCCGATGCCGCGATGTGCCTGGTCGCAGCGCTCTTCTACGGGCTGATCCCCCTGGCCCTGCTCGGCCTCACCGCCGGCCTGTGCCAGTCCCTGGGCAAGCTCTCCCTCGACTCCACCATCCAGAAGCACGTCCCCGAACGCGTCCAGACCAGCGCCTTCGCCCGCTCCGACACGATGATCCAGCTCGCCTGGGTGGTCGGCGGGTTCGTCGGCATCGTGATGCCGCTCAACCCCCAGCTCGGCCTCGGCATCGGGTTCGCGATCCTGGCCGCCTGGACCGTCTACGTGCTGGGCTCGCGGGTACGCCGCGTGCGCGCGCAGGCGCCCCCGCCGAGCGAGGAGCCCCCAACCGTGCAGGGCGAGGCGTACTGACCCCCGGGGTCCCACGAACGCTCACTCGTTGCGCCTCGAACGCTCAATGGTTGCGCCGCGAACGCTCACTCGTTGCGCCGCGAACGCTCAACCGTTGCGCCTCGAAAGCTCAATCGTTGCGCTGCGGTGCCCGTACGGCGTACGGCGGTGCGTTCAGGGCGCCGCGATGCCGGTACGTCGTACGGCGTACGGCGGCGCGATGGGACCAGGGCGCGGTCACCCGCTCAGCGCGATGACCCGCGGAGCCACATCAAGGAGTGAGCTTTCGGGCATCAACGATTAAGCGTTCGTGTCAGGCGTCGAGCTCGTCGGCCAGGGCGCGGAGCAGCTTGGCGGTGGGGCGTGCGGTCTTCGCCTCCGGGTGGCGACCGCGGCGGTAGGCCTCCCCGGTGCTGTCCAGGAGCCGGATCAGGTCCTCGACGATCGTGACCATCTCTTCCGGCTTCTTGCGCTGCGCCTTGGTCTGGTTCCGCGACACCGAGGCGGGGGCGTCGAGCACCCGCACCTGCAGTGCCTGGTCGCCCTTGCGGCCCTGCGCGATGCCGAACTCGACCCGGGTGCCTGCCTTCAGGGTGGTGACGCCCTCGGGGAGGGCCTCGGAGCGCACGTACACGTCGGGACCGTCAGGCTGGGAGAGGAACCCGAAACCCTTCTCCGCGTCGTACCACTTCACCTTGCCAACCGGCATCGGCTTGACCTCTTCCATCTTTCGCACTGGGTCGCCGGTGACTCCGGCATGCGGTGGGCCCGCGGCTGCACATAGTAGGGCTCGCAGCCGCGGTTGGGCCAATGGATTGGGAACGGGCCGGACCAATCGGAACAATCCGCTCTCCACAAGGGGTGGAACCGGGAATTGAAACCCACTCCGATGCCTGCCACCATGGTTCCTTCGCAGGAAACGAATGGGGACTGTGGGGCTCATGTTCAAGCGAGCGTTGATCGGATGTGCGCTGGCTGGCGCACTCCTGGCCCCTGCCCTGACGGCCCCGGCGCAGGCGGATCCCGGCTCCGCCGACGGCGCACGCGACAACCTCCATGTGCTGGTCTTCGACGAGCCCGGCACCGCCGGTTACCACGGGCGGCTGCGCCCCTCGCAATACCGTGCCGAACTGATCGCGGACCAGGATGCCCTCCTGGCCCGCCTCGGCATCAGCGAGCCGGTCTACCGCTGGACCACCGCGGTGAGCGGGGTCGCGGTGGAACTCGATGCGCTAACCCTGCTCCGGGCCCGCCTCACCCCCGGCGTACGGGTCGAGCGCAACACCATCCGCAGCGTCGCCGGGACCTCCGTGCCGGCCAGTTCCGCCCCGGCATCGCGCGTCACCGCCAGCACCACCCCCGACGAGGACGAGCCCGGCTCCACCACGCCGGCCCCAGACGCCGCGCCCACCGGCGCTGGCACCGTGATCGGCTTCGTGGACACCGGGATCACTCCCGAACTCCCCGTCTTCGCGGACTCCCCCACCCTCGGCGAGGCACCGGCCGGGTTCAGCGGCACCTGCGAGGCCGCAGACGGGTGGAGCACGGACAGCTGCAACGACAAGATCATCGCGGCGACCTCGTTCGTCGCCGGCTTCGGCGCGGACAACCTGCGGGCCGAAGCAGGGGTCTCGCCCCGCGATGACCACGGCCACGGCACCCAGGTCGCCTCCATCGCTGCCGGCGACGCGAACGTCTCGGCACTGGAGGACGGGGTCGACCACGGCACCTTCTCCGGCATCGCCTCGGACGCCCGGATCGCTGTATACAAGGCATGCTGGACCGCTCCGGACCCGGCCAATGACGGGTGTTCCACGGCCGACGTGATCAGTGCCATCGACCAGGCCGTCGTCGACGGCGTCGACGTGCTGAACGTCTCGGTGGAGGGCACGCCCGGGCTCGACGCCGTCGACCGGGCACTGCTCGGCGCCACCGAGGCCGGCGTCCTGGTCTCGACTGCTGCCGGCAACGACCTGGACGCCACCACCGGGAACGAACAGCCCTGGGTGCTCACCGTGGGCGCCACCACCGAGAACGACCTCGGCGGCGAACTGGTCCTTGGCGACGGCACCCGGATCGAGGGCGTGCTGACCTCCCCCACGGTTCCCGACCAGGCGCCGATCGTGCTCGCCTCGGCCATCCCTGCTCCCGGTCGGAGCGTTGATCAGGCGCGCCTGTGCCTCCCTGGCTCCCTCGACGCTGCTGCTGCCGCAGGCAAGGTCGTGGTCTGCGAACGCGGCACCAACGCCCGGGTCAGCAAGTCCTCCGCGGTCGACCTCGCTGACGGTGTCGCCATGGTGCTCGTCAACGGACCCGACGAGGAACTCGGCGCCGACTTCCATGCCGTGCCGACCCTGCACACCTCGGCCGAGCAGGGACAGGTCCTGCTCGATGCCCTTGCTGCCTCCGACGACGTCCGCGGCACGCTGGCCCACGTCGATGGCGACGGCTCCTCCCGGGTGCTGCTCGACTCCGCCCGCGGTGACGCCACCGGCACCGCGCTGAAGCCGGACCTGGCGGCCGAGGGATTCGGCGTACTCTCCGCGTCCGCACCGCGCAGTGGTCACACCTGGCAACTGCTGAGCGGCACCTCCGCCGCGTCGGCCCGGGTCAGCGCGCTGGCTGCCCTGGTCCTCTCCGAGCACCCGGACTGGACCGCTGACCGGGTCCGGTCGGCGCTGATGACCTCCGCCCAGCCCGCCGACGACGCACCGGCCGTGCTGCAGCAGGGGTCCGGCATCGCGAGCGATGACGCCATCCGTCCGGGGCTGGTCCTCGACCTCGATCCGACCGGCTATCGCGAAGCGCTCGACGCCGCCACCGGCGACCAGGCACCCGACTACAGCCGGTTGAACCTTGCCTCGGTGCAGGTGGCCAGTCCGGCAGCGGACCGCATCGAGATCGTCCGCACCCTGACCAATGTCGGGCCCACCGCCCTCTACTACTCGGCCACCGCCTCCGGCTTCGAGCACCACCGGGTGACCGTCGCGCCTGCCGCGATCAAGATCGCGCCCGGGGAGAGCCGTGAGGTCCGGATCCGGATCGATGCCCCGGCCGACGGCGCCCAGGCGGACAGTGGCGTCATCACCTGGCTGGGCGCCGATGACACCACCGTGCGGATCCCGGTCTCCCTGACCGACTGATCCCGGGCATCCGGGCAGCCGGCGCTCGTTGGACCCGGTCACGCCTGGCCTGTTAGTCACTGGCCTGTTGCTCGGCCGCGCCGATCCGGCACGCCCCTACTGGGTCGCAGACGCAACAGTGGCCCGGACGCCCCCCTTCAGGACGACCGGGCCACTGTCAGGCGAGTCAGGCGTCGCGCTTGTTGAAGACGGCCAGGCTGGCACCGACGAGCACGCCCACGACCAGCCCGAAGACGAGGAAGCCGCCCAGCGCGCTCAGCGGCTCGCCGAAGAGGTCAAGGTTCTCGTCGAACTCCCCGTTCCAGTTCTGCATGATCCGCCCACCGGCGTTGAAGGGCAGGAACCGGCTCAGGTCATAGAGGTCGTCGCTGCCGGTCAGTCCGGAGAAGACCGCGAGCAGTCCGCGCAGCAGCGTCTCCACACCCAGCGGCCACAGGTAGAGCAGGACCAGCGAGAAGGTCTGGTGGCGGATCAGCACGGTCACTGCCATCACCAACCAGGTGACCAGGATCGTGTAGACGACCCGCTTGAAGATCGCCAGCAGCAGCGCCAGCCAGTCGTACTGGAAGTCCAGCCCACCGAACCAGAGCAGCGTCAGGACCAAGGAGATCAGGCAGCTCACGATCGCGACCACGGCGACGAACCCGGCCACGGTGATGAACTTGGCGCTCCACACCGCGGTCCGGTTGGGCACCGCGGTCAGCGTGGCCCGGATCATGCCGTGGCGGTA
Organism: Nocardioides sp. AE5; assembly: GCF_031844485.1. Taxonomy (NCBI): domain Bacteria; kingdom Bacillati; phylum Actinomycetota; class Actinomycetes; order Propionibacteriales; family Nocardioidaceae; genus Nocardioides; species Nocardioides sp. AE5. The sequence continues at coordinate 41,092 of NZ_JAUZVI010000014.1, forward strand.
TTCGTGGCCCCACGACAGGATCCCCAGCACCGCGACGGCATAGGCGAGCAGGTAGGGGAACGGGTCGACGTTGGAGAACTGGGTCATCCCGGCCTCGAGGAAGAACCGTGACCAGTCCTCGTCGACGGTGCCGGAGACCTCCGTCGGGCTGCTCAGCCGGATCGACATCGCGGCGATGAAGGTGAACCCCGCTCCGACGAGCACCGCCAGGCCGCTGATCCACCAGGTGGAGCGCAGCGTGGTCAGGCGCATCCACTCATACTTCAGCGCGGCGGTCATGCCTGTCCTCCCGGGGTGTTGCCGTGGCCCTGCGGTCCTTGCTGGTGGGGCGGTTGTGGCGGCGCGCCCCATCCGCCGGGGGGCTGGTTCGGCGGCGGTCCGCCGTACGACGGGGCGCCGTAGCCACCGGGGCCCGCAGGCGGAGGCTGCTGCGGTCCGCCGTACGCCGGTCCAGGCGGCTGGTTCATGGCGCGGGGCGCCTGCGGCTGGGCCTGGTATTCCTCGCTGCCGCCGGTAATCTCCAGGAAGGCGTCCTCCAGCGACGCCTGGATCGTGGCCAGCTCGTGGATCCGGATCTGGTTCTCGAAGGCCATGTCGCCCAGGTCCTGGCTGGTCAGGCCGACCACGGAGAGCTCCCCGTCGGCCACCAGCTTCACCGACCCGGTCCCGGCGAGCTTCTGCCCGATCAGGGAGGCGAGCTCGGAGGCCTGCGGACTCCGCACCCGGACGTGGTTGGCGCTGGACTGCTTGGTGAACTGCTCCACCGGCCCGTTGGCGATCATCCGGCCGCGGCCGATCACGACCAGTTCGTCGGCCATCAGTGCCATTTCGCTGAGCAGGTGGCTGGAGACGAAGACCGAGCGACCCTCGGCAGCCAGCGACTTGAGCAGGTCGCGCATCCAGCGGATGCCCTGCGGGTCCAGGCCGTTGGCGGGTTCGTCGAGGATCAGCGTGTGCGGGTCGCCGAGCAGCGCGGCGGCGAGCCCGAGCCGCTGGCCCATGCCGAGCGAGAAGGTCGAGGGGTGCTTGCCGGCCACGTCGGCGAGGCCGACGATGCCGAGGACCTCGTCGACCCGGGCGTCGGGGACGCGGTTGGGGGCGGCCAGCATCCGCAGGTGGTTGCGCGCCGTCCGGGTCGGGTGGAACGGCTTCGCCTCCAGCAGGGCGCCGACGTGGCGCATCGGGTCCTGGATGGTGATGAAGGGCTGGCCGTCGAAGAGGCACTGCCCCTCACCGCGGTCGAGCCCGAGCATCAGGCGCATCGTGGTCGACTTGCCCGATCCGTTCGGCCCCAGGAACCCGGTCACGGTGCCCGGTCGGACGTCGAACGACAGGTTCGACACCGCCGTCTTGCCCTTGTAGGTCTTGCCCAGCCCGCGGGCCTGGATCACTGCCATCGGCGATCTCCTTCGGCTGTCAGCCTTCTCTGGTCACGTGCATGATGCGGTCCCCGAAGGCCACCCGGTCATCGTGGACAAGTGTCGTCGCACGACCCGCCGGAAGTTCTCGGGACACGCCCTTGCGGATCAGGAACGATCCGTTGGTCGATCCGCGGTCCGTGACCACCAGTGCCCCGTCGGAGGCAAGGTGAAACTGGGCGTGGGTCTTCGAGATCGACATGTCCTGGCTCGCCAGCGGTACGACGTGACGCACTGGCTCGCCTTCCCGGGCGCTCGGTGCCCGGCCGACGAGCGCGAGGCCTTCGACCACGAACGTCTCACCGGAGTCGAAGGTGACCCGCCAGTCCACGCTGATCCTGGGGCGCTGCGCCACGGGCTGGGATGCGGTGGCATCACCGGACCTGGCCTGCTGGTCCGGCTCCGGGCGGGCCGGAGGGGGTGCTGCAGGCGTGGTCCGTGCATGCGGAGCCGTTCCGTGCGCGGGGTGGACTGGTGCCTGTCCGGTCGATGTCGGGTCGTGGGGGATGCCGGTGCCGTGGGGGCCGGGGGCCGGGGTCACGGTGGGCGCGCCGCCCGGGCCCTGGTGGGGTGCCGGCTGCGAGGGTGGCACCGCAGGATCGGCGGGCCGGGGCGCGGGACCGGGGGGTGGCACCGCAGCACCGGCAGGTCGGGGCCTCTGGCCGGTCGAGGTTCCGGTCGACATGCCCGCGGACGGGGCGGCGGGAGGAGGCGTTCCGACAGCGCGGGCGGGTGGAGTCGACCGAAGCGGCGCATGTGGCTGCGCGCCCTGCTGGGGCGCGACGGCCTGGCGCACCGGGACCAGCTTCATCGCGGTCAGGTTCACCACGTGCCTGGGCTGGGCCACCACCTCGGCCTCGACGACCGGCCGGGGACGGACATCGATCACCACTGACCCAGTGACGTGGTCGTGCCAGCCCCGGCGTTCCCCGGTCTGGTCCTCCATGGCTGTCCAGGCCAGGGTTGCCGTTCCCAACCCGAAGAGCGGGACCAGGCCGGATGTCGTCAGGATCGAGCGGAGCAGCGAACGCCCGACGCCGATCGGCAGGCCGGTTTGCGCGTCGACCATCCGGAGGCCGCGCCACGCCTTGCCCGGCGTACGTCCGGTGACACCAGCCACGATGGCCATGACGAGACCCGCCACGAATCCGGCCGCCGTCGTGACGCCCGCCCACGCCCACGGGCCGCCGCCGAGCAGCCATGCTGCGAGGCCAGCGACACCGGCGACCGACACGACCAGCGCGCGGTCGATCACGAACGCCTGGAACCGGCGGTCAGGTTCGGCAATGATCGCGGTTTCGGCCATGGACGGTCGCGGAGGGATCAGGCGTTGGTGACCTGGATGGTCACCCCGTCGCCCAGGTCGATCACGGCACCGGGCAGGAGCTGGACCGCGATGCCGGGCTGGAGGTCCTCCGGGGCGAAGCCGGGCTGGGTGAGCACGGTTCCGTTGGTGGACCCCATGTCGGTCACGATGGCCGAACCGTGGTCGGCACCCGAGCCGGGACGCACCTCGAGGTGGGTGGAGGAGATCTCCGAGTTCGGGCTCGGCACGGTGACCAGCCGGGGCTGGTCGGTGGAGGTGAAGCGGCGCGCCTCGGGGGCTCGCCCGATCAGCACCGCCCGGTCCACCTCGATGTCCTCGCCGTGGGAGAAGACCAGCCGGGCGACCGGCTGTGCCGTGACGCTGGGCGCCTGCGGCTGGCCGGGGATGCCGGGGTGCTGGCGGGCGAACTGGTCCTGGTCCACGGCGCCGGTGACGGTGTTGCCGTCGTGGTCGTGGTCCTCGACGTCGCTGCCGCCCTCCGGGGCCGCTCCCCAACTGGGCGCTGCCGGGGTGGACGCAGCCAGCGGGTCATCCCCCCAGGACGGGGCTGCGGGCGGGGCCGGGGGCGCACCCCATGCGGGCGCCGGAGGTACGTCGTCACCGCTCGGCGCCTGCCAGGCCGGCGGGTCACCCGCGTCGGGCGCGAAGGGGTTGGACGGCTGGTCCGGAGCACTCGCCCCGAACGGGTTCGACGGGGGCTCTGCTGCGGGCGTCGGCTCGACGGGCGCCTCGCCGGTGGGCTGGCCCCAGACCGGTTCCGCCGGGGGCGCGGGCGGTGCCTGGTCCGCAGGCTCGTCCGTGTGGTCGCCGGCCTGCGCAGGCGCGGGCTCGCCCCACGCCGGCACGGCCGGGGTGTCCGATGCTTCCGGGGCTTCCGGGGTTGCATCGGGTGCGCCGCCCCATGCGGGCACCGCCGCCAGGTGCTGGCCGCCGGTGGGCGCCTCGTCCTCGATCACGGGGAGGTCCAGCACGGTGGCCTCGGGGTCGTCCTCGGCCGACTCCGCAAGCACCGGGTCGGTTGCAGCCGGTGCGTCACTCGCCTCGTCCCCGGTGCCCTCGGCAACAGCCTCGTCGACTGGCTCGTCGTCGACCAGCTCATCGTCGGCCGGTTCGCCCGCGCCGGCATCGGCGTGGCCTGCGTCGTCGGCACCGACAGGGAAGGGCATCGGCGGCACGGGTGCCGGAATCGGGGGCACAGGCGCCGGCATCGCCGCCGCATCCTCCGACTGCTGGCCCAGCGGGTCGCCCGGGGCCGGTTCGGAGCCGGTGGTGGACGCCGGGGCCTCCCAGCCGCCAGCGTTCCCGGACTCCTCGACGCCACCGTCAGCAGGCTCAACGCCACCTTCGGCGGGCTCGACGCCACCGATGACTGCGCCGGCCGCTGCATCCGCGTCCGCGACGCCCGCAGCCTGGGTGCGGGCCGGGCGGTCGACCCGGGAGACCCGGACCAGTCCGTTGATGATCGGGAAGTCTGCGACGTCTCCCTCGGCGTCCTCGAGCACCAGGGTGATCGACTCGACCTCCTCGAAGGAGCGCTCCACCCAGGTCGCCGCGGCGCCGCCGTCGACCTCGACCTCCTCGCCTCCTGGGAGGACGACCGTGGCGCGGGCGCTGCCGCGCAGCACGATGCGGGTCGGGTCAGCGGCCGTGATCAACACGAATCCCGGCAACGCCCGGAGACCGCTGGCGATCAGCGCATCGAGCAGTTCGTCGAAGCCTGCCCCTGCGTCGGCCTGCTCCCACAGGGCCGCCACCCGGGCCTTCTCGCTCTCGGGCAGCAGGACACTGGCTTCCGCACCGAAGACGGCGTACCACCCACCGGGGCGGTAGGAACGGTCGGCGCTGATGGATTCGGTCACGGGAGGGCTCCCAACTTGTCTTCCAGACTCACTGGTTCGGTTCGTGCTCCGGCGTCGGAGACGTCTTCTGGCAATCCCACCACATCGATCACGATGGCAGTGGCGTTGTCCTCTCCCCCGGCCTCCAGCGATGCCTTGACCAGGGCGTCGGCGGCATCGCGTGGATCGGTGGTGGAGGTGAGGATGCGGTGGATGGTGGTGTCGTCGATCATCCCGCTCACCCCGTCGGAGCAGAGCAGCACGCGCTCGGCGGAGCTCAGCGGGAGGACGAAGAAATCAGGGGCACGGAGCACCGGACCGCCCAGCGCCCGGGTGATCACGTGGCGCTCGGGGTGTACGGCGGCCTCCTCGGCGTCGATCTCGCCGGAGTCGAGGAGTTCCTGGACCAGCGAATGGTCGACCGAGACCTGGTCGAGGCGACCCTCGTGGACCTTGTAGATGCGCGAGTCACCGAGGTTGGCCAGGAGCCACTTGGGGGTTGCTTCGTCCTCGCACAGCAGGGCCGCGGCGACCGTGGTGCCGGCGTACCACTCGATCTCGCCGTCGCTGTGGTGCTGGCGCCCGTATTCCTGGATCCGCCTCTGGCTCGCCACCAGTGCGTCGACCACCACGTCGGTGGTGTGGGCCGGGTCATAGCCCTCGTGGGCCAGCCGCCCGAACTCCTCGGTGGCGATCGCGCTCGCCACCTCGCCGCCGTGGTGCCCGCCCATGCCGTCGGCGACGACGAAGACCGGTGCTGCGGCGAAGTAGGAGTCCTCGTTGTGGGTGCGCACGCGGCCGGTGTCCGTGGCGGCTCCGCAGTCGAGATGGACCATGCCGGTTGCCCCCCTCATCCCGCGCTCGCTTCTGGTGCCCGACCCCGACAGGGTAAGGGGTTGGACCAGCAGGCGTGGTCGCGGAGGGCGTCCGAGGTGGCCGCTAGTAGCGTGGGAGGGATGGCTGGCCACTTCCGATCCTTGGCAGACCAACTGCGCGCATGGCCCGAGGACCGCGTCGCGCGGCTGCTGCGCGCCCGACCGGACCTGGCCACTCCTGCTCCTCAAGACTCGTCGCAACTGGCGTCCCGCGCCGCCACCCGGGCCTCGGTGCTGCGCGCCCTGGACCGGCTGACTCGTGCGGAACTCTTCCTCCTTCATGCCCTCGTCAGGGACGGTGAAACACCGGAGTCCGGATCCGGTGCGCTGGCACGCCTGGCCGACCTGGCCCTGGTCTGGGACTCGGCCTCGGGTCCGCGGGCGCTGAGCGTGGTCGCCGACCTGCTCCCCCGCGAGGCGGATCCGGCCTGGGCCGAGCCGATCCCCGAACTGGTCACCTCCGCGCGCGAGGGCGCGATGGTCGCCCGGGCTGCGGCTGGGGCCGCCTTCGACGCCGTACGCCGGGTCGAACTCCTCCTGGACGCATGGGGCACGCGCCCACCGGCCACGCTGCGCACCGGCGGCCTGGGGGTGCGTGACCTGAAGGCCGTCGCTGGCCTGCTCCAGGTGGACGAACGGGTTGCCGGATTCCTGGTCGAGCTCGCCGCCTCGGCCCGCCTGCTGGCCGTCGGCTCTCCCGGCGACCTGATCGACTCGTGGCTGCCCACCGATGCGTACGACGGGTGGCTGCGCGAGGAGGCCGCGCAACGCTGGACCCGGCTCGCCCGGGCCTGGCTCACCAGCCCCCGCACCAGCGCCATGATCGGCTCCCGCGACGCATCCGGGAAGGCGCTGAACGCGCTCGCGCCCGGCCTGGTCGACCCGCACGCGATCGAGGTCCGCCACCTCACCCTGGCCCAGCTCGGCACCATCCCGGACGGCCAGGTGCTGGCCGCCGGGACCGGCGTACCGTCGCTGGCCGCGCGGGTGGACTGGTTGCGTCCGCGGCGCCCGGCAGGGCAGGTCCGACTGGTCGCCGCGGCTATCGAGGAGGCCTCCCTGCTCGGTGTCGTCGGCCTCGGCGGGCTGGCCGACCACGGACGGGCACTGGTCACCGGCCAGGACCCTGCGCCCGTGCTGGCCCCGCTGCTGCCCGAGCCGGTGGACCACATCCTCGTCCAGGGCGACCTCACCGCGATCGCGCCGGGGCCCCTGGAGTCGACGCTGGCCGCCCGGTTGCAGCAGGTGGCAGACGTCGAGTCGCGCGGGGGCGCCACCGTCTACCGCTTCTCCCAGTCCTCGGTACGCCGCTCGCTCGACATCGGCTGGTCGGCCGCGGAGATCCACCACTTCCTCGAGGAAGCGTCGCGGACCCCGATCCCGCAGCCGCTGTCCTACCTGGTCGACGACACGGCACGGACCTTCGGCTCGCTGCGGGTGGGCTATGCCGAGGCGTTCCTGCGCAGTGACGACGAGGCCGAGCTGACCGCGCTTCTCACCACGCGCGGGGCCGCGGCCCTGGGGCTGCGCCGGATCGCGCCGACGGTCCTGGTCAGCACCACCCCGATCGACGTACTGCTGCCGCGGTTGCGCGACCTCGGCGCGGCCCCGGTCGTGGAGGCCGACGACGGCACCGTCCACATCGCACGAGTGGAGGCGCTGCGCTCCCGCACGCCCCGCGAGCGGCCGGCCGGCCGGGACGCGGCCCGCGAGGCTGCCCAGGTCACCCATGCGGTCTCGGCGCTGCGCGCCGGCGACCGGGCCCGCGACGTACGCCCCGAGGAGCGGACCGCGACCACCCCGGCTGACTCCCTGGCGCTGCTGCGGATGGCGATCGAGAACGGCTCCAGCGTCTGGATCAACTACCTCGACAACCACGGCACCGCCACCGAGCGGATCCTGGACCCGGTCCGGGTCGAGGGCGGCCAGTTGACGGCGTACGACCACCGCAGCGAGGAGACCCGCGACTTCTCGATCCACCGGCTCAATGCGGTCCGACTGGTGGCCGCCGGCGACTCCGTAGAATCGTAGCCATGGACGTCGTTGGTTATGCCGAGGCAGCAGCACGCCTGCTCAATGCCGACCTGGTCGACATCGATGCGGTCGTCGACTTCCTCCAGGACCGCGACTGGCTGCACCACCAGGTGGTCGAGCGGGACGTCACCGCGCTGCGCAGGTTCCAGGCCTCGCTGCGCCCGGTCTTCGAGGCCTCGGACGCCGGGGATGTCGACGGCACGGTCGGCGTGCTCAACGACCTGATGGGCAAGCACCCGATCACGCCGCGGATCTTCGAACACGCGCCGGGTCGGCTGCAGTTGCACGTCGCGAACAAGGCCTCGAGCGTCGCTGACCTGGTCATCGCCGAATCCCTGCTCGGGCTGGCCAACCTGGTCTGCGACATGGGTGCCTCGCGCCTGGGCACCTGCAGTGCCGCGCCGTGCACCCGGGTCTATGTCGACACCTCCCCCAACCAGTCCCGCCGCTACTGCTCGGACCGGTGCTCCTCTCGGGCGAACGTGGCCGCATTCCGGGCCCGGCAGCGTGCCGCGGCGTCGAACTGACCCCGCCTCTTCCCGCGCCCCTTTCTCTCTCCCCCTTTTTCGCGTGTAACGCGGAGTTATCGTCACTTGAGTAGGGCTGTGCGCCCCGTTTCCGTCAACACCACCGCACAAGTCGCGTGGATCGTGACCGTACGCTGGGGGCCGTGAATGGCCCGTTGATCGTCCAGAGCGACAAGACCCTGCTGCTCGAGGTCGACCACGAGGACGCCGCCGCCTGCCGGATCGCGATCGCGCCGTTCGCGGAACTGGAGCGCTCCCCCGAGCACGTGCACACCTATCGCCTCACCCCGCTGGGGCTGTGGAACGCTCGCGCTGCCGGCCATGACGCGGAGCAGGTGGTCGACACCCTGCTGGCCTACTCGCGCTATCCGGTGCCGCACTCACTTCTGGTCGACGTCGCCGAGACCATGTCGCGCTATGGCCGGCTGCGGCTGGAGAAGCACCCCGTGCACGGCCTGGTCCTCGCCTCGACCGACCGGCCGGTGCTGGAGGAAGTGCTCCGCGCCAAGAAGATCAAGGGCATGCTCGGCGAGCGCATCGATGCCGACACCGTGGTGGTGCACGGCTCGGAGCGCGGCAGCCTGAAGCAGGCGCTGCTCAAGCTGGGCTGGCCGGCCGAGGACTTCGCCGGGTACGTCGACGGCGAGGCGCACCCGATCGAGCTCGCCGAGGACGGCTGGTCACTGCGTCCCTACCAGGCCGAGGCCGCGGAGTCGTTCTGGCACGGCGGCTCGGGGGTCGTCGTACTCCCCTGCGGCGCGGGCAAGACGATCGTCGGCGCCGCCGCGATGGGGCATGCCCGGGCGACCACGTTGATCCTGGTCACCAACACCGTCTCGGCGCGGCAGTGGAAGGACGAACTGCTGCGGCGTACGTCGTTGACCGAGGACGAGATCGGGGAGTATTCCGGCGCGGTCAAGGAGGTCCGCCCGGTGACGATCGCGACGTACCAGGTGCTCACCCTGAAGCGGAAGGGCACCTATCCGCACCTGGAGTTGCTGGATGCGCGGGACTGGGGGCTGATCGTCTATGACGAGGTGCACCTGCTGCCGGCGCCGATCTTCCGGATGACCGCGGACCTGCAGGCGCGCCGCCGGCTCGGGCTGACCGCGACGCTGGTCCGCGAGGACGGGCGTGAGGGCGACGTCTTCTCGCTGATCGGCCCGAAGCGGTACGACGCGCCGTGGAAGGACATCGAGGCGCAGGGTTACATTGCGCCGGCTGATTGTGTCGAGGTGCGGGTGACGCTGCCGTCCGCGGAGCGGCTGGCCTATGCCACCGCGGAGCCCGAGGAACGCTACCGGCTGGCGGCGTGCACCCACCACAAGATCGACGTGGTACGCCGCCTGGTCGCCGAGCACGAGGGCCAGCCGACGCTGGTGATCGGGCAATACATCGACCAACTCGACGAGATCGCCGAGGCACTCGATGCGCCGGTGATCAAGGGCGAGACGCCGGTCAAGGAGCGCCAGCGCCTCTTCGATGCGTTCCGCTCAGGGGAACTCGGCCTCCTGGTGGTCTCCAAGGTCGCCAATTTCTCCATCGACCTGCCCTCGGCGGAGGTGGCGATCCAGGTCTCCGGCTCCTTCGGCTCACGCCAGGAAGAGGCCCAGCGGCTGGGCCGGTTGCTGCGGCCCAAGGCGGCGGGGAAGAGTGCGCACTTCTACACGATCGTCTCCCGCGACACCGTGGATGCGGAGTTCGCGCAGAACCGGCAGCGGTTCCTGGCCGAGCAGGGATACGCCTACCGGATCACCGACGCCGAAGCGTGAGGCTGCGAGGCGTCCCCCAGCACCGACGCCGAAGCGTGAGGTCCTGCGTCAGGCGGAGGCCGCATCCTTGAGGGACTTGGCGGTGGCCAGTCCACCACCGAGCACGAGCACCACGCCGATGCCGAAGACGATGGTCCAGGGCATCTCCAGGGAGAGCTTCCGCTCGCGCGACCAGTAGCGCTCGCCGTCGCGGTCCTGCAGGCCGATCAGGTCGCCGTCGACGTACAGTCCGTCGGCCTGGCTGCGGAGCTCACGGCTCTGGTTGGGGCTGAGCGAGACCTTGATCTTCTCCCGGCGCTCGCCCTCGCGGGCGAAGTAGCGCGACGTCTCCTCCTGGCCGGTGGTGCTGTAGACACCCGGGGCGACCTCGATGCAGTCGGCCGTCACGGTCTCCCTGCACTCGGGCAACGTACGACGTTCGTTGGCGGCGCTGGCGTTGGAGGCAATGGAGGCGATCGCGACCATGATGATCCCGACCAGGGTGATGGCGCCGAAGACCCGCTGCATCGGGGTCTTGAGCTGACGGGGGTCAATGCTCTTGAACGCGTCAAGTCCCTTGGCAGCCATGGTTTCCTCCTGGATATTCGATTGTGCGGGCAGGCCTGACTGTTCCCGGTTCAAGCCGGGTCAAACGCGGGTACTCTCACCCGCGTGAACACCACTCCCACCTGGCAAGCCCCGCCCCCGCCGATACCGCCGCCATCCGACAACGGCCCCCGTGCCGGCGTGGTCGCGCTGGTGCTCGGGCTGGTGGTGCTGTTGGTCGCGGCCGTGGCGGTGGCAATCGTCGTGGTCTCCCAGCGTGACTCGGGGCCTGAGTTCCCCGAGGAGTGGGATGCCCGGGTGGCCGACCTGATCCCGATCGTGGAGGAGCACCGGGGGCTAGAGTTCAAGCACCCGGTGTACGTCGACTTCCTGCCCGAGGATGAGTTCCGGGCCGAGATGACGACCGACGAGGGCGAACTGACCGAGGAAGACCGCGACGAACTCGACCAGTTCACCGCGATGCTGCGGGCGCTTGGCCTGATCGAGGCCGACGTCGACCTCTTCGAGCAGATGAATGCGTTGAGCAGTGAGGGGACGCTGGGGTTCTTCTCGTTCGGGGACAAGCGGATCCGGGTCCGGGGCTCGGAGCTGACGCCGGCCGTCACCCTGACCATGGTGCACGAGCTGACCCACGCCCTCCAGGACCAGCACTTCGACCTGGCCGCGCGCTTCGACGAGTTCGACGAGTCCGAGGACGGCACCGCTTCGTCGGTCTTCCGCGGCGTGGTCGAGGGCGACGCCTCCCGGGTGGAGACGGCGTACTTCGACTCGCTCACGGCCGACGAGCAGACGGCGATCGAGGAGTCCGAAGAGGACGAGCAGGGCGACATCGGGGAGAAGCTCGAGGAGATCCCCAAGGTGCTGCTGGTGATGATGGGTTCGTCGTACGCGCTGGGCGAACCGCTGGTGACGCTGGCCTTCGAGGACGGCGGCAACGAGGCGGTCGACGAACTCTTCCGCAACCCGCCCTCCACCGAGGAGCACCTGATGGACCCGTGGACCTGGCTGATCGACGAGGACCCGGCCGCCGAGGTCGCCAAGCCGGAGTTGCAGGACGGTGACGAGGAGTTCGACTCCGGTGAGTTCGGCGCGCTCTTCCTCTACCTCGTGCTGGCCGAGCGAATCGGCCTGAACGATGCGCTCGACGCCGCCGATGGATGGGGTGGCGACCACTACGTCGCCGTGACCCGGGGCGACCAGACCTGCATCACCGCGGACTTCGTCGCGGACACGGACCGCGACCTGACCGAGATGGACGAGGCGCTGGCTGCGTGGAGCAAGGAGCAACCCGCGGGCGCCGCCTCCGTGACCCGGACCGGCGACCAGATCCGCCTCGAGTCCTGCGACACCGGGGAGGCCCGGCTGGGCTCGGACTCGGCCCAGGACGCCCTGCAACTGGTCGCGATCCGCTCGCAGATGGCTTCCATCTGGGTCCAGCAGGGCGCCACGCCCGAGCAGGCCCGTTGCTTCTCGGACGGGATCATCCGCGAGTTCACGGTCGAGCAACTGGTCGACCCCGAGTTCGGCGAGGACGACCCCACCGTGACCCAACGGGTCCAGCAACTCGCGATGGGCTGCGCCTGACCCACGAACGCTCAACGGTTGATGCTCGAAAGCTCAATCGTTGATCCCAGAAACGCAACGATTGAGCTTTCGGACATCAACGACTGAGCGTTCGCGACACAACCATTGAGCGTTCGCGACACAACGACTGAGCGTTCGTGGTCAGGAATCCAGCAGCATCCGCCACGACCGGACATGGCCGGCGTCCACGTAGGCCTTGGGCGAGCCACCGGGGCGTGCCTGGGAGCCGACGTGGAACTGGGTGACCCCGGCCCGGGCGAGCCACGGCACCTGTTCGGGGACGAGTCCGTGACCGGGCAGCATCAGTGCGGCGCTCTCCGGCGAGGCCTGCGCCTGGGCGAGGAGGTCCTCGTAGCCGTGGCCCAGCCCCAGCGGCGAGCCCGAGGAGAAGACCGCATCCAGGCCGGGCAGGCCGATCACCCGTCGCCAGGAGCGGCGCGGGTCGAGGCAGGCGTCGATCGCTTCGTGGAAGGTCCACGGGATGCCGCTCAGTTCCTCGGCCAGGGTGATGCAGGTGTGCACGTCCACCTCCAGGTCGGCGTCCAGGAAACCGAACGCGACCCCCTCGGCACCCAGCGCGACGTATTCCTCGGCCAGGCCGACCAGTCGACGGAACTCACCGCCGGTGGTGGTCCAAGACTCGTTGAGCCGCAGCATCACCCGGACTGGTACGTCGGCCTCGCGGAGCACCGCCGAGGCCTCGGTGAGGTCGGGCGCCAGCGCGGCGGGGGTGCGGAGCAGCAGGCGGTCCGCGCCACCCTCCTGGGCGCCGGGTACGTCGCGCGGTGCGTGCACCGCGATCTCGAGCAACAGGCTCATGGTAAGCAGCCTATGGCCTCGCGCGGTGCACCACCGGGACGATCTCCTCGACTGCCGTGTCGTCTGCAGTCACCGGGTGACTGCGAACGACACCGCAACGGGGCACCGACCGGCAACTGCTCGCGCAACAACGGCCGCAACGTGCCCAGGTCGTGGCCGCGTCAGTCGGTCGCGATCGCCTGGAGCACGTCGAGCTTCGCGGCGCGGCGTGCCGGGAAGACCGCCGCAAGTACGCCGAGCAGCGCGGAGGCAATCACGAACCCGACCAGCAGCCCCCACGGGATGGCCAGGTCGGTCAGCCCCTGGTCGCGCAGGGCGATCACCAGCGACGACCCGAAGATCACGCCCATCACCAGGCCCAGGATGGCACCGAAGACGGTCACCACCACGGACTCGAGGCGGATCATCGTGCGCAACTGGCGGCGGCCGAGGCCGACCGCCCGGAGCAGGCCGACCTCGCGGGTCCGCTCGATCACCGAGAGGCTGAGCGTGTTGACCACGCCCAGGATGGCGATCACCACGGAGAGGCCGAGCAGGCCATAGATCATGTAGAGGAACTGGTTGATCTGGGCCTTCTGGGCGTCCGCGAACTCCTGCGGATCGTTGACGGTCACCGTCGGGATCTCGTCGGTGATCGCCTCGATGTCGGCACGGACCGCGTCGTTGTCGACCCCGTCCTCCATGGTCACGAAGACCATCGAGTCCTGGGCCCGCTGGCCGCCCTTCTCCAGGGCATCGGGCGAGACGATGAAGTCGGAGGGCACCCCGCCGGCCGCGAAGATGACGGCGACCTCGACCTGCTGGGTCCCGGCGTCGAACTCCATGTCGAAGACCTGGCCGACGTGATAGCCGTGGTCCTTGGCCTGCCGGTCGCTGACAGCGACCTTGCCCGGTCCGAGGTCGGCCACGTCGCCGTCGACGACCTCGAGTTCGAAGGCGTTCTCCATCACCGTCGGGTCGACGGCGAGCACGCCGGCGTATCCGTTGCCGATCTTCGGATAGCCGAACCGTACCGGGGCCACGCCCTTCACCCCGTCCACGCGCGCGACCTCCTCGGCGATGCCGGGCGAGAACGGCTGGCCGATCGCGTTGGAGATCACCAGTTCGGACGTCAGCGTCTCCTTGATCGCGGCGTCGGTGCTGGCCGAGGCCGACGAGCCGAAGATGGACATCATCGACATCAGCGCCAGGCCGATCATCAGCGCACTGGCGGTCGCGCCGGTACGCCGTGGATTGCGCAGTGTGTTCTGCGTGGCGAGGTTGCCCACCGCGCCGAACGCCTTGCGATAGACGATCCCGAAGAGGAGCAGCAGGGGGCGACCGAGCAGGGCGCTCATCAGCGAGACCCCGACCAGGACCATCAGGATGCCCAGCCCGATCAGCCACAGCCCGGTGGCCCCGTCACCGAGCAGGCCGAGGAACATCGACAGGGCTCCGACGACCACCAGGGTGGTGCCGACCACCATGCGGCGGCGCAGCGTCGCCTCGGGCATCGACACGTCGTCGCGCAGGGCTGCCATCGGCGGGATCCGCGACGCCCGGACCGCCGGGGTGACTGCAGCGATCGCGGTGACCACCAGCCCCACGGCGTACGCCCAGAAGATGGTGGCCGGCGAGACGGTGAACGCAGCATCACCCAGGTCGAGGCCGAACGAGGCGAAGAGCGCACGGAGCCCCAGCGCCAGCAGATAGCCCAGCCCGAGCCCGAGGGTGGAGCCGGCCACGCCGACAGCGAGGGCCTCCAGGATCACCGAGCGGTTCACCTGGCCGCGGGAGGCGCCCAGGGCCCGGAGCAGGGCAAGTTCGCGGGAGCGCTGGGCGATCAGGATCGAGAAGGTGTTGATGATCAGGAAGATCCCGACCACCAGGGAGACACCGGCGAAGACCAGCAGGAAGGTGGTCAGGAAGCCCATCAATTCGTCCAGGGCGGCCTTGTTCATCTCGACGTACTCGTCGCCGGTCCACGCCACCACCCCGTCCGGCAGCACCTGCTGGGCCTGGTCGGCCAGTTCGCGCTGCGAGACGCCGTCGGCGGCGTTGAGGGAGATCGCGTTGTAGACGTCCTCGCCCTCGAAGAACGTGTCCTGCATGAAGCCGAGCTCGAAGATGCTCAGGGTGGCGCCGTTGGTGCCGCCGGCACCGAACTCGACGATCCCGACGAGCTCCGCATCCAGTTGTGGCGGGGTGGCGCCGGTGACGAAGCTGATCTGGTCGCCCACCGCGAAGCCGCCCTTCTCGACGGTGGCGGTGTCGAGGGCGACCTGGCCGGGACCATCGGGCATCTTCCCCTCGACCACGTCGAGGATCGGCTTGCCGTGCATGGAGGTGGCGTCGGTGGGGTTGAAGGCGAGGCCGGGCGGGCCGTTGCCGCCGATCACCTGGCCCTCCTTGTCGAGGACGAAGACCGTCTGCAGGCCGACCGAGGGGTGCACGGACTCGACGCCGGGCAGTTGCTCGAGGTCGGCGGCGACCGAGGCGGGCATGGTCCGGTTGTCCTCGCCGGAGACGAAGTCGGTGCCGCCCTCGAAGCCGATCTCGACGTCAGCGGTCGATCCCTCGATGATGTCGTCGAAGGTGCCGCCCATGGCGTCGGTGAAGATCAGGGTGCCCGCGACGAAGGCGACGCCGAGCACGATCGCGAAGCCGGAGAGCGCGAGCCGGACCTTGCGGGCCAGCAGGTTGCGCCAGGTGACCTTCCACATCCGGCTCAGCCCTCGGCCGGTGCTTCGTTGGCGAGCTCCTGCATCTTGCCCAGCACCTGGTCGCGGTCGGGTTGGCGCAGCTCGTCGACGATCTTGCCGTCGGCCAGGAAGACGACGCGGTCGGTGTAGCCGGCGGCCACCGGGTCGTGGGTGACCATGACGATGGTCTGGCCGTGCTCGTCGACGCTGTTGCGCAGCAGGGTGAGCACTTCGGCGCCGGATCGGGAGTCGAGGTTGCCGGTGGGTTCGTCGGCGAACACGATGCTGGGCCGGCTGACCAGGGCGCGGGCCACCGCGACGCGCTGCTGCTGGCCACCGGAGAGTTCGCTGGGCTTGTGCGCGAGCCGCGAGCCCAGGTCGACGGTGCGGATCACCGCGTCGAACCACTCCCGGTCGGGCTTGCGGCCGGCGATCGAGAGCGGGAGCAGGATGTTCTCCTCCGCGGTCAGTGTCGGCACCAGGTTGAACGACTGGAAGACGAATCCGATCTCGTCGCGGCGCAGCCGGGTCAGGGCCTTGTCGTTCATCGTCGTCAGCTCGTGGTCACCGATCTGGACGGTGCCGCTGTCGGCGGTGTCGAGGGCCGCGCAGCAGTGCATCAGGGTGGACTTGCCGGAGCCGCTGGGCCCCATCACCGCGGTGAACTCACCCGCGACCAGGTCCAGGCTCACGTCATCGAGGGCGCGCACCTCGGCCTGTCCCATGCCGTAGGTCTTGACCAGGTTCCGCACTCGAGCAGCCGGTGGTGCCGTGGTCGTCGCGGGTGTCGTCGTCATGGGCAACAACCCTAGAGGAGGCCACCGACACATGGGCAACAGATTTGTGGCGGTTCAGGGACCGTTCAGGGTTGTCCCGGGGTCTCGCCGACACACCCCGCACATCGAACTGTTGTTCGATTTGTCGGCTAGGGTGGCGCGCATGAGCGTCCAGTTCCAGGCCAGCCTCTTCGACGCCGAGCCCGCCGTCGGCCCGGCGCTGGCCGACCTCGGTGCCTCCCGACGTACGACGTTGGGCTCTGGCGCCTGGGTCGACGTACGGCCCAACTGGGTCACCGGCGCCGACGACCTGCTGGCCACCCTGGTCCACGACGTACCGTGGCGGGCCGAGCAGCGCGAGATGTGGGACAAGGTGGTCGACGTGCCGCGCCTGGTGCACACCTACCTGCCCGGCACCTCGCTCCCCCACCCGGTGCTCGACCAGGCGCGCGACGCACTCGGCGCCCACTACGCCGACGAACTCGGGGAGCCGTTCGTCTCGGCCGGGTGCTGCTATTACCGCAACGGCCAGGACTCGGTGGCGTGGCACGGCGATGATCTCGGCCGGGGTCGCCATGAGGACACGATGGTTGCCATCGTCTCGTTCGGTGACCCGCGGAGGTTGCTGTTGCGACCGCGCGGCGGCGGCTCGTCGATCTCCTTCACGATGGGCCATGGCGACCTGCTGGTGATGGGCGGCTCGTGCCAGCGGACCTGGCAGCATGCGGTGCCCAAGACCGCCCACGCGGGGCCCCGGATCTCGGTCCAGTTCCGGCCGCGCAACGTGTTCTGAGCTGCGACGTTCCCTCGATGAACTACGGGGCATGGCACACGCTTCTGGACGAAGGGGCGTGTCGCTCACCCAAGCGAGCGGGCCGGTGCGACAGCCAGGGCGAGCGCGCGGACCGTCGCGTGCGCCCGGACGTCTGGGGTCATCGACTTCAGCCCGAAACCTCCGACCTTCACGAAGTCCCACAGAACGGTCAACGCATCCCCTTGTGATCCAGAGTTCCGCCAGTCGCCGGGTCGCAAGCCGGCCTCCCGGCAGACACCCAGCAACCTCCAGACGTCAACGGCGTCCTTCTGGGCCAGACGGTCTCGGTAGGCCAGCAATTTCAGGCACAGCGCGGATTGGGGCGAGGGCAAGGGCACGCTCACGCGAAACGTGCTTCCCGTCGTCAAGCGGACATTGAAGGAGACGAGGACCGCTGGTTGAGCCAAGGCCAGGCTCACTCCCGGAAAGGCGTCGACGTGGAGGTCACCCGCTTCCTGGTTCGGCTCATGCCGGCCACTCAGCGACGGGCCCATGAAATCGACCGTTGCCCTGAGCGCCGCCACTTCCGCCGGAACCTCGCTTGCCCCACCACCGTGGTATCCCCGCCGCTCAGATTCGCTCAGCGGGCGGGAGAGGCGGCTTCCGTCGTCACGGGTGTAGCCGAGCGCAGCCATCCGCTCCAGCAATTCCGGGTTGGCCAGAACCTCGAAGTCAGCGGCGACGTCAGCGTCTGCGGTGTCGCGCTCCGGCACTCCCACGACCTCGAAAGCCGCAGCAAGCAAGGACACGGCGTTCCCGCCCACGATTCGGTACCCATCCTCCAACTGGCGCCTCACCGCGGCGACATCGCGCAGCGCGAGGTAGCCGAGGTCCTGCTCACGGGACGTGCTGGTCATCTCGAACTCTCGCAGGGGCGCCGCCTTTCCTGTCATTGCGCCACCCCAACCGAGTTCGCCCATCGCTGCGCCAAAGGGCCACGCAACTGATCCAACAGGCGCGCTTGCGCCTCCTGAGCCGTCGGCGACGGAGACTGTTCCAGGTCGTACAAGATCTGGAGTGGGTCAGCGAACTCAGCCGCGTCCCCGAACGAGGGGACGCCCCAGGCGGCGGACAGCCACACCCCGGGGTCGTCCGGGATGGTCACCTGCACGGTGGCGGCCCCAGCCGAGGGGACCGCAACCAGCCCCGCCGGAGTCAGCGGTCGGGCAGCGCGCACGTAGACCTTCGCTTGCTGTGGGCGCTGCCAGGGGGCCATGACGTCCGCTGCCACCTCGCCGGATATCGCGATACGTTCCGCGTCCACTCCGAGGACTCGCACGGCGTCGCGGACCTGGTCAGCAGGTGCATCCAGGCCGTACCAATAGCCGGTGATGCCGCCGGGGCCAGGATAGTTTCGCAGCCACCATGAAGCCAGGAGCGAGAGATCGCCCACGACCACACTTGAACGGCCAGTTTCAATGAGGCCAGCAGCCTCAATACGTCGCAAGGCCCGTGACACCGTCGGCTGGGAAGCGCCCACGATCCTGGACAGATGCTGCTGCGTCGTTCGCACGTGGCCACCGTCTCCGGCGGCAAGCGCGGCAATGGCCCTCACGACCGAGAACTGGGCCCACGGCACTGAGCCCGTCCTTCCGCTCGCCTTTCGCTGGCCGGACGACTGCTCGTCCGCGCCGGGCCTTCGCACGATGCGACGGCCACCCAGGTCGACGTCGAGCATCCCGTCATCGGACACTACGGACCATCCATGGGAGCGGGCGTGCTCGACGAAGGCAGCGGTGCCTCGCGGAACGGCCAACAGTGCCGGACCGCTTGGCAGCGCCGGAACCTTCGAAGGAGTCAACGGTCGCGTGGACTCATGGAGCCACATGATGACTTCGGCTGAAACGCGCTCATCACTCAGGAGCACGCGACGGCTGTCCACGACATCCACCGCAATGCCTTCGTCGGCCAAGACTTCTCGCCACTTCATCACGCCACCTCATTTTATTCACATTATCCATGACAAGTGGATAATGTGAATAGTTCGCACACGCCCGGATTACCGCGAGCTACGGGACGACGACCAACCACGGCGCGATACATGTTCGCGACTCTGCCAAGACCCCCCGACAGTTACTTCACGCGACGGGCTTCGGCAAGCAGTTCCGCAACATCATCGGCGGAGGTCTTGATCGCCCGACGCAACGCGGAGAGTCGCCGCCCTTCGGGGAGCAGCCCCGCGAAGTACGCCGGACGGCGCCGCCGGGCGTCAGCACGGGCTCGCCGCCGACAGGCAAAGTGGTAGCGACAGCGGGGCCACCCGTTATGAGCCAGTCCCGGGCGTAGGCGAACTCGATCCCCGCGCGGTCCGGGTGAGGTGAGCAGCCAGGGCTCCCGCCTTGTAGACGTCGGTACGGTCCACGCCCCGCACGTCGAGGTCGCCCACCCCTGCTCCGCTCCCCGCTTCACTCGTCACGGCCACTCCGATCCAGCCGCAGGTCTGACTTGAGCGGTGCCGAGGTGGTCACCTGCGGGGAGCCTCCCTCGCTGATCGCGAGATGGAGGCCCAGCGCATCGAGGACGGCGACGAGCTTGTCCAGTTGGAGGCTCTTCTTGCCTGCTTCGATGGCATGGACGAATCGCGGCGAGCAGCCGGCCAGTTCGGCAAGTTCCTCCTGGCGCAGCCCCAGGCGCTCTCGTCGTCCCAGTACGGCGGCAGCAAGCTCACCTGCCTGATCTGCGCGCAGATTAGCGCCCTTCGCCGCCTTGGTTCACCCTGGCAAACCAGAAATCTGCATGATCGTGCCGTTCAACGGACCGATGCCCATTGGGCCACGACTACCACCGATCCCGGAACTGGCCCCGATGCTCTCGTCCGTTCAGCGCGACGAGGAGTTCATTCACCGAGCACCTCCCGCAGGAGGTCCTCGTCCTCGGAGACCTGGTGTTCACGCAACACCAGATCCAGGCCAAGGATGCGCAACACGGCCAGCACCCGGGCAGGCTCGGCATTGTCCAGTCCACGTTCCAACCGGATCACCCAGGCGCGGGACACCCCGGCCCGGTCAGCGAGTTCTGCCTGTGTCAGGCCGGCAGCACGACGCCGGTCCCGTACGGCGGGCCCCAACCGCGACCATGTGTTCAGCGGGTATTCCATACATGTAACAGTACGACGACATTTATGAATGTCACACGACTATTACATTGCCCTGCCACTAGGACAGCTCGCTGACCGAACTGAGTGCGATCCTGCTCTGCGACGCTTCCAATGCACTGCACTCTCAGCATCATGAGCGCACAGGCTCCTGGAGAGCGGGGGCTCGGCCTGATCGATCGTCGGAACCAGCCAAGCCAACGGCTTGTCTCATCCGCTGGATTCGTTGAGTTCGATCTGCCTGGCATCGACCCGAGCCTGTCGGCTTGGTTGATCGACTTACCTGCCATCTAGAAATCTGCAGCTGGATGGTGGAGGTGTCCATGGTCGTCGGGTACGCCGGGCATGTCATGGATTGCGCCCCATGCCTGGCCGCGCAACCATGGGTGGATGGACAATGACACGCTGTACAGGCTCACATTCCTTCTGAATTGGAACAGGGACCGGATCGTGTCCCTTGAGCAAGAAGTCAGGGACCTTCGTGAGGCCCACCGCGACGTGCGGTGGGAGTTCAACCACCAGCGGGAAACCATCCAGCAATTGGAGGAGCGGATCGCGACGCTCGAAGCGAAGCGGCTCCAGCCCGTCAGCTGATCAGGAGTCGGGCTCGACCCCCGACCTGCTCGAGCCCACGTCGCTCAATCATGTTGTTCTGCCAGCTCCACCTCGTCGCTCGGATCCTGCACCGCGGATCGAGGAGGCGCCCAGCGCAGCGAGAAGCACTGCTGCGGCGAGTCCCATCGCCATGAGCTGTCGGGCAACGCCAAACGGAGACGAGCCATAGAGGTCCTCCCCGGCCAGATCGCCGACGAAGCCATAGAAGGCAGGCACCCATCGAGCCGCTCCTGGTCACCGACTTGCCGAGCCGGGACACCGACCGCCTGGCAGATGCCGCCGGCATCACCCAGCGCTGGGCCGAGACCGCACCCGAGAAGCGCGGCGGCCTCGTGGCCGAGTTGCAGGAGCAGGGACGGATCATCGCCATTGTGGGCCCCTGCACCGGCCAAGCGGAGGCACCTGCCGAGGCCGCGCTCTCCGTCGGGGACGATCCCGCGTCCGACATCACGATGCGCGACTTCGACGTGTCGCTGGTCGCCGATGCGTTCTCGCTCACCCGGCGACTGCCCCGCGCGCTCGACATCAACCGGATCATCACGTTGGTGGCGTTGGTGCTGGCCTTGCCGTTGGCCGTCTTCACCGATCTGCACTGGGCCGTGCCCGCAACGATCCTCGCCACGGGCCTGGTCGCGGTGAGCCTGCAGTCGACACGTGTGCGCGCAGGGATCGGGGTATATCCGCCGCCCCCGAAGGACTGAACTGCCGCGGTGGCGGCGTCGTACTCACGCACGGCGCCCAACCACGCCCGACGCACAATGGAGCCATGGTCGACCAGTTGATCTCCGCACGGGCGCTCGTGATGCGCGACCTCGAAGCAACCGGCGTGGCCAGTGCCGACGTGGTCTCGATCCTCGAGGATGCCGTCAGCGAACGACGCTGGTGGGCCGAGCAGTGGCCCGAAGGAGCGGTGTACGTCGGCGGCCTGGTCGCCCAGGACGTGCAGGACGCGCTCCTCGAACGCGTCGGGCGCTGGCCGTTGTGCACGCACTGCGCCGATGACGACACCCACCCGCTCTACATCGAGCCCGAGCTCGGCGGGCCCGACCCGCACTGGGTCTGCGAACACTCCGGCACCGTCATCGCCCCGCTCGGCAAACTGCTCAACGGGTGAATATCAGCCCATCACCCTTGCGGAAGACGAGCTTGCCCTCGTCCATCAATTTCCGGACCTGAGGGCGGGGAATCGCTTCTTGACGATCTTGCGCAGGTAGTCCTTCTGCAATGTCTGCTTGGTCCGGAAGAAGAATAGGTCGGAGCGCGACAGGGCGTTGTCCTCGACTTTGGCTCGCAACAGTTCGAGCGTGCAGAACAGGTCCGCCGCTTGGAACAGCCGGTAGTCCTTCGGCTTGACGTTGCGGAAGTCGACGTCGAAGAAGAACGCGTTGAACACGGAGTTCAGGGTCCGCGTGACCTCGGTCTGCCCGTTGTCGTAATGGGCGATCACCTTGTCGAAGGCGAGGAAGTACTCGGCGTTCTCGCGCAAGAACAAGCCGGGTTGACGGGCCAACGCGCCTTCGAGCTTGAGCGCGTCGCCGAACTCCTTCTTCCGGAAGACGAAGTGCTGGTAGGTGATGTTCACCCGACGTGCGAAACCGTGGAAACGAGTGAAGATCGCCTTGCGCTCGGCGATGTCCATCCCGCGATAGCCCTCTTCCCCCCCGGATGGCGGCCCCGGAGTGCACGACGTGGCGGCCAGGGAAACCAAGGTTCATCAATGACGCGTCAAGAGCAGCGACATCCTCAGCGATACTGTGCCGCTGCTCATGGAGCACGATGGAGAGGACGTAATAGCCCGTCCGGGCTGAATCGAAATGTCCGGACTCGTCAATGAAGATGCTGAGTTCAGCCACGATCCCCCCGAGAAGATGAATGGCGGGGGACTTCCCCCGCCACCATGTGGGTCTAGACGTTTCCGCCAACCCAGTGCCACCAGACTACCACGGCGCCCCGTGCGACAACACCGGATCAAGAACGGCAGCGACGCGCCGCATCTGGTCGTCGAGGTCGGCTTCGCTGATGCCTTCGAGGCCTACTTTCCTGCGCCAGGCGGCCCACTTCGCCTGCATGTCACCGGTCGCGGCGTAACCCGCCACCACCGACGCGATCGGCCGGAGAACCACTCGTCGGTAACGCGCAACGGCGCGAGCCGACTCCAACAGTTGACCTTGGTCGATCTCGTGGTGCTCGGGCAGTTGAGCGATGTCGACGTAGTCGCGCCAGCGGGTGCTGGTGGTCCCTCGCTCGAGGATGGTGACACCCTTCTCGGCGATAATCGTCTCGGGTGCGTAGCCGAGCATCTCGATCGGTTCGCCGATGACGCGTACAACACGTACCTTCCTGGGCGTGGGCACGATGGGGTCGCCAGTCGAGATGTCCCAAGCGATCGCGATCTGCTGCGTACCGAGGGTGGCGCGGACGCGCATCCGCAGACCCGGGTAGTCGGCCGTCTCACGGATCTCCTCCACGCTCACAGAATCGAGATCAAAATCAAGCCCGTCATCAACTTCGATCGCGGCGACGTCATTGACGATCTGCTCGATGTGCGCTGCTGTGACACTGGCGGACACGGCCTCGGCGTCGACGTCCTTGGTCGGCCGCCGAACGCCGTACACACCGATCAGGATGCCGCCCTTGAGAATGAAGTCCTCCGCGTGATCCGTCTGCGCGAGTCGCGCGAGGAAGGACTCCAGACCATGACGGATCAGGTACGCAGCGGTAGGCGTCGGCTTGCCGTTCAAACGGCCCTCTGCCCGCGCCAGATTCTGGAGTTCGCGGAAGATCTGCTCTGCTCTCACGCGAGCAACTCCAGCGCGTGGAGAAGTGGCCCCTTGGATCGCGGGATCCGTGTGGCCACGTCCATGATGTCAGCCGGCTTCCCACCGCGGCGCAGCCATGCCCGGAGCGCGTCACGTCCGAGCTCGTAGCCGAGCGCGCCGCGAAGGCGGAACGCGTCGACGATCGTTCGCTGTGGCGAATAGATCCCGATGGTCTCCGTGGTGCCGGGGATCTCGATCTGCTCGCGTCCTATCTCGAAGGACTCACGCGCGAACAGATGCCAGCGGATCGCGCCCTCGGATACCGGGATGCGTGAGCCTCGCGGAATGGCGATCTCGAGCGCATCGGGGATGGCGTCGGTCAGGTCGTGATAGGCGAGCGCCGAGGTCAGACAGATCGTCGCGTCGTCGCGTCGACTCGCGGCCTCGAGCCAGTCCCAGTCCGCGGGCGGTGCGTCGGTCGGCCGGTAGAGCCCGCGGGCGATGCGCTCGAAGTCACCCGCAGCGGCAGCCCGATAGAGGGCGCTTCGGGACATGCCTCGCTCAGCAGCCCTCGCCGGTCGCAGGGTCTCCATCCCACTCACCGCCTTCTGAAACGATTCGCATACAGATAATGATACATGCATGCACTTCGTCCCATGGACGTTCGGGTGTCTACGCTGGTGGCCTGACGCGCGACCCCACGCGGACATGCCCAAGGCAAAGGCCACACCCGTTGGTATCGCGACCACTATGGATAAGCCGCCCGGGTGTCGCCGGCCTCTGGTAATGCGCCTGTCATCGCTCCACTCGGCGGAATGCGCAATGAGTGAGTATCAGTCGATCACCTGGATGGACTGATAGCCGCACGCCTGAGAAGCGGACCGACAGCAGTCAGACGGTCGGGGTCGCCGACGGAGCCGGCGACTCGAAGAGCTCCCGATATTCCTCGGGGACCAGCTCGAGCCACTCCTGGGGGATCAGGGTCGCCAGCTCCTCGGGGATGATCCCCTTCAGCTCGGACGGCAACTCCGAAGGCAGGAGCTCCTGCAACTGCGAGGGCAGGTCCTCGGGGCTCAGCGACTTCAGCCCCTCGGGAACCTCGCTGGGCAGCAGCGCCACCATCTGCTTGAGCATCTGCTCGCCGCACGCCGTCCCGACGTACATGCCGAGCGCCTGGAGCGACTCCTGGTCCGCCTCGGGGAGGTCCTGGTAGACCTTGAAGACGTCCTTGGGGTCGGACATCTTGCCGGCGTTGTCGATCAGGACCTGAACGCCGGCCGTGGCCTCGGGCGACATCTCCGCGGGCATCCCGTCGGAGAGCAGGTCCACCAGCGGGTCCTTGCTCGCGTCGGTCGAGGAGATGACTGCCACGATGTTGTCGCAGAACTCCTCCTCGCTGATCTTTGCGGAGTTGGGCGTCGCGGGCGCAGACGACGACGTCGGGTCGCCGGTCGGCTCGCCGGACGTGTTCTGGACTTCCTTGTCCCCACAACCGGTCACGGCCAGGGCCGCCAGCACGGCGGGGACGACGAGGAGTGATCTGCGCATGGCACGAGTGTAGGCACGCCATTCAACGCCGGACACGGAAACAGCCCCGCGCGCACCCGGAAATGCCGAACGGCCCCGGGGGATCCCCGGGGCCGTTCGCCTGGTGCTGGTGCGGATCAGAAGTCCATGCCGCCCATGCCGCCCATGCCACCGGACGGGTCGCCCATCGGGGCAGCCTTCTCCGGCTTGTCGGCAACGACGGCCTCGGTGGTCAGGAACAGGGCCGCGATGGAGGCCGCGTTCTGCAGGGCAGAGCGGGTCACCTTGGCCGGGTCGATGATGCCGGCGGCGATCATGTCGACGTACTCACCGGTGGCCGCGTTGAGCCCGTGGCCGGACTCCAGGTTGCGGACCTTCTCCGAGATGACGCCGCCCTCGAGGCCGGCGTTGATCGCGATCTGCTTGAGCGGGGCCTCGGTGGCGACGCGCACGATGTTGGCACCCGTGGCCTCGTCACCGGAGAGCTCGAGCTTGTCGAACGCGGTGGCGGCAGCCTGGACCAGCGCCACGCCACCTCCGGCGACGATGCCCTCCTCGACGGCGGCCTTCGCGTTGCGGACGGCGTCCTCGATGCGGTGCTTGCGCTCCTTGAGCTCGACCTCGGTGGCCGCGCCGACCTTGATCACCGCAACACCGCCGGCCAGCTTGGCCAGGCGCTCCTGCAGCTTCTCGCGGTCGTAGTCGGAGTCCGACTTCTCGATCTCGGCGCGGATCTGGTTGACCCGACCCTCGATCTGGGCCTGGTCGCCGGCACCCTCGACGATGGTGGTCTCGTCCTTGGTGATGACGACCTTGCGGGCCTGGCCGAGCAGCTCCAGGCCGGTCGACTCGAGCTTGAGGCCGACCTCCTCGGAGATGACCTGACCGCCGGTCAGGATCGCGATGTCCTGCAGCATGGCCTTGCGGCGGTCACCGAAGCCCGGCGCCTTGACGGCAGCGGACTTGAAGGTGCCACGGATCTTGTTCACCACGAGGGTGGACAGGGCCTCGCCGTCGACGTCCTCGGCCAGGATCAGCAGCGGCTTGCCGGACTGCATGACCTTCTCCAGGACCGGGAGCATGTCCTTGACGTTGGAGATCTTCTGGTTGGCGATCAGGATGTAGGCGTCCTCCAGGACGGTCTCCATCCGCTCCGGGTCGGTGACGAAGTAGGCCGAGATGTAGCCCTTGTCGAACCGCATGCCCTCGGTGAGCTCAAGGTCGATGCCGAACGTGTTCGACTCCTCGACCGTGATCACGCCTTCCTTGCCGACCTTGTCCATCGCCTCGGCGATGGCGTCACCGACGGTGGTGTCGCCACCTGCGGAGATGGTGGCGGCAGAGGCGATCTGCTCCTTGGTCTCGATGTCCTTGGCCATGCCGAGGAGCTGCGAGGACACGGCCTCGACAGCGGCCTCGATGCCACGCTTGAGGCCCATCGGGTTCGCACCCGCGGCCACGTTGCGCAGACCCTCGCGGACCATCGCCTGGGCGAGCACGGTGGCCGTGGTCGTCCCGTCACCGGCGACGTCGTCGGTCTTCTTGGCGACCTCCTTGACCAGCTCGGCGCCGATCTTCTCGTAGGGGTCCTCGAGCTCGATCTCCTTGGCGATCGAGACACCGTCGTTGGTGATCGTGGGGGCGCCCCACTTCTTCTCCAGGACGACGTTGCGACCCTTGGGGCCCAGCGTCACCTTGACGGCGTCGGCGAGGGTGTTCATGCCCCGCTCGAGGCCGCGGCGCGCCTCTTCGTTGAAAGCAATCAGCTTCGGCATAACTCCTGCGTTCCTTGCTGCATAAGAGTTGGAACGGAGTCGGGGAGCTGCCCGCGACGGACGATCCGGCTGACCCGGCGGACCCTTCCCGCCGACGCTTCGGACCTCAACTCACCGGTCCCGTTTGTTGTCACTCTCATGGTGAGAGTGCCAGCCCCATGTTTAGCACTCGACCCCTGAGAGTGCAAGGCGACCCGGGGTCCGGTCAGGGGCGTCCCAGGTGGGCCAGCACGGTGTCGGCGAACCGGCCCGCGTTGTCGGGCAGCACGTCGAGGTAGAGGCTCGGCTCGGTGACCTCCAGTTCGCTGACCGCCCAGGTCCCGTCGGCCAGGCGCATCTGGTCCACGCGGGCATAGGGAAGCTCGACGCCGCACAGTCGCTGCGCGGCCCGTACGGCGCGCTCGGCCACCTCACGATGCTCCGCCGAGGGAGTCGCGGCGACCATGGATCCGCCGTACTCCTCGTGCACCCGGATGTCGCCGGCGGCCGGCACCTTCCTGCTCGCCGAGACCACCTCACCGCCGAGCACGAAGACCGACCACTCCCCCTCGTCGTGGATCGACTCGACCAGCGGCTGCACCACCCACGGGCCCGGCGAGAGCTGGGACTCGTCCAGGTCGCCGGGGCCTCCGTCGGCCATGTCGAAGACCACCACGCCACGCCCGCCCGCCGCCGTACGCGGCTTGACCACGGCCGTGAAGAACTCGGCGATCGCGGGCGGCAACTCCTCCTCGCCGTCCACCACGATCGTCGGCACCACCGGTACGCCGGCGGCAGCGAGCTCGGGCAGGTAGGCCTTGTCGGTGTTCCAGGCAAACAGCCCGGCACCGTTGAGCAGGTGCGCCCCGGCCGCCTCGATCCGGCGCGCCCACGCCAGGAACTCGTCGTACCGGGCGTCGTAGTCCCAGGTGGAGCGCAGGCAGACCGCACCGGCGCCGGCCCAGTCGACCTCCGCGTCGTCCCAGGCCACCCAGCGCGCCGTCGTACCGCGGGCCGCGAAGGCGTCGACCAGCAGGTCGCCGCGCGGCTCGCCATCGGGCAGCCCGGCGCAGGTCACCAGCAAGACGTCGGCCATGGAGCGAGCCTAGTGGGTGTCGCCCTGCGTTGGGAGTGCCCTCAGAGAGTGGTGGTGCCCTCGGCGACGATCCGGGCCGGGCCGGTCATCAGGATCCGGTTGTCGTCGGTCCACTCGATGCGCAGCCGACCGCCCGGCACGTCGACGACGTACGGCGTACCCCGCTCGGCGCCGTCGGCCAGCGCGGTCGCCGCCATCACCGCACAGGCACCGGTGCCGCACGAGCGGGTCTCGCCCGACCCGCGCTCGTGGACCCGCATCGCGACGTGGTGGTCGCCCTGGCGGGTGACGAACTCGATGTTGACGCCGTGCGGATAGACCTCCGCGTCGTACGCCGGCTCGGTGAGCAGGTCGCCGGCCTCGGCCAGGTCGTCGACGAAGGCCACCGCGTGCGGATTGCCCATGTCGACGTTCACCGCCGCCCAGGTGCGCTCGCCGACACCGACCTTCGACTCGGGCCCGAAGGAGGGCTCGCCCATGTCGACGGTGATCGCGATGCCGCCCTCGATCTCGTCGTCGACGGAGAAGGTGACCGTCTTGATGCCGGCGCGGGTGGCCACCTTGAGCGGCTCGCGCGGGTCGATCGTGGAGTGGGTGGCCAGGTAGAGGGCGAGGACGCGGACCCCGTTGCCGCACATCTCGGAGACGGAGCCGTCGGCGTTGCGATAGTCCATGAACCACCGCGCCTCGCCGCGCGCCGCGACCGCCGCCGGGTCGTCGGTCGCGTCCGTGCGCACGACCCGGATCACGCCATCGGCGCCGATCCCGGCCCGGCGGTCGCAGAGCCGGACCACCTGGGCGGGGCTCAGCTCGATCTTGCCGCTGGCGTCCGGGACCAGGATGAAGTCGTTCTCGGTGCCGTGTCCCTTGACGAAGTCGTACTCACTCACGCCGCCCATCCTTCCACGTCCCCACGAACGCTCACTCGTTGCGCTCCGAACGCTCAGTCGTTGTGGTCCGAAAGCTCAATCGTTGTCGTAACGGCATCAAGGATTGAGCTTTCGAGCATCAATGAGTGAGCGTTCGTGGGACCAGGGCCGCTGCCTTGTCGGCCAGGTCGGGGTCGTCCCAGGCCAGCCAGGTGATCCGCGGGTCCTTGCGGAACCACTGGTCCTGGCGGCGCGCGAAGCGGCGCGTCGCGATCACGGTCCGCTCCCGGGCCTCCGCCTCGGTGAGTTCGCCCCGCAGGTGCGCCATCACCTCCGGATAGCCGATCGCGCGACTCGCGGTCCGGGCCCCGGCCAACCCCCGCTCCACCAGGGCAGCGACCTCGTCGACGAAGCCTGCTTCGAACATCGCGTCCACCCGGCGCTCGATCCGCTGGTGCAACGTGGCCCGGTCGATCGCGACGCCGATCTGGTGCGCGTTCGCCACGGCGTACGCCAGGCGCGGCAAGGTGGCGCTGAACTTCTCACCGGTCAGCTCGATCACCTCGAGCGCCCGTACGATCCGACGTCCGTTGGAGGCCAGGATGGCTGCGGCAGCATCGGGGTCCAGCGTCGCCAGGCGCTCATGGAGTACGCCGGACCCGACGCGCTCCAGCTCATCGGTGAGCCGGCGGCGTACGTCGGGATCGGTGCCGGGGAACGCGAACTCGTCGAGCACGGCGCGGGTGTAGAGCGCCGAGCCGCCGACCAGGATCGGCGTCGTACCGGCGTCGCGGAGCCGGGTGATGGTGGCGCGGGCCAGCGCCTGGAACTCCGCCACCGAGGCCACCTGGTCGATGTCGAGGAAGTCGAGCAGGTGGTGGGTGATGCCGCGGCGCTGGTCGGGCGGCTGCTTGGCGGTGCCGATGTCCATCCCGCGATAGACCTGCATCGCGTCGGTGTTGACCACCTCGCCGCCGAGCCGTTCGGCGAGTGCCAGGGAGAGGTCCGTCTTCCCTGCCGCGGTCGGCCCGACCACGGCGATCACCGGCACTGCGTCCGGTGGCTGGGATGAATCGGACATGGGGCCTAGTCTTCCAGAGTCAACATCTCGGGCCGCGGACACGACCGTCACGGCTGGAACGAAGGAGAAGCACATGGGATTCCTCGACAAGCTCAAGGGCAAGAGCGGCGACATCAAGGACAAGGCCGCCGACGCCGTCGACAAGCACGGCGAGAAGATCGGTGACGGCCTCGACAAGGCCAAGGACTTCGTCAACGACAAGACCGGCGGCAAGCTAGGCGACAAGGCCGACACCGCGGTGGACAAGGCGAAGGAGGCGCTGGACAAGCTCGACGGCAAGGCCGACGGCGACGTCAAGTGACCTGCCTGCGCCAAGCCTGAGGGGCCCGGGACTTCCCGGGCCCCTCGTGCATTTCCGGGCTGCTCCACCCGGCCGGCTCCCTTGTAGAGCCGGCTCGGCCCCTTGTAAAGCCCGGTCCATGCGCCTGTGCACCTCGCCAGCGGGGTGCAAAGCCAACACAAGGGCGCGGTAGTGCGATGCGCGCGACGTTACCCCGTGCGACGGGCGCGACGTGGCCCCGTGCGATGCGCGCCGCGTGGCCCGTAGTGCGATGCCCGCGACGCGCAGGCCTCAGGCGGTACGCCGCAGCAGGACCACCCCGTCCTCCAGCACCGCCTCCTCGCCGTCCGGGCCGACGGCATCGCGAGTACGCGTCTCGGCGAGCACCGTGCGCCACGAGCCCGCATCGAGATCGAGCTCCGCGATCTCCTGCTCGGGGGTGAGGAAGTCATGGGAGTGACGGTGTCCCTCGTGACCTTCCTCATCGTGCGCTCGGGCCCACGGCGGGAACCCGGCGTGCGAGACCACCAGGAGATGTCCGCCCGCGGCGACCCGGCTGGCGGCATACCGCAGGATCCGGGTCCGCTCCAATTCGACCTGGGAGTGGAAGAAGGTTGCGGTGACCAGGTCGAACTCGTCCTGCGTCCGCCATTCGGTCAGGTCGGTCGCCTCGAAGATCGCCTCGACCCCGGCCGCCGCTGCTGCGGCGCGGCCCCGCGCGACCGCGCTCGGCGAGATGTCGACGCCGGTGGCCTGCCAGCCCTGTTCCGCCAACCAGACCACGTCGCCGCCCTCGCCGCAGCCCAGGTCCAGCGACCTGCCCGGGGTGAGCGTGGCGGCCACGTCGGCGACGGTGGTGTTGACGCGCCCGGACCAGATCTGGTCCTTGCCGTCCGCGGTGTATCGGGCCTCCCAGTGCGCAGCCGGGGTCTGTTCGTTCTCAGTCATGGCACCGAGCATGCATGTTCATGTCAAGGTGAAGTCAAACCCTGTGGCGTCGCCCCCGGGCCGCGGGGAGCGCGCATGGGTAGGGTCAATGTCATGAACCGGTTCGTCGTCGTGCCCGCCTCCTATGTGTACCTGCTGCGCGAGGGCGCCCAGGGCACCGAGGTGCTGCTGCAGTTGCGCCAGGGCACCGGATACATGGACGGCCACTGGGCTGCGGCGGCTGCGGGCCACGTGGAACGCGGGGAGACGGCGTACGTCGCGGCGGAGCGGGAGGCGTTCGAGGAGCTGGGCATCAAGGACGTGGAACTGGAGTTCCTCACCTCGATGCACCGCACCCAGGGCGCCGACCCGATCGACGAGCGGATCGACTTCTTCTTCACTGCCCGTGCCTGGTCGGGCGAGCCGCGGATCATCGAGCCCGAGAAGTGCGCCGGGCTGGACTGGTTCGCCCTGTCCGCGCTGCCGGACCCGGTGGTGCCCCATGAGCGGGCCACCCTGGAGGCGCTGCGCGGAGGCCGGGTGGCGCCCTACACGACCCACGGATTCTGACCCACGGACCACACGATCGAGCGAGGAGATGACGATGAGCGAGAACACCCCCA
Organism: Nocardioides sp. AE5; assembly: GCF_031844485.1. NCBI lineage: Bacteria > Bacillati > Actinomycetota > Actinomycetes > Propionibacteriales > Nocardioidaceae > Nocardioides > Nocardioides sp. AE5. The sequence goes on from NZ_JAUZVI010000014.1 coordinate 72,728, forward strand.
CCCCGGCAGCCGAGGAGCCGCAGATCACCCCGGGCGGCGCGGACTCCCTGGACGACCCGAAGTACGGCGACACCCCCGGCGCTCCGGTGCCGCGCGACCTCGACCCCGACCGCAACCCGGCCGTCGAGGACGTCGCTCCCGAGGAGGTCAAGGAGCCCGACGACAAGCAGCAGGAGCCCGAGGAGGGCTCCGAGGACCTGGACGCTGGCGAGGAAGGTCGCTCCGAAGAGCCAGCCTGACGGCGAGGAGTGAGGCCGGAGGTGGGCCGCTGCCCTGGTTGCGGTGTCCTTCACTGTCACCACATGACAGCAAACGACACGGCAGTTGAGCGTGGAATCGGCAGTTCTCCACAGGTTGCGGCGACCCCGTGGCGGACGCCTCCGGACCGGCGGAGCATCGGGGCATGGAACGCATCGCCGATATCCTCCTCAATCAGGACCAGCTGATCAGCCGCCGCCAGGCCCACGAGTGCGGTCTGGACGACAACGACCTGCGTCGCCTGGTCCGCAATCGCCGGCTGGCGATCGTGCACCCGGGCGTCTATGTCGCGCACACCGGTGCACTCACCTGGCACCAACGCTCCTGGGCTGCCGTGCTGGCGGCCTGGCCAGCGGCACTGTCCCACGACTCTGCGCTGCGGGCGGCCAACGGGCCCGGGCGTCGCGATGGCGCTGGGGAGGGCTTGTTGCACGTGGCGATCGGCCCCGGCCGGAAGGTCGTGGTGCCCGAGGGGGTGGTGCTGCATCGCACCGCCCACCTGTCCTCACGGGTGCACTGGAACCGCTCCCCACCACGGATGCGGATCGAGGAGGCGGCGCTGGACGTGGCTGCGGCGGCGTCCTCGGACTTCGATGCGGTGGCCGTGCTTGCCCAGGTCGTCTCGGAGCGGCAGACCACGGCTGCCCGGTTGCTCAAGGCCCTGGCCGGGCGGGAGCGGATCGCCCGACGCCGTTTCCTGGAGCGGGTCCTCACCGATGTCGCGCAGGGCACCTGCTCGGTGCTGGAGCACGGCTACCTCACCCGCGTCGAGCGGCCCCACGGGCTGCCGGTGGCGGTGCGGCAGGCGATCGACCTGTCGCGCGGCACGCTCTATCGCGACGTGCTCTATGAGGAGTTCGACCAGGTCGTCGAACTGGACGGGCGGATCTTCCACTCCGGCGCACACCGGCGTGATGTCGACCTGGATCGTGACCTGGACGCGGCCGTGGACGGCCTGGCCACAGTGCGAGCGGGATGGGGGCAGGTCCACCTGCGCGCCTGCCGGACGGCGGCCCGGATCGCGCTGCTGTTGCAACGGCGCGGTTGGGACGGCGAGCCGCGCACCTGTCCGGCATGCACCCCGGCCGACTGGCGCCTCTATGTGGAGGCACAACCATGTCGGTTGCAGTCACCTGGTGACAGCAGACGACATGACAAACGGGGCGAGGTCGCTTGATCACCGCACGGAGATCAGGAGCCGCAGCCGGGCGACCTCCTCCTCGAGCGCGAGCACCTTCTCGATGCCGGCGAGGTTGAGTCCCTCGGCGAGCAGTTCACCGATCCGGACCAGGCGAGCGACGTCGTTGTGGCTGTATCGCCGGGTGCCCCCGGGGGTCCGGCCAGGCGAGACGAGGCCACGCCGTTCATAGACCCTGAGGTTCTGCACCTGCATGGAGGCCATGTCGGCCGCCACGGAGATGGCGAAGACACCCACGTGTGCTTCTTCCATCCTGTCCTCCTCGCTTGGCTCGATCTCTACCCTATGCTATAAAAAACCTATAACCACTGATACAGATTCAGTGGCCATCCCACAACGAAGGAGGACCCATGATGTTGATCCGCAACACCGACCCGTTCCGCGAGTTCGACCGCCTGACCCAGCAGCTCATGGGCACCACGAATCGCCCCTCCGTGATGCCGATGGATGCTTGGCGCGAAGGCGACACCTTCGTGCTCGAGTTCGATCTGCCCGGGGTCAGCGCCGAGGCGATCGATCTCGACATCGAGCGCAACGTGCTGACCGTGCGGGCAGAGCGCACCGCCCGGAACGGCGATTGGGAGATGCTCGCCTCCGAGCGCAGCAAGGGAGCCTTCAGCCGCCAGCTCGTCCTCGGCGACAACCTCGACCTGGACCGGATCGAGGCCGCCTACGACGCGGGCGTGCTCCGCCTGAACATCCCGGTCGCGGAGAAGGCCAAGCCGCGCAAGATCGAGATCGGCTCCGTGGACGCCAAGGAGGCGATCACGGCCTGATCTGAGGAGGGAGGCGCAGGTAGGCCGAGGTACGAGGTCTGCCGGAGCCGAGCCCCGCAGGCATCAGGCCAACCGAACACCGGCCTGATCCGAATGAGGCGGGGGTCCGCGGTCACACGCTGACGGCGGGCCTCCGCCTCTTTGCCCGTCCCGGGGACTCAGGCACCGCAGGCGGGGGCGTCCGGCAGCGGCGCCGGGACGCCGATGGTCGGCATCCCGAGGCCGACGCCCTTGGGTGCTGCGGACCGGCCCTCCCAGGCGTCGCCGGAACGGGTACGTCGTACAGCCAGGACGGGTCCCTCAGCGAGCAGGTGGTGCGGGGCACCGCGGGTGATCTCGACGGTGACCACGTCTCCCGGACGGATTGGCCATCCCGCGTCCGCGGACGCCGCGGCATCCGGACCCAGTTCCGGGTTGAAGTGGACCAACCGGTTGTCCGGGCCACGCCCGGACATCCGCTGCGTCGCGGAGTCCTTGCGGCCCTCTCCCTCGGAGACGAGCAGTTCCACCCGCTTGCCGACGAGGCGCTTGTTCTCCTCCCACGCGATCTCGTTGACCAGCGCAGCCAGGCGTTGGTAGCGATCGGCGACCACGGCCGGCTCGATCTGGTCGGGCAGGTCCGCAGCGGGTGTGCCGGGACGGATCGAGTACTGGAAGGTGAACGCGCCGGAGAACCGCGCCTCACGGACCACGTGCATCGTCTCGAGGAAGTCCTCCTCGGTCTCACCGGGGAAGCCGACGATGATGTCGGTGGTGATCGCAGCATCGGGGATCGCGGCCCGCACCTTCTCCAGGATGCCGAGGAACTTCGCCTGCCGATAGGAGCGACGCATGTCGCGCAGCACCTTGTCGGAGCCGGACTGCAGCGGCATGTGCAGGCTGGGCATCACATTGGGCGTCTCGGCCATCGCCTCGATCACGTCGTCGGTGAACTCCGCCGGGTGCGGGGAGGTGAACCGGACCCGTTCCAGGCCCTCGATCTCGCCGCAGGCACGGAGCAACTTGGAGAAGGCCTGCCGGTCGCCGAACTCCACGCCGTACGCATTGACGTTCTGGCCCAGCAGGGTGATCTCGCTGACGCCATCGGCGACCAGTGCCTCGATCTCGGCGAGGATCTCGCCGGGGCGGCGGTCCTTCTCCTTGCCGCGCAACGACGGGACGATGCAGAAGGTGCAGGTGTTGTTGCAGCCGACCGAGATGGAGACCCAGGCGGCGTACGCCGAGTCCCGCTTGGTCGGCAGCGTGGAGGGGAACACCTCCAGGGACTCGAGGATCTCGACCTGCGCCTCGGCCTGGGAGCGGGCCCGATCGAGCAGGGCTGGCAGCGAGCCGATGTTGTGGGTGCCGAAGACGACGTCGACCCACGGCGCCCGCTTGAGGATGGTGTCGCGGTCCTTCTGGGCCATGCACCCGCCGACCGCGATCTGCAGGTCGGGCTTCTTCGCCTTGACCGGGGCGAGGTGTCCGAGGTTGCCGTAGAGCTTGTTGTCGGCGTTCTCGCGCACCGCGCAGGTGTTGAAGACGACCACGTCGGCCTGCTCACCCTCGGGGGCCGCGGCGTACCCGGCGTCCTCGAGGAGTCCGGTGAGCCGCTCGGAGTCGTGGACATTCATCTGGCACCCGTAGGTCTTGACCTCGTAGGTGCGCGTTGCTGCTTCAGTCATGGCGTCTCAAGCGTACGGCGCGGCGCGCCGAGGTCATAAGCCAGCGTCGGACATCTGGCGGCACACGTGATCGCCGCCCAGGCCATGGTGGGATTCGGCGCCCTGGTCACGAAGGACGGGCGCATGCTGTCAGCCCTCGAGCAGTACGCCGTCTGCGACGGGTAGGCGCGCCACCAGACACGAGAAGGCAACGATTCGGTCTCGGCTCTCGCCAAACCGCGCCATTTTGTGGTCCGGATCACATCAACCGGTTAGGTTGCCGCAATGACCTCGGTGCAGAGCAAAGAGACCGAAGCCACCCCCGGCGAGCCCTTGGTGGTCCTCGACGGGGTGAACAAGTGGTACGGCGACCTCCACGTGCTCCAGGACATCAATCTGACCATCCGACGCGGCGAGGTGGTCGTGGTGATCGGTCCGTCCGGGTCCGGGAAGTCCACGCTGTGCCGCACCATCAACCGCCTGGAGACGATCGACCAGGGCACGATCAGCCTCGACGGTCAGGCACTCCCCCAGGAGGGCAAGGCCCTGGCCGGGCTCCGCGCCGACGTCGGGATGGTCTTCCAGAGCTTCAACCTCTTCGCCCACAAGACGATCCTGCAGAACGTGACGCTGGGCCCGGTCAAGGTGCGCAAGAAGTCGAGGACTGAGGCGGAGGCCAAGGCACACGAGTTGCTCCAGCGCGTCGGCATCGACCACCAGTCCGCGAAATATCCGGCCCAGCTCTCCGGCGGCCAGCAGCAGCGTGTCGCCATCGCCCGGGCGTTGGCCATGGAGCCGAAGGTGATGCTCTTCGACGAACCGACCTCGGCACTGGACCCGGAGATGATCAAGGAGGTCCTCGACGTCATGGTCGATCTGGCCAAGAACGGGATGACCATGGTCGTGGTCACTCACGAGATGGGCTTTGCCCGCACCGCCGGCGACCGCGTCATCTTCATGGCCGACGGGGCCATCGTCGAGGAGAACACCCCCGAGGAGTTCTTCACCAACCCGCAGAGCGATCGCGCCAAGGACTTCCTCGGGAAGATCCTGAAGCACTGAACACCACCCACAGGAGAAGGAGATCAGGATGCGCACCAGGACCATTGGGATCGGCCGGAAGGGGATGGCCGTCGTGGCCGGGTTGCTGCTCGGCGTCAGTTTCCTGGCTGCCTGCGGTGAGGCCGGCAACGACGATGACGGCCGCACCGTCGAGGCCGCCGACGACTGCGACGGCAAGTTCGAGGAGGGCTCGCGGATGGCCGAGCTCGCCGAGGCGGGTGAGATCACGGTCGGCGTGAAATATGACCAGCCGGGACTCGGCTACAAGGACGCGACGGCCGACCGGCCGACCGGCTTCGACATCGAGATCGCCAAGTTGCTCATTGCCGACCTGTGCATCGACCCGGCCTCGAACAACGTGACCTGGGAGGAGACCATCTCCGACAACCGCGAGCCCTATCTCCAGGAGAAGCGGGTCGACATGGTGCTGGCGTCGTACTCGATCACCGACGACCGGCGCACCGTCGTGGGCCAGACCGGGCCCTACATGATCACCGGCCAGCAGGTCCTGGTCCCGATCGACAGCGACGTGACCGGGATCGAGGACCTGGTGGGCGTCGAGGTCTGCTCGGTCTCCGGGTCCACCTCACTGAAGAATGTCGAGGAGGCCGGGGCGATCGGCGTACCGGCGGAGACCTATTCGGCCTGCGCCGAGGACGTGGTGAACGGATCGGTGCCCGCGATGTCCACCGACGGCGCGATCCTGATGGGACTCGCCGCGCAGTACGAGGGCGAACTCAAGGTCGTTGGCGACATGTTCTCCCAGGAGCGGATCGGGATCGGCTATTCGCAGGACTATCCGGAGATGTGCGGCTGGATCAACGGCGTGCTCAAGAAGTCCTTCGAGGACGGCAGTTGGGCCGAGGCCTTCGAGTTGACGCTGGGCAAGTCCGGCTCCGAGGTGCCTGAGGTGCCCGAACTCGACGCCTGCCAGTGAGACCCTCACCCGCGTTGCTCCGGGCGCTGGCACCGCGCAACTGAACCCGCCGGCGCCGCCGCGGCGCAGATCGACGAGGAGCGGGGGCAACCCGCAGCGGATTGCCCCCGCTCCCCCGACGGAAGGACTGATCCCGCGTGGGCGTGATCATCGAGAATCGCGAACTGGTGGCTCTGGCGTTCGCGCACACCATCCTGCTCTTCCTGATCTCGGGCGTGCTCTCGATGATCCTGGGCACCTTCCTGGCGGCGATGCGGGTGGGGCCGATCAAGGTGCTGAGCGTCAGCACGGCGATCTTCGTCAGCCTGGTCCGCAACACCCCGCTGCTGATCATCTTCATGTTCTTCCGGATCGGCGCCCCCAAGATCGGACTGAACTTCACCTTCGTGGAGATCGTGTGGGGCGACATCCGGATGACCAACTTCTTCACCGCAGCCGTGGTCTCGTTGACCCTCTACACCTCCACGTTCGTGTGCGAGGCGATCCGCTCCGGCGTCAACGCGGTGCCCCTGGGTCAGGCCGAGGCGGCACGTGCGATCGGGCTCCCCTTCACCGGGGTGATGTCCCAGGTGGTGCTTCCCCAGGCGTTTCGGGCCTCGGTCCCGCCGCTGGCCAGCGTGCAGATCGCGATGCTGAAGAACACCACGATCGCCGGTGCTTTCGGGGTCACCGAGGCGTTCGCCCGGATGCGCTCCTTCACCAATGACCACGCCAGCGAGCGAGTGGCGATCTTCCTGGTCTTCGCCCTGATCTTCGTGCTCCTGGTCGAGATCGTCTCCTTTGCCGCGAACCGGCTCGAGCGTCGATGGAGTGCAGCCCGATGAGCGCAAGCGTCCTGTTCGACAACCCCGGCCCCAAGACCCGGGCCCGGCATCGGATCTACACCGTGATCGGCGCCTTGGGCGTGCTCGGGCTGCTGGGCTATTCGATCTATCGCCTCTATGACAAGGACCAGTTCAGCTATTCGCGGTGGGAGCCGTTCTTCACCCCGGACTACATCCGGGCGCTCCTGGTCAACGGCGTGTGGCAGACCGTGCAGATGGCAGTCTTCGCGGTGATCCTCGCGGTTGTCTTCGGTGTCGTCTTCGGCCTCGGGAAACTCTCCGACCATGCCTGGGTCCGCTGGCCGAGTTGGGCAGTGGTGGAGTTCTTCCGGGCCGTGCCGGTGCTGCTGCTGATGATCCTGATCTTCTTCACCTTCGGGATCAGCCGCGGCACGTCCGGCGCCTTCTGGAGCGTGGTGATCGCCCTGATGCTCTACAACGGCGCCGTGCTGGCCGAGGTCTTCCGGGCCGGCATCCAGGCCGTGCCCAAGGGACAGGGAGAGGCGGCGTACGCACTGGGCATGCGCAAGACGCAGGTCAACACGATCGTCCTGCTCCCCCAGGCCGTGAAGATCATGCTGCCCTCGATCATCAGCCAGTGCGTGGTGGCGCTGAAGGACACCAGCCTCGGCTATGCCATCGCCGCGCCCGGCTTGACCGCGGTCGGCAAGCAGATCTATCAGGGCGGCTTCCAGAACCACGTGCCGACGATCATGGTGCTGGCCGCGCTCTACATCGTGCTCAACCTGATCCTGACCTCGCTGGCCACCCTGGTCCAGAAGAAGTTCGTGGGCGAGAAGAAGGCGCTCTCGATGCCGATGGTTGGCGAGGCGAAGACGGGCGCGCCGGCCTGAGCCTTTGCACCGGCCTCAGTCTTCGTGCCGGAACGGGTCTTCGTGGCCGAACGGCGGCCCCGCCACGTGGCTCAGGACTTTGCGGGCTTCGGGGTCACCCAGAGCTTGATGACACCGTTGAAGCACTCCACGCCGGATGCGGTCATGGCCTTGACCCGCACGTGCAGGTCCGGGTCGTCACCGGTCCACTGCTCGGGATCCGTCTCGGCGACCACGGTGATGTCCGAGTCCGCCTTGGCGGTGTAGTTGATGTCCATCCCCTTGGGGATCCACCGCTTGTCCTTGGGGATGGTCACCTCGGCGAGTGCACCCATCGCGGCCTCGGCGCCGTTGCACAGCGCGATCGCGTGGACGGTGCCGATGTGGTTGTGCACCGCGCGCCGCTTGGGGATGGTGAGCTCGACGTGGTTCGGCTCGACGACCTGGAAGGTCGGGCGAATGGTGGCGAAGTAAGGAGCCTTCTGGCTGAACGCCACGGAGAACGCCTTCTTGCCCATCGGCACTGCCGACATCTTGTTCCACATGTCCAGGATGGTGACCATGCCTGAAGGCTACCGGTCAGTAATCAGTTGTGGAATGTGCCGCGAGCCACACCGGGGCGCCAACCTACGGCACCGTAGGTTAGTTTTGTCCTGTTCGAACCGCACCTGCATGACACGTTGGGGAGCACCGTGGCAACAACCTCCGAAGCCGACACCGGGATCCCGGAGCGGGCAACCATGGGCAGCGACCAGCAGTCGCTGCTCGAGCAGGTCACCCTGGCCCTGTTCATCCTCGTCCCCTTCGCCGCCCTGGTCGCGGCGATCCCGGTCGCCTGGGGCGGCTGGCTCGGCTGGAGCGACGTGGTCATCGCCGTGGTGATGTATGCCATCGGCCTCTTCGGCATCACCGTCGGCTACCACCGCTATTTCACGCACAAGTCGTTCAAGCCCAACCGGGGCCTGAAGATCGCCCTGGCCATCGCCGGGTCGATGGCGATCCAGGGCCCCGTGGTCCGCTGGGTCGCCGACCACCGCAAGCACCACAAGTTCTCCGACCGCGACGGCGACCCGCACTCGCCGTGGAAGTACGGCACCTCGATCGGGGCCCTGGCCAAGGGCATGTTCCACGCCCACATGATGTGGCTCTTCGACGAGGAGCAGACCCCGCAGCGCAAGTACGCCCCCGACCTGATGAAGGATCCCGACGTGGTCCGGATCAGCCGGCTCTTCTGGCTCTGGACGCTGATCAGCCTGCTGCTCCCCGCCGCGCTGGGCGGCCTGGTCACCTGGTCCTGGCAGGGCGCGCTGACCGCCTTCTTCTGGGGCACCCTGGTCCGGGTGGCACTGCTGCACCACGTCACCTGGTCGATCAACTCGATCTGCCACACCATCGGCGAGCGCCCCTTCCTCTCGCGCGACAAGTCCTCCAACGTGTGGTGGCTGGCGATCCCGTCGGGCGGCGAGTCGTGGCACAACCTGCACCACGCCGACCCGACCTGCGCACGCCACGGCGTACTGCGCGGGCAACTGGACTCCTCCGCCCGGCTGATCTGGCTCTTCGAGAAGGCCGGCTGGGTCCACGACGTCCGCTGGCCGGTGGCCGAGCGCATTGACGCGAAGCTGAAGAGGAACCAGCTCACCCCCGCCTGACCCGCCGAGCCGGCACGAGTTGACGCCGTACGGCGCCGAACCGGCACGAGTTGACGCTTTCTCGCGCCGAGGCGGCGTCAACTGACGCCGCCTCGGCACACAGAGGCCCGCGCACCCCGCCCGCCGTACGACGCGCCGCGGCGGGCCTCGCATGGATGGCAGGATGGCCGGGTGAGCACCCCCCGCAAGAGCACGCCGCGCACCCGGATGACCGCTGCCGAGCGCCGTGAGCAACTCATCACCATCGCTCGCGAGCTCTTCGCCGATCGCGCCTTCGACGGCACCGCCATCGAGGAGGTCGCCCTGCAGGCGCAGGTCTCCAAGCCGGTCGTCTATGAGCACTTCGGCGGCAAGGAGGGCCTCTATGCGGTGGTGGTCGACCGCGAGGTCACCACGCTGCTGACGATGATGCGCGCCTCGCTCACCACGGGTACGTCGCGCCAGTTACTGGAGCAGGCCGCGATCACGCTGCTGGACTACATCGACACCCGGCCGGAGGGGTTCCGGATCCTGGTCCGCGACTCGCCGATGGGATCGCAGGGCGCCAGCTTCCAGTCGATCATCGGCGACGTGGCGACCCGGGTCGAGGGCATCCTGGTCGACCAGTTCCGCAAGCGCGGACTGGAGGCGAAGACTGCCCCGATGTATGCGCAGATGCTGGTCGGGATGGTCGGCACCACCGGGCAGTGGTGGCTCTCGGTGGGCCGCAAGCCGGCCAAGGACGTGGTCGCCGCGCACATCGTCAACCTGGCCTGGAACGGCCTCTCCGGTCTGGAACGGAAGCCGACGATCGACGCGCCCTGACGCCGGCTCGGCGTACGGCCCGTCTCAGGCGAGCAGCTCCACCCGGTTGCCGTGCGCGTCGCGGACGTGGCAGCGCTCGTGCCCGTCGAACGTGTGCCGCTCGCTCCAGTCCACCGCGAACCCGCCGTCGGCCAGGCGCCCAGCCGCGGCCTCGAGTTCGGCAACCGAGTCGAGCAGCAGGGCAGGGTGCGCCTTGCGTGCCGGGGTGAACGGTTCCTCGACGCCGACGTGCACCTCGGCGCTCACCGCACCGCCTGCGTCGTACCCACGGAACCAACAGCCACCGCGCGCGGCGAGTGCGGCCGGCTTGGGCACCTCCGCCATGCCGAGGCCCTCGCCCCAGAAGCGGCGCGCCGCATCCTCGCCGCCGGGCGGGCAGGAGACCTGGACGTGGTGCAGCCTCACTGCGCCTCCCCGCTCCGGTGGGCGACGGCGAAGACGCGGCGGAACGGGAGCAGCACACCGCCGCCGTCGTCGGGGTACGCCGCCCGCAACCGCGCCTTGAATTCCGCGACGAACTCCTCACGCAGCTCGTCCGGGAGCGCCTGGATGGTGGGGCGGGCGCCGGTGCCGCTGACCCAGTCGAAGACCGCGTCGGGTCCGTGGAGCACGTGCAGGTAGGTCGTCTCCCAGGCGTCGACGCGCATGCCCTGGCCGGCGAGCACCCGGTAGTAGTCGGCCGGGTCGTGGGCGGCGGGCACCGCGATGCCGGCCAGGTGCGCGGCGTACTGCGGCTCGGCGGCGAGCTCGGTGCAGATCGCGTGACTGGGCTCGACGAAGTTGCCGGGCACCTGGAAGGCGAGCCAGCCGCCGGGACGGACCCGGGTGGCGAGCCGGGGCAGCAGGTCGAGGTGCCCGTCCACCCACTGCAGGGTGGCATTCGACAGGAGGACGTCGACCGGTTCCGCATCGTCGAGCCAGGCGCGCAGGTCGGCGACGGCGAAGGTGACCCGCTCCGCGTCGGGGGCGGCGGCGATCATCTCGGGACTGGAGTCGACCCCGTGGATGCGGGCGCCGGGCCACCGCTCGGCCAGGGTCGCGGTCAGGTTGCCCGGGCCGCAGCCGAGGTCGACGACGGTGGTCGGGTCGACCGCATTGACGCGTGCGAGCAGGTCGAAGAACGGGCGGCCCCGCTCGTCGGCGTACGTGAGGTAGCGGCGTGGATCCCACTTCATCCCGGTCCTCCAAAGTGTCTTGATGTCAAGATAGTTCTGGACCAGCGTCCCGCGCTTCTATCTCGATGTCAAGATTCTTGATGAATCCGTTAGAGTGTCTCCATGCAGGACGAAGTGGACGAGTTGGTCGAAGCCTGGCAGCGCGAGCGCGCCGACCTCGACCTGTCCCCCGTCGAGGTGTTCAGCCGGATCAGCCGGCTCTCCAAATTGCTCGACCTCGCCCGCCGCCAGGCGTTCACCACCCACCAGATCGAGCCGTGGGAGTTCGACGTACTCGCCGCGCTGCGTCGCGCCGGAGAGCCCTACGAACTCTCACCGGGGCGCCTGATCCGCGAGACCCTGGTGACCAGCGGGACGATGACCAACCGCGTCGACCGGCTCGCCAACCGCGACCTCGTCGAGCGGCTGCCCGACCCCAACGACCGGCGCGGCGTCCTGGTCCGGCTCACCCCCGAGGGCAAGGAACGGGTCGATGCGGCGTTCGAGGAACTGCTCGACTCCGAGCGGGCCCTGCTGGCCGACCTCCCGGATCGGGATCGGACCCAGCTCGCCGCGCTGCTGCGCACCCTGATGTCACCGCTCTCCTGACACGAACGCTCAATCGTTGCGTCGCGAACGCTCACTCATTGATGCGCGAACGCTCAATCGTTGACGCGCGAAAGCTCACTCATTGACGTGGCGCCGACGCCCACCCGACCGAGTTATCCACAGGCCAGCAGATCGCTGTTTATCAGCCCCCACGGCGGCAAGCGTTCTTCCATGTTGATGCCACCTGATGAACCCTTCCACTGGTCCCAGCGCCACGACCTCGAGATCAGCGACTTCACCGTGCGTCGCTGGCTCCGCGATGGGCGGGTACGCCGCGTACTCACCGGGGTCTACTGCACTACGGAACTGCCCGACTCCCGCCACCTGCGCGCACAGTGCGCCGCCCTGGTGCTCGGCGACGGCATGGTGCTGTGTGACCGCTCCGCCGCCTGGCTGTGGGGCGTCGACGTGCACGCCCCCGACGAGCGCTTCACGATCACCGACCTGGAGGTCGCCGTACCTCCCGACCAGACGCCGCCCCGACGCGCCGGCGTGAAGGGAGTGCGCCGCGCCCTCAGGCCCGACGAGATCGTCACCCTCCACGGCGTACGGGTGACCACGCCGGCGCGGACCGCGATCGATCTGGCCTGCCGGCGCGGGAGGTGGCAGGCGTTGGCAACGCTGGACGGCTTCTGTCGCGAGTGCGGGCTGACTGCCCAGGAGTACGTCGCCCAACTCGGCCGCCACGGAGGGCGCCGGGGCGTGACCCAGGCCCGCGAACTGTCCACCCTGGCGACCGCCCTTGCGGAATCGGCAGGCGAATCGTGGCTGCGGGCCGCCATCATCGAATACGGCCTGCCGGCGCCCGAGCCGCAGGTCGACGTGACGGTCGATGGAATCCACGTGCGCCTCGACCTCGGCTACCGCCACCTGCGCATCGCCATTGAGTACGACGGCGAGGAGTTCCACGGCGACGACCGCCGCGAGTACGACGAGCAGCGGCGCGAGTGGCTGCGCAGCCTGGGTTGGCACGTGATCGTGGTCCGCAAGCACCAGCTCAAGGGCGCCGCAAGGCAGGCCTGGCTCGATGAGCTGGCGGAGGTCCATGCCGCGTTCCGCGCGCGGCAAGCAGCTCTATGCGCGGCGCCCCGAGGCCTGGGTCCGCGGCTGAACGGCCCCCACCACCACATCAACAATTGAGCTTTCGGACATCAAGAATTGAGCGTTCGCGACGCAACCAGTGAGCGTTCGTGGGTTCATTCCAGCGCTTCGGCGACCTCAAGCCACTCCAGTTCGAGTTCTTCCTTCTCGGCGTGCAGGGTGTCGAGTTCAGCGCCCAGTTCGGCCAGCCGGGTGTAGTCGGAGGCGTGCTCGGCAAGCTGCTCGTTGAGCCGTGCCTCCAGTTCGGCGATCTTCGCCAGCCGGCGGTCGATCCGCTCGATCGCCTTCTTCGCGGCGCGCTCCTCGGCACTGCCGGGCTTCGCCTTCGACGGCCCCTCGGCCACATCAACAATTGAGCTTTCGGACATCAACGAGTGAGCGTTCGTGGGGGTGGCGGCGCGGTGCTCCAGGTATTCGTCCACCCCGCGCGGGAGCATCGAGATCTGGCCGTCGCCCAGCAGCGCCCAGACCGTGTCGGTGACCCGCTCGAGGAAGTACCGGTCGTGGGAGACCACGATCAGGGTGCCGGGCCAGCCGTCGAGGAAGTCCTCCAGGACCGTCAGCGTGTCGATGTCCAGGTCGTTCGTGGGCTCGTCCAGGAGCAGCACGTTCGGCTCGAGCAGCAACAGCCGCAGCAACTGGAAGCGGCGCCGCTCGCCACCGGAGAGGTCGCCGATCCGGGCAGTGAGCCGGTCGCCGGTGAAGCCGAACCGTTCCAGCATCGAGGTCGCGGTGATCTCGCCGTCCGCGGTGCGGGTCACCCGGCGGATCGACTCCACCGAGGCCAGCACCCGCTCGGTCGGGTCGAGGTCGTCGAGGGCCTGGGTGAGGTGTTGCAGGGCAAGGGTGCGACCGTGCTTCACCTTGCCCGCCTGCGGTGGCAGCGTCCCAGCCAGCAGGGAGAGCACCGAGGTCTTCCCGGCCCCGTTGACCCCGACGATGCCGATCCGGTCACCGGGCCCGATCCGCCAGGTGGCGTGCGAGAGCAGTTGCCGCTCACCGCGGAACAGGTCCACGTCCTCGACGTCAATGACGTCCTTGCCGAGCCGCTGGGTCGCGAAGCGCTGCAACTCCATCCGGTCGCGCGGTGGCGGCACGTCGGCGATCAACTGGTTGGCCGCCTCGATGCGGAACTTCGGCTTCGACGTCCGCGCCGGAGCACCCCGGCGCAGCCAGGCCAGCTCTTTGCGGACCAGGTTCTGCCGGCGTACCTCGGAGGCCGCGGCCTGCCGCTGCCGCTCGGCGCGGGCCAGCACGAACGCCGCATAGCCGCCCTCGTAGGAGTCGACGACGCCGTCGTGCACCTCCCAGGTGAACTCGCAGACCGCATCCAGGAACCAGCGGTCGTGGGTGACCACCACCAGCGCCGAATCGAGGGAGGCCATGTGCCCGGCCAGCCACGCCACTGCCTCCACGTCGAGGTGGTTGGTCGGCTCGTCGAGGATGACCAGGTCGTGCTCGTCGAGCAGCAGCGCGGCCAGGGCGCAGCGGCGCCGCTCGCCGCCGGAGAGGCCGCTCACGGAGCGGTCCAGCGAGATCCCCGCCAGCAGTACGTCGACCACTTCGCGGGTGGTCGCATCCGCGGCCCACTCGTGGTCCTCCTTGCCGCGCAACACTGCCTCGCGCACGGTCTCGGTGTCGACGAGTTCGTCGCCCTGGTGCAGGTAACCGATCCGCAGCCCACGGGTGCGCGAGACCCGGCCCGCGTCGGGCTCCTCGATCCCGGTCATCACCTCGAGCAGGGTGGTCTTGCCGTCGCCGTTGCGCCCGACGATGCCGACCCGTTCCCCGCGCGAGATGCCCAGTGAGACGTCGGCGAGCAGCGGGCGTACGCCGTACGCCTTGGACACCTTCTCCAGGTTGACCAGGTTCGCCATCACTCCACCCTCCCGTCGGTCGTCGTGCCATCGAGGAGGGTGAGGCCCACCACCGTGGCGCCGGGCACCGGTCCGTGCGCGGTGAGCACCTTCGCCCCGGCCACACCACCGGCCAACCGGTCGGCCAGCTCCACCCGGTGCGCCATGTCGCGGGCCAGGAAGAGGCAGGTCGGCCCGGAGCCGGAAACCAGGCCGGCCAGCGCCCCCGCCTCCCGGCCCGCCCGGAGTACGTCGTCCAGCGCAGGTCGCAGCGAGAGCGCCGCCTCCTGCAGGTCGTTGCCGAGCACTCCGCCCAGCGCGGTCGAGGAGCCGGAGGCGAGCGCAGAGACGAGCGCGTCGGGGATCACCGGCTCAGGCACCTCGAGGCCGTCGTGGAGTGCGTCGAACTCGGCGTACACCGCCGGTGTGGAGAGGCCGTCCTCGAAGGTGAGCAGCACCCAGTGGTGCTCGCCGTTGTCGACCAGCGGAGCGATCACCTCGCCGCGGCCGAGTCCCGAGGCGGTGCCCCCGACCAGTCCGAACGGGACGTCCGAGCCGAGTTCGGCGGCGAGGCCGGCCAGGTCGTCGGTGGGCAGGCCCCACAGGTGCGCGCAGGCGAGCAGCGTGGCGGCGGCGTCCGCGGAGCCGCCGGCCAGGCCCCCGGCGACCGGGATGCCCTTGTCGAGATGGATCGCCACCGGCTTCTCGATGCCGTGCCGTTCGGCCAGCAAACGGGCCGCACGCAGGGCCAGGTTGGTCGGGCCGAGTGGCACCTGGTCCACCGCGATGCCGGGCTCGGCGCGGCAGGTCACCGCCCACTGGTCGGCCGGGACGACGGTGACGGTGGAGAAGAGCGCGATCGCCTGGTAAACCGTGGCCAGCGGGTGGAACCCGTCCTCGCGCACCCCGCCGACGCCCAGGTGCAGGTTGATCTTGGCGGGGGCCCGGACGACGACCTCCCGCGCGCGTGGCTCAGGCATCCGTTGCCTCCCCCGGGCGGTCGATCGCGGCCAGCTGTTCGGCGATCCGGGTGAACTCGACGATGCCGAGCACCTCCCCGCGCGCCATCGGGTCGACGCCGGCGGCCCGGAGCACCTGCGCGGCCGCCTCGGAGGAGCCAGCCAGCGGTCGCAGCGTGGCGCGCAGGGTCTTGCGCCGCTGCGCGAAGGCGGCATCGATGACGGCGAAGACCTGCTCCCGGGTGGCACTGGTGGCCGGCGGCTCGCGGCGGGTCCAGCCCACCAGGCCCGAGTCGACGTTGGGCGCCGGCCAGAACACGTTGCGCCCGATCGCACCGGCACGGCGTACGTCGGCGAACCAGGCGGCCTTGAGCGACGGGACCCCGTACACCCGGGAGCCAGGCGCTGCGGCGAGCCGGTCGGCGACCTCCGCCTGGACCATCACCAGGCCCCGCTCGAGCGTCGGCAACAGCGCCATCATGTGCAGCAGCACCGGCACCGAGACGTTGTAGGGAAGGTTCGCGACCAGCGCAGTCGGCTGCGGGTCGGGAAGGGCGTCGATCCGCAGCGCGTCGGCGTGCACGACGCGGAACGAGGCAGCCTGCCCGGGCGCGAAGTCGGCGATCGTGTCGGGCAGCGCACCCGCGAGCTTGTCGTCGATCTCGACGGCGACCACCCGGCGCGCCACCTCCAGCAACGCCAGCGTCAGCGAGCCGAGGCCGGGACCGATCTCGAGGACCACGTCATCGGCGCCGATGCCCGACTCGCGCACGATGCGCCGGCAGGTGTTGGCGTCGATGACGAAGTTCTGGCCCTTCTGCTTGGTGGGCCGGAGGTCGAGCCGATCGGCCAGTGAACGCACTTCCGCCGGGCCGAGGAGTCTCGGCCCGGCGGAAGCGGGATGTTCTGCAGGCATGGGGGTCAGCCTAGTCGTGGACCCCCTCGCGGGCTCAGCGCAGGCCGAGCTTGCGAGTGCAGGCGGGCCACTGGCCCCAGCCGGCACGCTGCTGGAGGATCTTGCCGCGCTTGATCTGCTCCTCGCGAGAGTGCTGGTGCGGGAGACCGGTGCCGCCGACCGAGCGCCAGGTGGAGGCGCTGAACTGCAGGCCGCCGTAGTAGCCGTTGCCGGTGTTGATGGCCCAGTTGCCGCCCGACTCGCACTTGGCGAGCTGGTCCCACACGGTGTCACCGCCGGAATAGTCCGCCTTGGGGGCGGGCTTGGCCTTGGTGCCGACCCGGACGACCGCGTCGACCGGCTGCTTGGTCACCTTGGCGTTGACCACGGTGGTCTCGTGGAGCTCACCGTTGCGGTATTCGCGCTTGTAGGTGACGTCGCGGGTGCCGTTGACGCCGGCCTTCTCGGTCCTGGACTCGCCCTTGTAGAGGGAGGAGTCGTTCTTCTTGGTGGTGCCGTGCTTGACGGTCTCACCGGTGACCGACTCGGTCTTGAAGGTGACCCGGGTGACGGTGATCTTGGTGCCGTCGGTGACCTCGTCGGTCAGTTTCGGGGAGACGAGGTCGTCCTCGCCGACGGTGACGCCGAGCTTCTCCAGCACGTCGGCGACCGTGGTGCCGGCGACGGGACGCTCGACGGTGTCATTGGTGCCGACGGTGACGGTGACGTCCTTGGGCGTGGTGACCTCCAGGGTCATCCCGCCGCG
The DNA here is from genome assembly GCF_031844485.1 of Nocardioides sp. AE5. NCBI lineage: Bacteria > Bacillati > Actinomycetota > Actinomycetes > Propionibacteriales > Nocardioidaceae > Nocardioides > Nocardioides sp. AE5. Next base: position 90,055 of record NZ_JAUZVI010000014.1, read on the forward strand.
CTCGATGGTGGCGCCACGGCTGGCAGAGAGGTCTGCCCCGCGATAGCCCTGGCCGATCTCGGCCAGCGCCTGCTCGATGGTGGTGGAGTTGACCCAGTGCGTCTCGGTCTCGCCGTCGACGGTGAGGGTCAGTTCGCGTCCGAAGCGGACGGAGATCCGGGTGCCATCGGTGACTTCCTCATCGAGGCCGGGAGCGACGATGTCGTGCTCACCGACCTGGATGTCCTCGTCGGCCAGGACGTCGGCCACCGTGTCCCCGGAGGACTTGATGGTCTTGGTCTCGCCGTCGAGGGAGAGAGTGATTTCGTTGCCGAGCTGTGCATAGCCGTAGGTGGTGCCCACGAGTGCCAGTGCCACTGCGGCGACCAGGGCCACGAGGACGGCCCTGCTCTTGGTGAGGAGTGCGATTGAATTGCGCACAGTTCTCCAGACTTCGTACGTCCCGGTTCTCGGTTGGACCAGCGCGTCCGCACGACTCCGGGCTGCGTGTGGCAGCCCGTCACCGGGCGGGGGAAGGAGTCGACCGCCGTTGTGGGCGGCCGTTGCACTGGTCGCGATCGTCCCGATCCCGGCCAACAGGGATCGACTCTAAGCGGGGTTTTCAAGCCCGGCCAAGTCCCGGACGCCCGTTTTGGACCCATTGTGATGGGTCTCATGCATGCCCGAAGTGGAGGAATCCGGGCCGATTCTGGCCCCTTTTCGCAGGTCAGGTGGGGAATGAGCGCGCGCTCACCACGCGCCGTACAGGTGGGTGGTGTTCTCGTCCACGCGGGCACACAATTCGGCCAGTTCCACCCCACGGACGTCAGCCATCACCCGCATCGTGGTCGGCACCAGGTACGACGCATTGGGGCGCCCGCGGTGCGGCGAGGGCGTGAGGAAGGGCGCGTCGGTCTCGACAAGGATCCGGTCCAGCGGCGTGATCGCCAGCGCCTCGCGCAGCGGTGCGGCGTTCTTGAAGGTGACGGTGCCGGCGAAGCTGAGGTGGGCGCCGGCCGCCAGGCAGCGGCGGGCGAACTCCGCGTCGCCGGAGAAGCAGTGCATCACCCACCGGTCCGGGAAACCCTCCTCGGCGAGGATCCGCAGTACGTCGTCGTGGGCATCGCGGTCGTGGATCATCAGGGTCTTGCCGAGTCGCTTGGCGATCTCGATGTGGGCACGGAACGACCCCTGCTGGGCGGCGCGCCCCTCCTCGCCGGTGCGGAAGTGGTCCAGCCCGGTCTCCCCCACCGCGCGGACCCGGTCGTGGGTGGCAAGCTGCTCGATCTCGGCGAGCGCGGCGTCGAGTTCGCCGGTCGCGGCCAGGCGCGGCGCCTCGTTGGGGTGCAGCGCGACCGCGGCGACCAGTGCGTCGTACTCGTCGACGGCGCGCACCGACCAGCGCGCTGCGGGCAGGTCGCAGCCGACCTGGACGATCCGGGTGACCCCGACGGCGCGGGCCGCCTCGATCGCGGCTGCGGTGCCGAACTCCGCGTCGCCGTCCCCGATGTCGAGGTGGCAGTGGTTGTCGGCGACCGGGTGCGGCAGTGGTTCGGGGGCCGGCGGTCGGGTGGTGTCGCGGCGGCTGCCCGACTTCTCCTCGGTCGTGGCGCGCTGGCGGATCGGCTGCTCACTCACGCTGTCCACCCTAGGCCGTCATCGCCTGTGCCGACTTGCGCGGTGCTGTGGTTCCCACTTGGGCGGTGCTGTTGACGAAAACGCGCGTCACAGCACTACTCAAGCGACCAGGACCCCGCGTTACAGCGGGGAGGGCGGGTTCGTCTTGCACGGGTCAGGGGCGGTGGACCGCGTCGTACACCTCGCGCTTGGGGACCCCGGCCCGGCCAGCCACGTCGAGGATCGCGGCCTTGCGGGGCATCCCGGCCGCCTCCAGGGCGGCGACCTCGTCGCGCCACAACGCCGGGTCCGCGGGCAGTGCCGGGGCATCAGGCGCACCAGCGACCACAATCGTCACCTCGCCGCGGATCCCGTCGGCGGCCCAGGCTGCCAACTCCCCCAGCGGGCCACGGCGTACTTCCTCATGGGTCTTGGTCAGTTCCCGGCAGACCGCCGCAGGGCGCTCCGGGCCAAACGCGTCGACCATCGCCTCCAGCGCAGCCTGGGTGCGGTGCGGCGCCTCGAAGAAGACCATGGTGCGCTGCTCGTCGGCCACCGCGGCCAGCCTCCGCGACCGCTCCCCTGCCTTGCGGGGCAGGAATCCCTCGAAGCAGAACCGGTCCACCGGGAGCCCGGAGACGGCCAGGGCAGTGAGGACCGCGCTGGGCCCCGGCACGGCGGTGACCGGCACTCCGGCCTCGACCGCGGCCGCCACCAGCCGATAGCCCGGGTCCGAGACCGACGGCATCCCGGCATCGGTGACCAGCAGCACGCGCTCCCCGGCGAGCAGGGCATCGAGCAGGACCGGCGTACGTGCGGACTCGTTGCCCTCGAAGTAGGAGACCACCCGGCCGGACACGGTGGCGCCGAGGTCGGTGACCAGCCGCTTGAGGCGGCGGGTGTCCTCGGCGGCGACCACGTCGGCCGAGGAGAGCTCGGCGACCAGGCGCGGCGGGGCGTCGTCGACGCGGCCGATGGGAGTGCCGGCGAGGACCAGGGTGCCGTGGTTTGCGGGGCTCACCTTGCGCATCATGCCAGTGCGCCGACCACGCACGTACGATGTGGCACCGTGACCCCTCGACCCGACCCACGCCTGGCGGTGCTGCGTCGGGAAAGCCGCCTGGTCGGCTGGGGTGCCGCCCTCGCGGTCGGGGCGCTGGCGTTCTTCCTGCGGGTGTGGAAGCTCGGCAGGCCGCACGAGTTCTCCTTCGACGAGACCTACTACGCCAAGGACGCCTGGTCCCTGCTGCAGCACGGGTACGTCGTGAGGTACGTCGAGGACGCCAATGACAAGATCATCGGCGGGCAACTGGACGGGCTGTGGGACACCGACCGTCCCTCGATGATCGTCCACCCCGAGGTCGGCAAGTGGATGATCGCCGTCGGTGAGCACTTCTTCGGGATGGACCCGTTCGGCTGGCGGATCAGTGCCGCGGTGGTCGGCGCGCTGATGTGCGTGATCATGGTCCGCCTGGTCCGGCGGCTCACCGGGTCCACGATGTTCGGCGTCGTCGGCGGGCTGATGCTCTGCCTCGACGGGATGCATCTGGTCCTCTCCCGCCTCGGGCTGCTCGACATCTTCCTGGCGTTCTGGCTGCTGGCCGCCGTCGCGGCGCTGGTCGTCGATCGCGACTGGACCCGCGAGCGACTCCTGGTCCGCCTCGCCGACCGCGACCCGGGAGATGCCCGTGACCTGGTCCGGCGGCTCTGGTTCCGGCCCTGGCGACTGACGGCCGGGATCTGCTTCGGGCTCGCCATCGGCACCAAGTGGAGCGGCCTCTATGCACTGGCTGCGTTCGGGATCCTGGCCTGGGCCTGGGAGATGGGCGCCCGGCGTGCCATCGGGGCCCGGATCCCGATGATGCGCTCGGCGATCGTCGACGGCATCCCGGCGTTCGTCCACCTGGTCGTAGTCGCCGGGCTGGTCTACACGGCGTCGTGGACCGGCTGGCTGATCCACGCGGAGAAGTATGAGGAGGCCTTCTCCGCGTCGCAGTATGCGCGCTTCGTCTCGATGGATGCCAACTGCAACGCCACCACCGACGACCGGCTCCAGTGGTCGACGGCCACCGAGCCGGACGCCAGCGGCTTCGGCGAGTTCACCCAGTCACTGCGCTCGCTGATCCACTACCACCACGACGTGTACACGTTCCACACCAACTTCCTGAACTGCTCCGAGCACACCTATCAGTCCCAGCCCGAGGGTTGGCTGCTGATCAACCGCCCGGTCGGGGTGAACGTGGAGAACGACATCGCCCCCGGCGAGCAGGGGTGCACCGCCGCCGCGGACAGCACCTGCCTGCGCCAGGTGCTGCTGATCGGCACCCCGATCCTGTGGTGGGGCGGGGCGCTGGCGCTGATCTATGCCGGGTTCGCCTGGGTGGGTCGCCGCGACTGGCGCTTCGGCATCCCTGTCGTGGGGGCGCTGGCGATGTGGCTGCCATGGGAGTTCTCCGACCTGCGCCCGATCTTCAGCTTCTATGCCTCGGCCATCCTGCCCTTCACCGTGGTGGCGCTCTGCCTGGTGATGGGCCACATCCTCGGACCGGACCGGGGCCCCACGCTGCGGCGTACGGTCGGGACCATCGTGTGTGGATCGTTCGTGGTGCTGGTGCTCCTGAACTTCGCCTGGTTCTGGCCGATCTGGACCAACGAACTGCTGACTCGCTCCGAGTGGCTGGACCGGATGTGGTTCAGCCGCTGGATCTGAGCAGGAGCAGGCGATCAGCCGGTCTGCTTGGCTCGAATCTCTCGGTCGAGTTCGCTGCAGGTGCGGGTGGCTACACGGAACTTCATGAACAGTACGCCGAGGTCGTCGGCTACGAGGATGACAACTTCATCCAGGTCTCCTTGGTAGCGAATGAGGACGCGATGAATCCCAGCCTCCGCTGTTGCTTGCGTGGTTCCTGTGCCCCGGACGTCAACGACCACGTGGCGAGATTGCAAATCTCGAACGGGAACAGACGGAGCGACGCTGCGGATTGATCAGTCATGTCGTCAACGGTGAGGAGCACTGCCGACAATTCGCTCGCGGCGGACAGGTGCTCCGAGCCGTACGGAAAGGTTGCCTCTAGGCCGCCCATTCGGCGCGCAGGATGCTGAACAGGAAGCCGTCGTGGAAGGCGCCGTCGCGCCACTGGGCGCCGCGGATGATGTCCTCGGAGGTGAACCCGGCCCGGGCCAGCGCCCGCTGTTCGGCGACGTTCTCCACGTCGGTGTGCACCTCGACCCGGTTGGCCGTGGTGTGGCGGAAGTGCAGGTCCACCAGTTGCCGCTGCGTCTCGGTCCCGACGCCGCGGCCACGCGCTTCACGGCGCAGCCAGATCCCGATGATCGGGTTGCGCGAGGCTGCGTTGGGTCCCCACTGGGCGAAGACCCAACTGACCGTTCCGAGCACGGTCTCGCGTTCGTCGACGATGACCAGTCCGCCCGGTGTGTCCAGGCGGTGCTGCGGCACCTCGACCCGCTGGGCCGGGCCCCAGTCGTCGAAGGGCGAGTCGCCACCGGCCAGCAGGGCAGGTCCGCGGCGGTGAAGGGACGCAGGGTGATCGCCATGGGCCGAGACCATGCCGGTCGTGCCGGCGTACTCGAATGGACCGGTGCATGTGCACCCGATCGGCCCTGGAATCCGCTGTCCCGGGGCCGATCGGGTGCATCTGCGCGCGAACCTACCGGCAGCACGGTCTAACCTGCCCCCATGACCACCGGACTCGCCACCGCTGTCGCGCTCACGTTCGTCTGGCTGGGCATGGTCCTGGCCATATCGTTCCTCGAGGCGCCGCTGAAGTTCCGCGCGCCGGGGATCACCATTCCCCTGGGGCTCGGCATCGGGCGGCTCGTCTTCCGCGCCCTCAACATCGTCGAACTGCTGCTGGCCGCCGGCATCATCGTGGCGCTGCTGCTGGCCGATGCCGCGACCGATGCCTGGCTGGCCTCCGGGGCAACGATCCTGGTCCTGCTGGTCCAGGTCGCCGTGGTCCGCCCGGCGCTGACCCGGCGTACGAACCTGGTGCTGGCCGGGGAGGACGCACCCGGGTCGAAGGGCCACCTGGCCTACATCGGGCTCGAGGTGGTCAAGGCCGTCGGACTCGTCGTCACCGGGATCGTGCTGCTCGGCGCCTGAGCCACGACTCCGAGCCCGGAACGCCGATCAGGCGACGCTCTCCTGGCCTCCCGGGGCGACGCTGGCGCTGCTGGCGCTGCTGGCGCTGCGGGCGACGGTCTCGTTGATGATGTCGACGATGGTGCCCGCGGCGTCCATCATCGGCACGTGGCCAGCGCCAACGAGCGCCACGTGGTGTGCCTCGGGCAGCCGCTTGCGCGCGGTGCGGGCCTGCCGGTAGGGCAACAGCCGGTCCTTGGTGCCCCAGGCGATCGTGGTCGGCACCGGGACGTCGGCGTCGAAGACGTAGGTGATCCCGGAGCGGGCGGTCTGGGTGAATCCGCGGGCATGCTTCAGCGCCAGCGAGTCGCCATACGTCGCCTCCGCGGTGGCCCGCTCGGGGTGCGCATAGAGCATCGAGCCGATCAGCCGGCGTCCCACCTCGTGGCCGGCGATCACCTCGAGCACGCGCTCCGGGGTGACCTGGGCCAGCAGCCGCATCAGTCCGAGCGGGATCAGCGCCTGGAACCGGTCCACCGGGCCGAAGAAGCCAGCCGGGCTGAGCGCGGTCACCGAGGAGACCAGGCCGCGGGCACCCAGTTCGAGCGCGATCGCGCCGCCCAGGGAGTTGCCCACCACGTGCGGCTTCTCGATCCCCCATGCCGCGAAGTTGGCGGCCAGGTCGGCGCAGGCGTTCTCCATGTTGTACGCCGTGCCCTTGGGGTAGGGCGCGGATTCGCCGAAGCCGGCCAGGTCCGGGGCGATCACGTCGTGCGTGCGGGCCAGGCGGTCGAAGACCGGTGCCCAAGCGGCGCGGCGGTGGCCGATCCCGTGGAGCAGGACGATCGGTGCACCGGAACCGGCGCGGTCGTGGACGAGTTCGATGTGGGGCACAACATCTCCTGACTTATGTGTGACAGGGAGTATCACATACTTCTGGAACGAGCGGGAGGCCGGCACCCGGCAACACGCCGACGGCCGCCTGTCCGGAGACAGGCGGCCGCCACAGGTGTCAACCGGAGACCATCAGCCCCCGTTCGCCGGCTCGGCCGGACGCGGCGTCCGGTTGGACACGTTGCAGATCGCGTCCTTGATCGAGAGCGTGATCGGCAACCCGATGACGCTCACCGATACGTCGAGCTTGGTGGCGCCGACACAGACCACCTGACCGGTGCCCCCGGTGCCACTCACCCCGATCGGCTGGCCGAAGAGCTTGTCGACCCGCAGGTGGGTGAGGGCGTCATAGGCGTCGAATCCGTTGCCCGGCTCGAAGAGCAGGGAGGCGGAGCCGAGTTCGACGTTGATCTTGCCGCCCTGCAACGGATAACGGCACCCGTCCCAGCCGCACTCGCCACCGAACTCCGCGGTGTTGAGATAGACGTCGCCACCGTTGTCGATGTCCAGGCTGCCGGTCAGCTCCAGCACCCGGGCGCGCAGGCCCTGGGCAGAGAGGCCCATCGACGGGTCCGAGAGATTGATGGTGGTGAACTCGCTGGCCGCGAACCGGATCGAGCCAAGGTCCGGGTTGGTGATCCCCAGGTCTGGCAGGCACGCCTCGTCCCCAGCGAAACAGACCAGCAACTCGGCGGGCAGCGGCCCGGAGATCGAGCCTGCGAGTCCGTCGAAGTCGAAGCTGAGGCTGTTCGTCGGCTCCGATGCGGAATAGTCCAGCACCATCGCGCCGGCGCCATCGTCGACCAGGCGCAGCCGCAGGTCCGGGACCAGGTGGTCCAGGGTCGCGGTCGCGTTGCTGGTCACCGCACCATTGGCGTCGACCTCGCGGAGCACGATCGTGAAGACCTCTCCGGCCACCGTGTCCAGCAGCAGGTCCGGCGTGGAACCCAGAGCCGCCTCGATCGTGCGCAGGCCACTCACCCGCCCGGCCAGGGCCAGCGAGTCGGGCCCGGTCTGCAGCACCAGGCCGTCACCGTCCCCGGGGAGCGCAAGCGGTTCACCGGAGTGCGCGAACAACTCGAGCAACCCGACCGCGTCACCACCGGTGTCGAAGACGACGCTCTCGCCCTCGAGCCCCACCGCGAGCAGCGCCGGGACGTCCTCGAGCCGCAGGTCGACGTCGGTGGCACCGCTGAAGAGGCCCTCCGCGTTGCGGGCACTGACCGTGACCAGGCCGATCTCCGCGGAGCCGCGGACCTCGATCTCACCGTCGGGCGACAGGGAGAGTCCCAGCACGTGTGGCGCGTCCAGGATGCTGGCGTCCAGCTCCAGGCCGTCCTGGTCGACGAGGACCCGCAGCGGGGTCGGCGCCATGGTCAGGTCCAGTCCGACCGTGTCGGCCAGATGCAGCGCCATCCCCTCGAAGCCCGGCAACCGCAAGGCGATGGACTGGGTGTCCTCGTCGCTGAGCAGGCGCACATACGCCGGATCGTCGAGCAGGGCGATCTCCCGTCCGGTGCCATAGCCGGCCTCGAAGATCCCGATCGCTCCGCTGGTGGTCAGCTCGCCGGTGCCATCGGCACCGAGGCTGAAGGTGATGGTGTCGGGCACGTCGGTCAGGCCGAGCTGGATGTCGTCGACGATCCGGCCCTGGTCGTAGGAGCGGGCACGCAGCGAGAGCGCGTCCATCCCCTGGTCTCCGCGCACTTCTGCGGCGAGGCCGCCGTCGGGGTCTCCGGCCAGGGAGACGGCGAGGGTGCCGTCCACCGAGTCCAGGACACCGTCGGCCAGGAAGAGATCGCCTGCGCCCGAGTCGTCGGCCAACTCGATCCCGATCTGGGTCGGCTGATCGGTCTGCAGGGTGGCGGCCAGGTTCTGGCCGCTGGCCCCGGCGCCCAGGTCGATGACCAGCCGGGCAGAGCCCGGGGCGGTGCTGAACGAGACCCCGAAGCGCTGCTCGGCCGGAGCCAGGTCCGTGGCGAGCGGGTCGTCGTCCAGCCCGTTCGGCTGTGCTGGACCGCCGGTCGGCTGGTTCTCGATCGAGGTCGCGGAGGCGACCAGCGCTCCGGTCACGGTGAGCGGATCGTCACCGCGGGAGGCGATCTGCAGCCCGGCGCCACCGTCGGCGAGGACCACATCTGCCCGGAATCCCGCGGGAGCGTTGCTCTCCCGGGTGTCGTAGCCGAAGCGGTATTCCTGGTCACTGCCGGGAAGGGTCAGGATCGCCTGCAGGCTCAGCGGCAGGTCTGCCGGGGCCCCGGGGAGCCGAGCGATCTCGAGACGGGGCACCACCGAGGTGATCTCGCCACTCGGGTCGAGGGCCAGTTCGATCGGGTTGTCGACGTTGCTGAAGCCGAGCGAGCCGACCCCGGAGGCCAGGGTGAGGTTCGCCAACACGTCGGGCACACCGTCACCGGTGACGTCCAGCGGTTCCGGCACCCCGATCAGGGCACGGAACTGCCGCGCTTCGCGGGTGCCGTCGGCGGCGACGTGGACAGCGCGCCAGTCGAAGGTGGCGGTCTCGATGTAGCCGCCCAGTCCGGGCAGGCCGGTGAGTCGGCCGAGCAGGCCGTCGATCACGGCGTCCACCGGGTCGCCGATGGTGCCGACCTCGGTGGTCAGAGTGCCGAGCAGGTCGTCGAGGACTCCGACCAGGGCCGCGTCGTCGAGCAGGTGCAGCACGTCGGTGAGCGGCGTACCACTGGCGCCGAGGGCGGCCAGCAGGTCATCGATCGTCTGCACTCCGTCGGTCAGGCCGGTCTGTACGCCACCGAGCACCTCGGTGATCGTGTTGCCGAGCAGGCCACCGAGGCCGTTGAGCAGGCTGGCCAGGCCGCGGGTGTTGCCGCCCACCGTGCCGTGCTCGACCGGGGCGGGGTCGGCCGCGTCGTCGCCGACGAAGAAGTGGACGGTGTCCGCGCTGGCGGCGTACACCTGGTCACCGGCAAAGGAGGCGGAGGCCTCGACGGTGCGACTGGCGCCGCTCACCTGGACGGAGCGCAGGGCGCGTCCGGTCGCGTTGGTCTCCACCTCGGCGGCATCACCCTCGAAGCCGAGGACCAGTGGCCGCTGCGCGATCGGGGCGCCGAAGCGGTCGCTGCCGGGGGTGACATCGACCAGCTGGCCACTGATCCGGGCGGTGCGCCCGGGCTGCTGCCGGGTGTCGCCGCGGTAGAAGACCTGCGTGGTGCGCCGGTCCAGCGTGGTGCTGGCGCCGTTGGCGCGGCCCGTGTACGCCGGGTCGGTGGCCACGGTGGCGGAGACGGCGAGTGGGCCCGCCGGGAGGTCGGGGAGGTCCAGCGTGGTGCTGGCCCGGCCCTCGGCGTCGGTCTCGACCTCCACCTGGCCCACACCCGGGACGTCGATGGTGACCGCACGGCCGCCGAGCGGCTGGCCGGCGACGCCGGTGCCGACCACGCTGGTCTGCACGCTGACCGGCAGTTCTTCACCGGTGACCACGGAGGACGGCAGCGTCACGGCGACGTCGGCGCCATTGTCGAGCAGCACCAGGACCTCGGAGAGCTTGGCCTCCGCCTGGGTGGTGCAACTGAGGTTGAGGAAGCCGGAGGCCTGGCCGCGGTTGGCGAACGACTCGACGCGGTACTGCCCCCGCGGCTCGCCCAGGCTTGCCCAGGTGGTGCTCAGCGATCCGGTGCCGGTGCGGCTGGCGGTGTGCACGACGGCGCCGTCGGCGACCCGGGTGATCCGGATCCGCGAGCTCAGGTTGCCCGGGGTGGAGAGACAGTTGCTGGTGGCTCCGGTCGCCTCCACCACGGCGACGTTGCCGGAGACGGTGCTGCCGTTGACCGGCAGTGAGACGGCAGCAGTGGCCGTGGAGCCGGACAGGAAGACAAGTCCGGTGGCGCCCAGTGCGGCAGTGATCAGGATCGACCCCAGCTTGCGGGGACGGGGCTCGCGCCGGTGCGCACCCGGCGTACCGGATCCTGGTGCGGATGATGCTGGCTGGGGTGATGCTGTGGCCGGTGTGGTCACCGTCGTCCTCCAACTCTCGGGCGCGCTCGGGGGTCGACACGCCTTGACTCCGATGAACCGCACGGGAGGTGGTTCGTTACGGGTCATTTCTGACCACCCGGACGTGTCTTGTGCATTGCGCAACCAATGTGCTAATCACGTTCCTCGTGGGTGGCGTGGCAGGTCGCGCTTTCCTGTTGACGGGGCCACAATGGTCACTTCGCGCGCTTGGTCGACCCGAGCACAGCAGCAACGACGGAGGAGCCCTCGATGACCACCACCGCACCCACCGGACCACGGGTCGCCGTGACCACCACGGATGGCGTCACCACCATCGCGCTCGACTCCCCGCACAACCGCAACGCGCTTTCCAACCAGCTCGTCACCGAGTTGCACGCAGCCCTGGCCGCTGCCGCTGCGGACGACGCGGTGCGCTCCGTCGTACTGACCCACACCGGCAACACCTTCTGCGCCGGGGCGGACCTCTCCGAGGCGACCTCTTCCTCCAGCCTCGACCCGGCCCGCGAGCGCGCGGACCAGTTGATCGACCTGCTCCGCGCGATCGTCGCCCTGCCGAAGCCGGTGATCGGGCGCATCGACGGCAACGTCCGTGCGGGCGGCATGGGCCTGGTCGGCGCCTGCGACATCGTCATCGCCAGCGACTCCTCGAGCTTTGCGCTCACCGAGTCGCGCCTGGGACTGGCTGCCTCGGTGATCTCACTGACCCTGCTCCCGCGGGTCCACCCCCGCGCTGCGGAGCGCTACTTCCTGACCGGGGAGAAGTTCGACGCGGCCACGGCCGTCGCGATGGGCTTGGTCTCCGAGGCGGTCGGCGACACGGCCTCCCTCGACGCGTCCGTCGCCACGATCACCGGCGAACTGGGCCTCTGCTCCCCCCAGGGCCTGCGCGAGTCGAAGGCCGTCGTCACCCACGACGTACTGGCGTATCTCGATGCGAACCGGGACCGGGTGGCGGCCCAGTCGTCGAGCCTCTTCGCCAGCGACGATGCACGTGAGGGGATGACCGCGTTCCTGGAGCGCCGCAAGCCGCGCTGGGCACTCTGAGGCGCCCGTACGCCGATCCGCGGCGTACCGGCTCACCCGCCCCGGTGGCCGCGACCTACCCCAACAACGATGTCGTCTGCAGTCACGTGGTGACAGCAGACGGCATGACAACCGACGGTGAGCACCTGGAAATGAACGAGGCCCGGACCTCTGCCATGGGGCAGCGTCCGGGCCTTGCGCCTTCGGTGGAACTAACAGGAAACCATCCAATCCATGTCCCGCCGCCGAGCGGATGCTCGTAAAGAAGAAGTCGCAGGTCAGCCGCACTTCGGCTACGCCATGTCCGACGGCACAGCGCCAGAAGCATGTCCGCCTGTCGGACGATCAGCGGGATGAGCTTGTCCAGCGCCACCTCGACGGTGCGTTCAAGAAGGAACTCGCCCCGGCATACGGGATCCACGTGGAGACGGTACGGACGATCATCCGACGGGCCGAGAGAGCGACTGGATGATGGCGCGCGGCATGCAGAGATACTCAGCCGCCTTGGGCTACCCAGAAACGTCTTCGACGACGACGGGACCGGCGAGGCAACGGATCGCAACCACGACCCGCCCACGGCGCCTCGCGGGACGAAGGGCAAGGTGACACAGTTTCGCTGCCATGGACCAGCGCTGGCTCTCTCGATGACCACCGGTGAAACAGTGCCGCTCCAAGCTTGCGCCTGGTGTTGCCTGACCTCCTCGTGATCGGCCTGTCGGGGATCGTCAAGGTGATGCGGGTGTCGAGACGGTCGGGTCCGACGGCTCGGCGGGGCGCGATCGTCTCGTGCGTTGGCGGACTACGGGAGCTTGGACGCGAGGACGTCGGCCGCCAGGATCTCGGGTGCTGCGCCGAGGAGGTGCTGGTTGGCCATCAGGGCTGCGACGATGGCGCCGTTGGCGTGGGCGTCGCGAGCGGCCTCGTCGGGGAATGCATCGAAGATCCAGAAGGTGTCGGCGTGGGTCCTGACCGCGAACCAGACAATCGTTCCTACTTCTTCGTTGGCGAGTGCGACAGCGCCGGCGAGCAGTTCGGCGAGCGCGTCGTGCTGTCCATCGGCCGCGACGATCTTGGCGACGAAGGCATACGGAAGTGATGCGGGTGTGGCCATGAGGGGTTCTCCTACGTGTCGAGGTTTCTTGGTGATGCGAGTTCAGCGTATGACGAGCGAGGGCCGGCGGGAAGTGGCGCATACGACAGTATTGCTATTGTTCGCGCCATGCGTATCGGACTGGTTGCGATCGACGGCTGCTTCGGTTCGGCGGTCGCGTCGGTCATCGACATCGTGCGGGTGGCCGACGGAGCCCGCGCCGATGTCGACCCGCGGATCGACCCGATCGAACTCGCCATCCTCGGACCGAAACGGCGAGTGACCACGACGGCATCAATGACCCTGTCGGTGGACCACCCGCTGTCGGAGTCCGCAGAGTTCGACGTGGTCGTCGTCCCTGCGCTTGGTACCCTCACGGCCGCAGCGACCCACGACGCCCTCCAGAGCCGAGATGCTCGTTCCGTCATCGCCTCACTCGGGCGCCTCGACGACGCGACCACCCGGATCGCCGCGGCGTGCACCGGCGTGTTCGCCGTCGCCGAGACCGGACGGATGCATCATCGGCGGGCGACGACCAGCTGGTTCCTGGGGCCGGAGTTCCTGAAGCGCTATCCGACCGTCGCCCTCGATCTCGACACCATGGTCGTGGTCGACGGGAACCTCGTCACCGCCGGCGCCGCCTTCGCCCACATCGACCTCGCGCTCTCACTCGTGCGATCGATCAGCCCCGATCTGGCCCAACATGTCGCCAAGCTCCTCATCATCGACGAGCGCCCGTCGCAGGCGGCCTTCGTCGCCTACGAACAACTCCGGCACGAGGACCCGATCATCGTCGAGTTCGAACGCTTCGTGCGCGCCCGCCTGGACGAACCGTTCAACGTCGCCATCGTCGCGCAGTCGCTCGGCACCAGCCGGCGCACCCTCGAACGACGAGTCCGTGCGGCGCTCAACCTCACTCCACTCGGCTTCGTCCAACGGCTTCGCATCGAACGAGCTCGGCACCTCTCTGCAACCACGGACCTCACCTCCGCTGAGATCGCCCTACGGGTCGGCTACGCGAACGCCGAGACTCTGCGCTCCCTCCTGCGCAGGGAGCGACGCCGTTCCTGACCTGCCGCCATGCCTGTAGCCGGTGTCCTAGCGCTCGGTTGGAACCACCTCTCACCACGTCGCGTCGACGCTCCTGCGTCGCCCCTGGACGACCCACTCGACACTCCCCGCCGGGGAGGCCGAACACGCCGCATGGAGAACCAGCGCCCTGCCCGCCCCGCCGACATCGCCCGCGAGAAGCAAGCCGCGCTCGCCAGACAACTCGCCAACCTCGAATCCGAACCCAAGACCCTCGAAGCGGCCGGGGTCGACACCGAGACGACGTTGGAGCGCGTGATCGACCTGATCAGCCACCCTACCCACGCGTACAGCGGGCTGGAGCCGGGCCTTCACCGCACCTACAACCAAGCCTGGTTCAGCAAGATCTACATCGAGACCGTCCCGGACGAGCCCGCTTCACCAATGCAGGCAATTCCCGAACGCAGCGACCTCGCCGACGCTCTGGAGGCCAGCCGTCCGGTCATCACTGCAGAGCTGGAGAACGAAACACCCGAAGGGCCCGCTGTTCAATCTGCCGCCCATTCCCCGCGTCAGGAGTTTGAACAAGCAACCTTGGGTGGCCCTATCGAGTGTTGATACAAACAATTGGGCGCCTCTGTTAGCGCGGGACTGGGAGCCCTCCCCGTCGGCTCAACCTGCCCTTGACCATGAACGAACAGGCCCTCTTCGTCAACGGCAAAATCGCCTGACCCCTGAGCAGGTTGCCGCGATGGCCGACCGCTACCTCAATGGCGCCAACGTCAACGAGCTCGCGGCCGAATTTCGCTGCACTCGGCAAACAGTGGCCCTCCGGCTGAAGGAGCACGGGGTCGTCATGCGCAACCAGCCTGCTACTGCCGAGGAGATCGCCCGGGTCATCGAGCTGTACGCATCGGGCCTCTCCCTGGTCGGTGTCGCAGAGCGCACCCGGTTCTCACCGAAGTCGGTGCTGAATTACCTTCGGGCCGAAGGCGTCCAGCTGCGGGACACTCACGGTCGAGACCGCTAGGGGCAGTTACGGGGCCTCGGTCGCACGTAGTGCTGCCACTCGCTGGTCAAGATCCACCTCGCCGCGTTCGCCCATCTCGTTCATAAGTGCGATCGCGTCCTGAGTCAACTGATCGTCGCCCGCGTCCATCGCTGCGGCAAGTACTGGAGCGAGCGCATGATGGGTCAGATCCCATTGGTCCCGGTTGTGCGTTTCAGCGGGCTTCAGCAGGAGTCGAAGGACCTCGAGTGCGTCCTGCGGATGCGCAGGTGCCGCTTCCACCAACTGTTCGCCGATCATCCCGTGTGTTTCGAGCTCTGGATCAAGCGAGATGGCTTGCTTGAGGCGGGTCAACCACCAATCCGCCCCGAACTTGCCACACGTGACAAACCAGTAGAAGTCCTTGAGTTCGGCGCTGTCCTCGGCGTGTTCTGCGACATGCGCAGCACGCTCGTCCCAAAGTTCCGCGAGGCGGTCCCGGAACACGTCGTCCACCTTGTCGGCCCGAAGGAAGCTCCATGCAACGTGGCCGATCGCGTCCCCTCGCACGTCAGCAGGCGCAACTGAATAGAACGCCACACGAAGCGGGTCTGCCTGATCGACGTGGCCTCGGATAATGGCCTGCACTACCCATTGGCCGATTCGGGCTTTCGGAGTGTCCTGATCGCCCCACCCAACGGCGATCTCATCGGCTTGTCCGAGGGCGGCGATCATCGATCCGCTCAGACGCTGGTACAGCGCCGGGTGGTAGTAGTGCATCGCGATCGCAGTGGTCAGCGCGATCTGCTGCCCGCGGTCGAGTGACGCTTTCGAGCCGAAGTAGGTCTCGAAGTGCATGTCCAGCCATTCGGGGGCGCGGTCGTGAAGGCGCCCAAGGGCCTCCCCAACCACCGCCCGCGATGCGCCGCGCAGGTCCTCTCGACCAAGTTCGCGTTCCAGGGACTCCGCGGCCGATGCGTACCAACTGGCTTCGGGTCCGTGGGTAACAAGATGCAGGAGTCCGCGAACCATGTTCGGCCACTGCCAGTTCAACGACGTGGTGAGCGGATCCATGCCAGACTCGTTCGAAAGCTCGTAGTTTGCGTAGTCGTTCCATGCGACTTCGTCCTCTGAGGTCTCGATGAGGAGATTCGCGACCTGCGTGAGAGCGTCCGCCGGAATCCGGTCACTGCTCTTGACCTTCGCGAACTCTTCAAGGATTCCGACTGCCGCTTGCTTGGCCTCCCGGAAGTCCGCATCGTCGTCGAAGCGCCCCCCCTCGACCGGGAAGTCGGACGCGTAGCCGTGGTTGACCACGAAGGAAACCGCTGCGATAACAGCACCCCAGGGAAGGTCGAGGTCCGCCTTAAAAGCGGCCTCCCATCCGCTCAGAACAGCGCGGATGTAGGTCGGGCGCAGTCGCTCAGTGAAACCGGTTGCGTCGCCGAGCGCAAGGGGGTTCGCCGTGAGCACAGCGCTCAGGACCCGGCCCTGGCCTTCGTGCGATGGTTCCGCAGTCCACCGATCACCCGAGTCGTGCCAGCTCTCTAGGTGTGCAAGCAGTTCAGTCGGGCTCATGGCGGCCATGCCGTCTTGGTCGAGCGGGCTGTTCGGCCCTGTCCAGGACGTCATTTCGAATGCGGGCGCAAGTGGACGCTCGATGACACCGCGAGTTGCGTCGAGATCGTCGAGCTGAGCTTGCAGCACCGGAGGCAGCTGATCCCGCCCAATTCCCGCGAGCACTTGGTGCCGCCAGGTCTCGTCCCAGCGCTGAAGTGACTCATCGATCGACTCGTTCGTTTCGCCGCGTTCAGCCATGTTCTTCCGAATGCGTGCCGACGAGTCGGCAGTGAAGTGTCCTTCGTTGATCACTTCGACAAGTACGTCGGCAGCTGAGCGTGCGACAAGCGACTTTGCCAGCGCGACGAACTCAAGGCGCGCGCCCTGATCACGACACAGCGGCTTGGCCAGCAGGTCTCCACCCATCGAAACGAGCTTCGCCACGAGGGCCGGGTCAGTGGCTTCTTCGAGCGCGTGGGCCATCGAGTACATCGCGATGCGCTGCGCAATAAGAATTTCGTTGCTCTCGAAGAGTCGCCACGTCGTGTCGGGATCAGTGCCGAAGTCGCGCTTCGCCAAGTCCCGCGCGGCGTCGATCAGGGCATCTTCGATGTCCCGAGGTCCGTCCCCTCGTGCAGCGACGGTTGAACGACTAAAGCCGCTGTGGTCGAAGGTGTCGCCCACGGACTTCTTGATCCGCTCGTACTGACTGAGCCACGGAAGGACGGTCTTAAGCCCGTCGGTCCCAAGGGCGTTCGCCACGCGCGGGAGTTCCTGGGAGTACCAATACGACTTGAGTTCGACGACCGGATCTCGCGCGTCGTCCTCAGCATCACGCGGACGGAACAAGACGTTGGCGAACGTGACGCCATACTTTTGGCCACCTTCGATGAGGTTGATGGCGAAAGAAACCAGGTCGCGTGGGTCTGTCCGCCAACCAAGCCCTCCCACTTCGGACCACGCCTTGACTAAGGGCTTCAGGCGCGCCGCCTGGTCGGCCGGAACCTTCGCGCCAATGACGAACGCTGCCCGGCGCACCCATGAGTTGGCCGTAGCTTCGAGGCTGAGGAGGACGTCAATGACATCGACCGGCGCCTCCTCCGCCACGTTCAACAGATAGCTGACTTCCGGCCAGAAGACATCCTTGATGTAGCCGTCGCCAGTCGCCTCGGGCTCAGGCGGATTCGTGAAGACGTTGAGGTCAGCTAGGGGCTTCACCCAGTTCGGGTTCTTGAGACCTTCATAGAACACTCGGCGAAGTTGATAGCTCGTCAAGCGACGGACAGCTGCGTCCACCTCTGCGGTCGTCGGTACGGCGTAGTCGCTCATGACTGGGCCTCTCCAGCCTTCCGGTTTGCCGAGGTCAGGATGTCCTCGATAAGACTCTTGCTCTCGAAGAAGGCCGATCTGATGGCATCGACGTGGTCATCGAAGATTCCG
Source organism: Nocardioides sp. AE5 (assembly GCF_031844485.1). Lineage (NCBI taxonomy): Bacteria > Bacillati > Actinomycetota > Actinomycetes > Propionibacteriales > Nocardioidaceae > Nocardioides > Nocardioides sp. AE5. Next base: position 107,770 of record NZ_JAUZVI010000014.1, read on the forward strand.
ATCTTCGCTGCGAGCTCCTCGTCGGTAGGCAAGTCGGCCTCGAACTTGTCGTGCAAATGACCCCACCGGACGAAATATTCGCTCAGATCACGCCACTCCTTGACGGCAGGCGCCTTGGGATTTCCATCATCTGTGAGGAAGGCAGCGAGAGAGCTCAGTCGGCGTCGATCCTCGTAGCTCGCCGTATCGATGAGCCGCGACAGCGCCATCGCTGCTGGTTTCGGCACAGGGACGTTCTCTGCTTCCTGAGTCAGATCCATGTCCGGGTGATCGATCCGTAGTTGCGGGAGGGCGCGCACCTGGACTGACGCGGGGACGTAACCGTCGACCTCGTCCTGACTTGCAGCCCCCTTGCCAAGGAGGGCTGCGGTTGGAAGTCGGTTCATGACCTCTCGCATCGAGTGGCAGATGAGCAAGATCCTTGTCCGCTCGTGACCAGCATCAGGCTTCGCACCCAGCATCGATACTGCAGCACGGTAAGTGCTGGCCAGGTCGGGCTTCTTATCCTCCAGCCATTCGGCGACCGCTTGGCGCCGAGCGTCGCCTGCGTCCATCAGTCACCCGATCCTGCGCTCAGCCCGAAGAAGCGATCGAAGAACTCGCCGAGCCGGTCGAGCACGCGGGCTTTCTTCTCACCGTGGCTGCCACCGGCGGAGAAGCGGGACGCGGGCGGAAGGATCTTGGTGATCGCGGTGCCGGTGGTCGGGATGGAGCCGTCGCGGAAGGCGTGGTCGACGAAGGCTCGGGTCTCGTCTGGCTTGAGGTTCTCGTCGGTGATGATCGCCTCGAGCTCGGCGGTGCGCTGGGCTTGGATATAGACGCGCCACTCCTCATCGATCTCACCCGATGCGGAGACACGGTCGACGAAGTCGAGGATGAGGTCTTTCTTGTTGCGCAGGGTCGGGCTGGAGTCGACGGAGCGCTGGATGTCCATGAGTGCGGACATCTCCTTGTCGGCGCCGTTGCCTCGAGCGTCGCGCCATTTGGCGACGAGCATGAGGATGTAGTCGACGTTGATCTCGACCTGCTTGATAAGCTCGATCTCGAAGACGACGTCGTCGTTGATCGCTTCCTTCTCGCTCTCGCCTTCCTTGCGGAACTCGGCGTAGAGGTTGAGGTAGATGCTGCGGTAGTCCTGCATTTGGCGGGCGGTGATGATCTCGTTGCCTGCGAAGTCGTCGAACGAGGTCAGGATGTTCTGCAGCCGCAGGATCGCGCCGAGGAGCGCGATGAACTCCTTCTGCGCGCTCTCGCCGATGATCGGTTCGTCGAGCGGGAACTTCTTGAGGAGCTCGGTGGCCTTCTCGGCGTACTCGTTGTAGTACTCGCCATAGGGCTTGAGCAGCACGATGCCGCGGGCGTCCTTGTTACCGAAGAGGGCGATGGCGTCGTTGGTCTCTTCCTCCAGGTCGCGGAAGGACACGATGTTGCCGTAGGTCTTGACCGAGTTGAGGATGCGGTTGGTGCGTGAGTAGGCCTGAATGAGGCCGTGGTTCACGAGCCGCTTGTCGACGAACAGCGTGTTCATCGTGGTGGCGTCGAATCCGGTCAGGAACATATTGACGACGATGACCAGGTCGAGCTCGCGGTTCTTCAGCCGAAGCGACAGGTCCTTGTAGTAGTTCTGGAACTTGTCGGCCGAGGTGTCATAGCTGGTGCCGAAGAGTTTGTTGTAGTCCTTGATCGCATCGTCGAGGAAGTCGCGTGAGGACTGGTCGAGCGAGCTGGTCTCGAAGCCTTCTTCATCAAGGTAGTCGTCGCCGACGTCCTCGTTCGCGGCGTAGGAGAAGATCGTGGCGACCTTGAGACGCTGGTCAGGCAGGAGGTCGGCCTGCTGCTTCTTGAACTCCAGGTAGTAGCGCTTCGCGGCCTCGATCGAGGCGGTGGCGAAGATGGCGTTGAAGCCCTTCACACGGCTGGCCTGCTTGAGCTCGGAGACCTTGTTGCGGCTACCGACCACGTCGGCAACGTTGGCCACCACGGCGTAGTCGTAGCCCTGCGTGCGCTTGGTCTTCTGCTCGAAGTGCTCCAGCGTGTACGCGGTGACCTGGCGGAGGCGCTCCGGGTCGAGCAACGCGCGCTCGGTGTCGATCGCGCTGACCTGCTTGTCACCAATGCCCTCGGGCACCTTGACCGTGTTGACGTAGTCGATGCGGAACGGCAGGACGTTCTTGTCGTTGATCGCGTCCACGATCGTGTAGGTGTGGATCGCCGTCTGGTGATCAATCGACGGGCAGGCTGCTGGGTCGCCGTGCTGGTAGCAGCCGAACGCCTGCGGGGTGGTCCGCAGGTTCGGGTTGCCGCCGCTGGAGGAGTTGACCGCGAAGATCGGCGTACCGGTGAAGCCGAAGATGTTGTACCGCTTGAATGACCGGGTGATCGCGGTGTGCATGTCGCCGAACTGCGAGCGGTGGCATTCGTCGAAGATTAGGACGATGTGGCCGTCGTAGATCGCGTGGCCCTTGTTGGCGTTGATGAACGTCGCGAGCTTTTGGATCGTGGTGATGATGATTTTGGCGCTCGGGTCCTCGAGCTGCTTCTTGAGCACTGAGGTCGAGGTGTTGGAGTTGGCCGCTCCCTTCTCGAAGCGGTCGTACTCGCGCATAGTCTGGTAGTCGAGGTCCTTGCGGTCGACGACGAACAGGACCTTGTCGACGCTCGCCATCCGCGACGCCAGCTGGGCGGTCTTGAACGACGTGAGCGTCTTACCCGATCCTGTGGTGTGCCAGACGTAACCACCGGCGCCAACGGTGCCGAGCTGCTTGTAGTTCGTGGCGATCTCGATCTTCTGGATCACCCGCTCAGTCGCCACGATCTGATACGGGCGCATCACCAGCAGAAGTCGGTCAGCTGTGAGCACGCAGTACTTCGTCAGGATGTTCAGCAGCGAATGCTTAGCGAAGAACGTCTTCGTGAAGCCCGTCAGGTCTTGGATCGGCCGGTTCGCCGCATCGGCCCACCAAGAGGTGAACTCGAACGAGTTCGACGTTTTCTTCCCGCGCTTGGCGCCGGTGGCTTCCTTCACGTGCTGGAAGCGTGTGGTGTTGGAGTAGTACTTCGTCAGCGTGCCGTTGCTGATAACAAACAACTGCACGTACTCGAAGAGCCCCGAGCCTGCCCAGAAGCTGTCGCGCTGGTAGCGGTCGATCTGGTTGAACGCCTCACGGATGTCGACGCCTCGTCGCTTGAGCTCGACGTGGACGAGCGGGAGTCCGTTGACGAGGATCGTGACGTCGTAACGGTTGGAGCGGCGAGCGCCACCGTCGCCTTGGCCGATCTCGTACTGGTTGATGACCTGCAGCCGGTTGTTGTGGATGTTGGTCTTGTCGATCAGCTGGACGTTCTTCGTCGTCCCGTCGTCCCGCTTCAGAACCTGGACGTGGTCCTCCTGGATACGAACGGTCTTCTCGACGATGCCATCGTTGGCTCCGGCAACCTTCTCGCTGAAAAACCGTTCCCACTCGGTATCGCTGAACGTGATTCCGTTCAGTGCTTCCAACTGGGAACGGAGGTTCGCGACAAGCTGCCCCTCAGTCGTGATCGGGAGGTAGTCATACGCCTGCCCCTGGAGGAGCTTGACCAGCTCGCGCTCCAGGTCAGCTTCGGACTGGTAGGCGGTCGCAGACGCGGCGTCAGACACGAACTCCGCAACGACCGTGCTCTCGGACGACACCGCGATCGTCTCGTAGCGCCTCGCCTTCTGCTCGGTCATGCTTCGACCTCCTCGAAGGTGAGCAACTTGTCCCGGTAGTACTCGTACTGCTGCCGCCGCGCCTGAAGCTCCGCAGGGAGCCCGTCCGTGAGGCTGTTTACCAAGGCCTCGAACTTGTCAAGGATCTCGACTATCCGCTCCTGCTCGGCAAGCGGCGGAACCGGTACGGCCACCGCCTTCACGATGTCCGCGTTGAGATTCTGGACGGTCCCGTTGCTAGCGCGTCGCGCCAACTCCGACTGGACCGACTTGGAGCGCAGCAGGTGATAGAGGAAGTCGGGAACGAACGAATCGGCAAAGTCGCTGATTGACAGCCAACCGTCGTGGATGCAGCCCTCGATCTTCGAGATGTACGGACGGCCGAAGCTCATCGAGTTGGACATTACGAAGTCGCCCGGCCGCACTCGCCGCGACTTCTGGGCACCTTCCGAGGTGACGTACTGCGCTGTCTTGGTGATGAACTTGTCACCCGCAGGAACGTCTCCGATCTTGATCCATGGCAGACCATTCTCGGCACTCGTCAGGAACGCTTGAATCGGGCGCGGCGAGGCTCCTCGCACAATCGTCGCGAGCTCACCTAGCGGGATCCTCGGTACGCCCGCGTCAGAGAAGGTAAGGAGAGTGTCCCGGTAGTGGGAATACTGGCGGCGCCTGGCTTCGAGTTCCGCCTCGAGTTCCGCCTCAAGCTCCGCGAACGCGTCCAGCATCTTCACGATCTCGTGCTGCACACTGAGGGGTGGCACAGGAATTCTGACCTTCGCCAGTGCGTCGCCCGAAATGCGGCGAACCTTCGTCCCCGTGATGCCGCGCCGCTTTTGGGAATGGAACTGCTCCGTCTGGAAGAAGTAGGCCACGTAACGCGGATCAAGTCGGTGTCGATAGATGTAGGCATCGCCACTCACCGCGGCCTCTTCGTCGCCGAGCCAAGCGGTTGCCTTCGCAACCGCGTCGTCATCCTCGCTTGTGGTGGCGATGACGAGGTCGCCTGTCTTCGCTCGCCGCAACCGAACCGCTTTCAGTGGATCAGTGAAGGACTTGGTCCGATCCGCCCAGGTGCCATAGAAGGTATGGATCTGCCCGTAGTGGATCGCCGGATGACCGGCGTCCGTTAGGTCAGACTTTTGAAGCCCGTTGCCTCTGATGAACTCTCCAACATCGCCGAGAGGCTTGAACGGAACACCATGTGGGCATTGCTCTAAGAGCAAATCGTCGAACTTGCTCACGATGCGCTCTCCAGGTCCGCTACGAGGGCGTCAATCTGCGTCCGGAGTTCCGATTGCCTCGCCACGATCCCGGCGATCCTCGCGTTCAATTCAGTGATGTCGACTGCCTCGCTGGTGTCCTCTGCCTCGACCCAGGAGGTCACTGAGAGGTTATAGTTGTTCTCAGCGATCTGCTCGGTCGGGATGACGGCGCTGAAATGTTCGATCGTTTCGCGCTTGGTGTACTCGTCGAGGATCTTCTGCTGGTGCTCGGGCAGGAGCTTGTTCTTGTTGCCGACGCGCTTGAACTCGGCGGAGGCGTTGATGAAGAGCACCGAGCTGTCCTTGCGCGACTTCTTGAGCACGAGGATGCAGGTCTGGATTCCAGTTCCGAAGAACAAGTCGGGCGGAAGCTGGATGACAGTGTCGACATAGTTGTTGTCGATCAGGTACTTGCGGATCTTCTGCTCGGCGCCGCCTCGGTACATGACTCCGGGGAACTCAACGATGGCCGCTGTGCCGTTGACTGCCAGCCAGTTGAGCATGTGCATCGTGAACGCCAGGTCGGCATAACCCTTCGGTGCAAGCACGCCTGCGGGCGCGAACCGAGGGTCGTTGATCAATAGCGGGTTGGCGTCGCCTTCCCACTTGATCGAGTAGGGCGGGTTGGACACGATCGCTTCAAATGGTTCGTCGTCCCAGTGCGCTGGATCGGTCAGCGTGTCGCCGTGGGCGATGTCGAACTTCTCGTAGTTGATGTCGTGCAGGAACATGTTGATCCGCGCGAGGTTGTAGGTGGTCAGGTTGATCTCCTGGCCGTAGAAGCCTTGCCGGACGTTGTCCTTGCCGAGGACCTTGGCGAACTTCAGCAGCAGCGAGCCCGAGCCGACGGCCGGGTCGTAGACCTTGTTGACCTGGGTCTTGCCGACGACTGTGATGCGGGCGAGGAGCTCGGACACTTCTTGCGGCGTGTAGTACTCGCCTCCCGACTTTCCCGCGCTGGAGGCGTACATGCCCATGAGGTACTCGTAGGCGTCACCGAAGGCGTCGATGGTGTTCTCGGTGAAGCCACCGTTGCCGAAGTCGAGTTCGCCGATCGCATCAAGCAGCTTGACGAGTCGCTCGTTTCGCTTAGCCACAGTCGGGCCCAGCTTCGGGCTGTTGACGTCGAGGTCGTGGAAGAGACCCTTGAGGTCGTCCTCGCTCGCCGCCCCGACTGCCGAACCCTCGATGCTGGCGAAGACGCGGGAGAGCGTCTCGTTGAGGTTCTCGTCGCGCGACGCTCGCTTGCGGACGTTCTCAAACAGCTCGCTCGGCAGGATGTAGAAGCCCTTTTCGTCGACCGTGTCCTTTCGGCCGAACTCGGCGTCCTTGTCGCTGAGCTTGCTGTAGTCGAAGTCGGCGTCGCCGGCCTCCTGCTCGAGCTTGTTCAGGTACGCCGTGAGGTTCTCGGAGATGAATCGGTAGAAGAGGATGCCGAGCACGTAGGACTTGAAGTCCCAGCCGTCAACGCTGCCGCGCAGGTCGTTGGCGATGCGCCAGATGATCTTGTGGAGCTCGGCTCGCTGCTGTTCCTTGGTCATTCGAAAAAGTCCTCGTCTACTTCAACGATGTGGAGCGTGCGCTTGGCCTGCACTCCAACTCGGTAGCGGATCATCAGGTCGGCCAGGCGCTGCCCATCGATGAGCACGACCCGCGTGGAAACGCCTGCTGCGTACTCCACCGCACCCGTGCTGAAGCGGCCGGTGGTAATGAAAACCCCCTGGTTCGCCTGCTGGCCGTGAAGCGCCCCGACGAACGACTGGATGTCGGGCCTGCCGACGGCACTGTCGGGGGCGTAGCGCTTGGCTTGGATGTAGACCCGGTTCAGGCCAAGCGTGTCCTGGTCGATGATTCCGTCGATGCCGCCGTCGTTGGACAGTTGCGTCCGGGTGGCCTTGGCGTCGGCTCCGCCGTAGCCCATCGCGACGACGAGGTCGACGACTGCCTGTTCGAAGAAGGCCGGTTCGCGCTCGTGCAGGCGCTGGATGAGCTCCGTGGCGACGCCGTCGTTGATGCGCGCGATGCCGGTCTCGACCTGCTCGATCGGATCGAGGTCACTCGCAGGGACCTCGATCGCCGCTTCAGCGAGCACCTTTCGCGCCTGTCGACGGTCGCGTGGGCTCTCGTAGCCATCTACGGTCCGAAGGTCGCGTTCGACCAGACCGTCCGGGTACTTGTGCAGCAGCTCCCGCCCTACGTCGGTGATGGACTGCTGGCCTCGGCTCGGCCGGTAGATCGCCTTGGCCTTCGCCAAGTAAGTCACTGCCCAGCCGATGCGGTTCTCGTACTTGGCCTGGCCGGAGTCGAGGATGATTGCCTTCTGCTCGTGGCTCAGCCGCTCAGCAGCCGCGACCTCGTCGTAGAGCTGGCGACGGCTGCGGACTTGCCCGTCAGCGAGGACCTTGAGAACCGGGATCATCAACTGATCCCAAGTCGGAAGAGCCGCGGACGCCATCAAGCAACCTCTCCGCAAGAGCCATGTTTAGTTGGAGGTTGGATGGCGCTCCTCATGTGTACTCCAATTCTATCAAATGTCGACATTTCGGCATAGGTGCAACTTGCCGACACCGGCGGGCTCGACACAGGCAGAAGTCTCTCAGCAGGGTCCGACA